>DATHPQ010000106.1:0-24790 GCA_035483735.1 Xanthobacteraceae bacterium | reverse complement strand
CCGCGCATCGATCGCGCTGGCGCTTGCATTGCCGGCCCACACCAGTCCGATCTTGGTTTTATCGGCAAAGCCCGACAGCCGCGCTGCCCAATGCGCGACACGCCCGCGATCGGCCACGATGTAAGGCACGTTCGCCGGGATCGTCTCGGGTTGCGTGCGGAATGCCAGCGGCAGGCTCAGCAACGGGCAATGCCGATCGAACGGCGGCAGCGGCTCGCCGCGCCCGATGACGGCGGACGCGCCGATTGTTTGCGACAGCAGTGCTTTCAGCTGCGACTGGACTTCGAGAATGATTGTGGCGCCGCGCTCCGCAAGGAGCGGCACATAGCGAACGAAGTGAAGCGTATCGCCAAAACCCTGCTCGGCATGAATGAGCAACGTCTTGCCGGCGATATCCTCGTTGCCGAGCCAGGGCGCTCCGCTGAAATTTCGCTTTTGCGGCTCAAATTCCGGAATATCCCAGCGCGATTCATAGAACGTGAATCCGCGGGTAAAATCGCCGAGCGCCAATAAAGCGAGCGCCTGCTCAAAGCGCGCCGATGCATAGCCGGGCATCGCCTGCAGCGCTTTTTCCGCGCTGGCGAGCGCGTCGCGCGGCCGGCCGAGATGGCGCAGCGCCATCGCGTGATTGCGCAGCATATGCGGATGATCCGGCGCGAAACGGAGCGCCTGCGCGTAGCTCGCAAACGCGTCCTCGATGCGGTCGAGCTTCAGCAGCGCATTGCCGCGATGACACAGCGTATCGGGATGGTTCGGCGCGAGAGCCAGCGCGGTCTCGAAGCTTGCGAGCGCCTCGGCGTAGCGTTCGAGCTTGAGCAGCGTCGAGCCATGGTTGAAGCGCGCGAAGAGATAATCGGGCCGCAAGTCGAGTGCCCGCGCGAAGGCTGCAAGCGCCGCGTCGTGACGGCCGAGGCAATTCAGCGTGGTGCCGCGATTGTTCAATACGTCGGCATGGTCCGGCTTGATCGCGAGCGCGCGGTCGAAGCTGCTCACCGCTTTCGCATAATCGCCTTGGGCGTGGAACGCCAAGCCGAGATTCGACCAGGCATCGGCCGAATTGGCATTGCTCTTCACCGCGGCGCCGATCAGCTTGATCGCTTCCGGCAGCCGCCCGCGCTGATATTCGATGAGGCCGAGCATGTGCAAAGCGTCGAATTCGCTCGGCCGATTGCGTAAGACCGCGCTGTAGAGCTCGATTGCCTTTTCGGTTTGTCCGGCGCATTGCGCGGCGAAGGCTTCGTGAACCTTGCGCGCCAGATCCGGTTGCGGGGACGTTGACTTGCGGGCCACAGAGGCGCGGCTGGTCATGCTTTGGCGCCGGCGTTGCTGTTTTGCCGGCGCGGTGCGACGGCTGCCGAGAGGTGATTCGGAGGAACAAATTATAGCGCGCCACGCGGGCTCAGCCTGCATTATTCAGGATGACCCTCATTCAGGATGGTCCTCGGGCCAGCCGTTGCAATGGGCGCGTTCATGGCGGCGATAGGCGTTCAAGTCCTTCACCGGGCCGCCGCGCGGAATGACGAGATAGCAGGAGCGGCCGATCTGCCAGGAACAGGCGTCGGCGTGAACGCCGCGATGCGCGCAGGCGGCGCGCGCCTCCTTGAGCGACAGGACGCGCTCGATCACCGGGCCGGTATAGGCGTGATTGTAGCGCTGTGGCGGTTCGAGGACATAGATCGGCACGGGTCTTAGCCTCCGTAAATGCCATGCCTGTTTGTCAGATGGCGGTTCGTTGGACGGCGCAAGCCGAGCTAGATTCTGATCCAATTGAATCGGATCAGAATCTAGATTTTCAAAACGCGAATTACGCGCGGGCCGTCGCCGCAGCGGCCCGCGTCCGCCCGAACAGCGCGTCGAGGCTGTAAGGGCCGGCGCCGTAAGCGAACACGTAAAACATGCCGCCCATCATCGCGAGATGTTCGAGGAAGGCGACGCGCTGGGCATGCGATTCCGCCGCCGGTATGGCCCAGTAATCATGGAAGGTGAGCGCCAGCACCAGCAGGTAGAAGGCAAAGATAACACCGAGCCAGCGCGTGAACAGTCCCAGCATCAGCGCGAGACCGCCGCCGAGCTCGAGCGCGATCACGCCATAGATCAGAACATTAGGCATCGGAATGTCGTGGCTTGCCATTTGCGCGATCGTTGAGTCCATCGCCCAGATCTTGCCATAGCCGCCCAACACGAAAACCAGAGCCAACAAGACGCGGCCCAGAAGCGGCACGAGTTTTTCCACTGAGTCCATTGCCCATTCCATTATTTTACCGATGTCACCCCGCCGTGAATTCGGTCAGCGCGTCCATCCTGTCAACGCTGCGTAACTCACGCGTGAATCAACGAGTCGTGATGGCTGCCGATTAGGCAGTAACTGCCGCGGATGAATGCGTAAGCATGAGGACTGTGCCGCGATTTTGCGCGGCTTTAAGACGCGAGGCTCATTTCCATCGTGTCTTGAATGAAGCCGCGCAGCATGTCGCTGTCGAAAGGTTTACGCAAAATCTTCAAGTCGGGCGGCGCCGCCTGCGCGGCATCGCTATAGCCCGTGGTCAGGATCACCGGCAGATGCGGATAGCGGGCGCGGACTTCGGCGGCGAGCCCGACGCCGTCGATGGTACCGGGCATCACGATGTCGCTGAATACGAGGTCGATCTTGGCGCCTTCGCTTAGCAGTTTCAGCGCGGCTTCGGCGGAATCGCGATACACCGTGTCGTAGCCGAGATGCTCGAACAGCGACGACGTCACTTCGGCGACTTCGGCGCTGTCGTCGACGACGAGCACCATCGGCCGCTGCAGGCGCTGCGTGTCGATCACGGCCGCCTCTTCGGCCGCGCCGGCCTCGTCGCTGCACGACGGCAGATAGATCGTGATCGTGGTGCCTTCGCCGACCGTGCTGTCGGCCGTTACCGTGCCGCCGGCCTGATGGGCGAAGCCATAGACCTGCGACAGGCCGAGCCCGGTGCCCTTGCCGACTTCCTTGGTGGTGAAGAACGGATCGAAGATTTTCGACAAGAGGTTCGGCGGAATGCCCATGCCGCTGTCGCTGAAGGAGATCGCGACATAGCCCTGATTATTCTCATCGTCGCGCAGCGATTCGTCGGTTTCGACATTGCCGGCGGTGAGCGTGAAGGTGCCACCGTTCGGCATGGCGTCGCGCGCATTGACGGCGATATTCACGATGGCGAGCTCGAGTTCCGCCAGGTCGACTTTGGTCGGCCAGATGCCGTGCGCGATGTTCTCGTCATAGACGATGTTGCCGCGCAGCGAGCTCTCCAGCATCGTGCGCATATTGCGGATGCTGGTGCTGAGATCGACCACCGTCGGCGACAGCTGCTGGCGGCGCGAGAAGGTGAGGAGTTGCCGGGTCAGGCTTTCGCCGCGCTTGGCGGCGGTCTGGATCGCCTCGATGGCGCGCGGCAATTTCGGATCGAGCAGGCGCTTGAAGGTCTGCGCATTGCCGCCGATGATCATCAACAGATTGTTGAAGTCATGCGCGATGCCGCCGGTCAATTTGCCGATCGCCTCCATCTTCTGCGCGGTGGCGAGCTGTTCGCGGGCTTCGACGAGTTTCTCCTGGGTGTCGCGCCGCTCGGTGGCGTCGCGGATGATATTGGCAAGCCCGATCAGCGAGCCGTCCTCGTCGCGGATCGCGGTCAGCGCGCCGGTCATGAAGAACGGCGTGCCGTTTTTGCGGATGCGCCAGCCCTCGACCTCGTACTTGCCGTTACGGACGGCGGCAGCGAGCGCGCGCTTCGGCTCGCCGGCGCGGCGCTCGTCGGGCCGGTAGAAAATACCGAAATGCTTGCCGATCACCTCGTCGGCCTTGTAGCCGATGATGTTCTGCGCGCCGGAATTCCAACTCGCCACGCGGCCGGACGAGTCGAGCAGGAAGATCGCGTAGTCGGTGACGCCTTCCATGAAGATCTGGAAATGCCGCTTGGCGTTCTTGAGTGCCAATTGCGACTGCTCGACGCGGCGTTGCAATTGCTCCTGCGCCGCCAGCATGCGGGTCTGGATGTCGCGATGGGCCATGACGGCGGCGGCAAGCACCAGCGGCGCCAGCGAGGTCGCGATTGCGAGCGCGAGAAGGAACAGCAGCGAATTGTTCAGATCGGCGGCGGCGCCGAGGCCGGCCGAGACGCCGGCAATGCCGCAGAAGATCAGCGCCGCGGTGGCGGCGTCGCGCTGATTGGGACGCAGCGCCGCCGCCATCAGCGGCGCGACGACGAGAAAGCCGATCAGGCCGCGATAGGGGGTGAGCGCCTCAAGCGCGCCGCCGAGCACCGGCGTTAGCGGGCTGAAGGCGAGGATGCCGATCGCCGCGGCGGCAAGCAGGATGCCGATGGTTTCGAGCGCGCCCCATTCGGAGCTTGATTTTGCCGCCTTGCCGAGCACGGGCGCAGGCGTGCTGCCCCACAGCACGATGACGGGCGTGACGACCAGGCTGCCGCCGGCATCGGCGAGCCACCAGGTATCGTAGCTCGAGAGCAGCGCCGGCCAATTGGCGAGCGTGTCGGCAAGGCTCGATTCAGCGGCGACGATCTTGCCGGCGAGCATGCCGGCCATGGCGACGGCGGAGCTGACGACGGCGACCGGGCCGAAACAGGCCAGCGCGAAGCGGCCGATGCCGCGCGGGCTGGCGAAGGTCTTGCGGCCGTGCGACCAGCGATCGAGCAGCCAGGCGCCGGCCAGCGCGCCGAGCGTGGTGCCGAGCGCGATCGTCGCCGCTTCGACGATGAGGCGGAGATCGATGATGCTGGACGCCACGACATGGGCGACAAAGCAGCCGACAAAGATGGCGGGCGCCACGCGATGACCGCGTAGCAGAATGATGCCGAGCGCCACGCCGGTCGCCGGCCACAGCGGCGTTGCCGCTGGATTGAGCACGGGAAGGAGCAGCGCGGCTTCGGTGAGGCCGAAATAGACGACGGCGACGATGACGAGTTCAATCGCAAAAGTGGCGGCACCGAGAACCGCGCGAAGAGGTGGCAAGTGCTGCGCTTCGCCAGTTCCAGCTCGTGTCATTCATGGGCCTCGCGCTGGGAACTTTAAAGATACTCATATTTACCTCTTTGACCACAGGCTTATTCGACTTGGTTTAAATAAGGCGACAATGTGCGCGCGCTCTCTAAGCGATTGCGCAGAAAATAATTTTTTTATCGACGCCACAATTCATCCACTTCGGAGCTTGCGGCTCCGTCTCGCTACGCAAGTGGAACAAGTGGACGAAATAGAATCACGCTCGCGGCACGTGCGCGAGGGATCGGTCGCCTGGATTCAACAAAATGAAATTCGCGAACGGCCGAAAAGTTGCAATGCCACTCCCGGGTTTCGCTCCGCTCGACCCGACTACGACGTGAGGAAAGAAGGGAAGCGGAACGCCGACAGACGCGTATCCTTTCCTCCGCGCCTTGCGGGCGCGGCAGCGTGCTCAGCGGAGTACGCTCGCCTGTCGGCGTTCCACCACGGCTCTTCCCTTGGGATTCGTCATCGCCAAGGTGCGGCTCATAGGCGAGCGAAGCGACGCCGTTCTACGACGGCTATTGCCATGCTTCCAGGGACGTGGCGGAGCGCCGATCCTGTAGTCGTCCCCATTCCTGGGGCAGAACGGACACAGTTTGTGCGGGCGTTACCCGCCCTCGACCTGTCCCAGTCCAGCGAGCACCTCGCGGCCCAGTCTGTAGTGCTGGGAGGCTGATGCCCGAAACCGCCCGGGTGCGGTTTGCGAGACCGTCCGCGGGCACCGCACTCGCTCCGTAATTCGGATCGCATCCGGATACGTCCCTGACGTGAGCGAGATTCGCAGCAATGTAACCGAAAAAGAGACAATTGTCAATGAAAAAGTGACGTAATACCGTGCGTCAAGCCAAATTACTTCCTATAGGAAGAAAAATGATATATTATTTCCATAGAAAGGACGGCCGCCATGCCCAAAACCGCCGTACGAAAAGCGGTGTCCGGCCCAGACAAGGTCACCGTCGAATCGGTCGCGCTGACCAAGGCGACACTGCGTGCCGCGGAAAAGCTCGGGCTAAAAAATAGAATCCTTGCGAGCATCATCGGTGTCTCCGAACCGACAGTGTCGCGGATGAGCAAGGGCGCCTACTTTTTGCAGCCTGACGAGAAGTCTTTCGAGCTGAGCGCGCTTTTCGTCAGGCTCTATCGCTCCCTCGACGCTATCGTCGGCGGCGACGAAAAGGTCGCGCAAAGCTGGTTTAGCAATGAAAACTCCGCGCTCGGCGACACGCCGATCAATCTTGTCCGGAAAGTCAGCGGCTTGATTCATGTCATCCAATATTTGGACAGCCGACGCGCTCGCATCTAACGTCATTGCACTGAAGCTTCGCTGCTGGCGCGTCGTCGAGGCGCAATCAAAAATCTCGACCATGAAGCTGACCGATACGCTCGAGCAGCAAGAGGCGCTCGAAAGAATAATTGACGAAACCAAAAACAAGGTGCCCGACGAATGCCGGCATCTCGGATTTCTTCTCTTCACGCCGTTTCGTTACACGCCGTATCCATTTCATTCGAGATTCCGCCGGTCAGGCTCCATCGAGGGCGTTTTTTACGCCGCCGAATCGACTGAAACGGCCGTCGCCGAAGCGGCGTTCTATCGGCTTCTGTTCTATGCCGAGAGCCCGCACACGCCTTGGCCCGCCAATCCGAATGAGCACACGGCCTTCGCGGCCAATATCGCCACGCCCTTCGCCGTCGATCTGACAAGAGAGCCCTTCGTCGTGCGGCGGAACGATTGGACGCATCCAACCGACTACGCGTCATGCCTCGATTTGGCCGAGGCCGCCCGCGCTGCGAAAATTGAAGCTATCCGTTACGAGTCGGTTCGCGATCCTCTTCGCCGCGCAAATATCGCGCTGTTGACCTGTCGCGCCTTTGCCGGAAGCGACGTAGTGGACAGGCAAACTTGGCATTTTCATTTGAGCAGTACTGGAATCAGAACGGTCTGCGAATTCCCAAAGCAAACTATTTCATTCGATAGAAATGCGTTCGTCCATGATTCGCGCATTTCCGCAATGCAATGGGATCGGTAAGAAGCGCCGTAAGCCGGCTTCGCTTTGTTCGGCCGGACGAGAAGGCTTACTTCTCCACCAGGTTGATATCGCTCTCCAGATAAGCCGGGTGCTTCCAGCCGTTCTCGTCGTAATCGGCCATGCATTGGTCGGCGAGCGCTTCCATCGCTTTCAGCGTGCCGTTGGCCTGCGCCTGCTGCAATTGGAAGACGCGAATGAGTTCGTGGCTGCCGGAATAGTTCATCTCGTAGAGCTCGTGGCGGGCGCCGAATTCGGTGCCGATGGCGTCCCACAACAGCTTCATGATCTTGATGCGCTCCTTGTAATCGATGCCGTTCGAGCCGCGGACATATTTGGCGAGATATTTGTCGACGTCGGGATTTTTGAAATCGGCGGCGTGCGACGGCAGATAGATCAGACCGGAGGCGACGACCTTCTCCACGATGTTGCGCACCGCCGGATAGGCTTCCGTCATGAACAAGCGATAGGTGGCGGAGCCGCGCGCGTTCGGCAGCACGGCGCCGTTGACCCAGGGCTCCGGATTGCAGGCCATGGCATCAGTGAGCGACCAGAACAGATTGCGCCAGCCGATCACTTCGCCGATCTGCGCCTGCACGCCGCGGAAGGATTCGACGCCGGTCGCGCGCGCCGCCTTGTAGAGAAGCCCGGCGATGAAATCGAGCTTCACGGAAAGCCGCGTGCAGCCCTGCAACGTGAAGCCGTTGAAGAAGCCCGAGCGCGGATAGAAATCCTTCAGGCGCTGGATGTCGCGATGGATGATGACGTTCTCCCAGGGGATGAACGCATTGTCGAAAATAAAGATCGCGTCGTTCTCGTCATATCGCGACGTGAGCGGGTAGTCCCATGGCGAGCCGGTCGCGGCGGCGGCATATTCGTAGGACGGCCGGCAGATCAGCTTGATGCCGGCCGTGTCCATCGGCGCGATGAACATCACCACCATGCTCGGATCGGTGATCTCCTGGCCCATATTCTGGCCGAGGAAATTGTAATTGGTCAGCGCCGAATTGGTGGCGACGACCTTAGCGCCGGAGACATAAATGCCGGCGTCGGTCTCTTTCTGGATGTTGATATAGACGTCCTTGACCTCTTCGACCGGCTTGTTGCGGTCGATCGGCGGATTGACCAAAGCGTGGTTGAGGAACAACACCGATTCCTGGGCGCGCTTGTACCAGGCGCGCGCATTGTCGGCGAACTTGCCGTAGAACTCGGCATTGGCGCCGAGCGTGTTGAGGAAGGCGGCCTTGTAATCGGGGCTGCGGCCGAGCCAGCCATAGGTGATGCGGGCCCAGGCGGCGATGGCATCGCGCTGCGCGATCACGTCCTCGCGGCTCTTCGCCGCTTTGAAGAATTTGTGGGTATAGCCGCCCGAGCCGGTATCGGTCGGCGCGGTGAGCACGTCCTTGGTCGCCTTGTCATGCAGCGCATCATAAAGGAGCGCGATGGAGCGCGCCGAATTGCGGAACGCCGGATGTGCAGTGACGTCCTTGACCCGCTCGCCATAGATATAGACCTCGCGGCCGTCCCTGAGCGATTCCAGGAACTCGGCGCCGGTGAACGGGCGCTTCTTGCCGGCAAGGATCGCTTCGGGGTGTCCAGCCATTACTGCCTCCACAAGGGTCGCGGCGGAGTGTTGCCCTCCACACCGAGAAGCGTCAATCCGGCCACGGTGTGGAGCGCCGCGGCTTTTCGGCGGTCATGGCTGGCGTGCGTGAATGGAATGTCCGCGATCAGCCCACCAAGCGGCCCAACAATCAGCGCGCTAAGTCGCGCTCGCGGATCAGCGCCCAGACCGCGAGCCCGGCCACTATGAGGACAGCGAGGACCGCGCCGCGCAGTCCCGTCGTTGCAAAGGCCACGGCTCCGGCGGCGGCGCCGACGAGAAAGCCCAGGGCGACCGAGAACACGATCAAAAGCTGCGCGCGCACTTGCGCGAAATCGTCGACGTCTTCGGCGCTGTGGCCGCTGTCGGCGAGCTTGCGCCAGGCAACGACGAGTTCGGTGATGGTGATGCCGAGTTGCGTCATATTGCCGGTCATCACATTGGTCTGCGGAATGCCTTTCATCAACAGCCGCACCAGCACGCTTTGCGCGCCCATGGCGCTCGCCGCGATCAGGCCGGCAACAATGCCGTGCCAGTCGGTGGCGTTTTGGATCGGCGGCCCGAACAGGATCATGGCGCAGAAGATCGCGAGCAAGGCCGCTTCGAGCAGCAGCATCGCCGGCAGTGTCGCGCGTCCGGCCGCGCGCGCCCAGATGATCAGTGCCGCGGTCAGTGCCGCGGCAATAATGAATACGACGGTGACGAGAAGCTTTCCGGTGACGTTGTAATCATGGATGACGATTTCGGCGCCTGCGATGACGAAGCTTGACGTCACCTGGGCGACGAACAGGCCGAACAGCGCCATATAAGTGTAGCTGTCGACATAGCCGGCGACGAAGCTGAGCAGCATCGGCGCGGCGAGGGGCAGGGGACTTTCGGCTTGCGGCGCAGGGGTCGGCATGCGGACAGCCTACCCCTTCGCGCGCTGGCAGGCTTCCCAGATGCGCGGCGGCGACACCGGCATTTCCAGATGCGCGCCGGCGCCGTTCGGGATGGCGTCGGCAACCGCATTCATCACCGCCGAGATGCCGGCGGTGGTGCCGGCCTCGCCGACACCTTTGACGCCCATCGGATTGGTCGTCGCCGGCACATTATGCATGGCGTCGCGCAGCGGCGGGTTGTCCTCGGCGCGCGGCATGGCGTAGTCCATGAACGAGCCGGTGACCAATTGGCCGGACTCGCGGTCGAACACCGTGTTTTCCATCAGCGCCTGGCCGAGCCCCTGCATCAGCGAACCGTGAAGCTGGCCCTCGACGATTGTGTGATCGAGCGGGCGTCCGCAATCGTCCACGGCCGAATAAGCCACGACGGTGAGGCGGCCGGTATCGGGATCGATCTCGATTTCGGCGATGTGGCAGCCATTCGGAAATGTCAGCGGCGATTCGGTCTGGGTCTTGGTGTCGAGATCTTCCGCGATTTCGCCGCGCTTTTTCATGGTGGCGGCTTGGGCGGCGACATCGAACAACGAAATCCGGCGGTCGGTGCCGACGACTTCGAAATGTCCGTCCCTGTAGCCGATGTCGCTCTCGCCGGCTTCGAGCATCGTAGCGGCGATCGGCTTGCCCTTTTCGAGGATCGTGTCCATCGCCTTCACCAGCGTGTGACTCACGGTCATGCCCGAGCGCGAACCGACCGAAGCGTAGCCGGGCAATTCGTTGTTGGAATCGCCGTGGCTGTGCGAGATGCTTGCGAAGGGGATGCCCAGGCGATCGGCGATCAGGCGCGGAAACACCGTGGCGTGGCCCTGGCCGGTGTTCTGCACATTGAGCGTCAGCAGAAACTTGCTGTCGCCGGGAAAGCTCAGTCGCGCGCTTTCGAGCGGCATGCCGCCGGCATGTTCGAGCATGCAGGAAATGCCGATGCCGCGATATTTGCCGCGCTTTGCCGCCTCGCGCTTGCGCTTCTTGAAATTGTCGTAGTCGGCAAGCTCAAGCGCCAGATCGAGGATCGGCTCGAAGTCGCCCGAGTCATAAGTGGTGCCGATCGCGGTCTTGTACGGCATCTGCGATTTCTTGATCAGATTGCGCCGTCGCAGCTTCACCGGATCGATGCCGGAGATGCGCGCCGCGTCGTCGACCAGCCGCTCGAGGACATAATTGGCTTCCGGGCGGCCGGCGCCGCGATAGGGCGCGGTCGGGATCGTGTTGGTGTAGACGCACTTCGTCGCGATATCGATGCGCTTGATGTCGTACATGCCGGGCAGGCAGCGCGCGAAATTGAAGCACGGGATATTGGCGCCGACTGCGCCTATATAGGCGCCCATATTGCCGATATTGCAGATGCGCAGCGCCAGGAACTTGCCCTTCTCGTCGAGCGCAAGCTCGGCCTCGGAATAGATATCGCGGCCTTGATTGTCGGTGAGGAAGGCCTCCGAGCGTCCCGACATCCAGTGGATCGGGCGTCCGGTCTTTTTCGCGCCGATCAGGAGCGCGAGATATTCGGGATAGGGCGATGTCTTTAGGCCGAAAGCGCCGCCGACGTCCTCGGTGATGACGCGCAGTTTTTCCTTCGGCCAGCCCATGATGGCCAGGACGCCGTCGCGCATGGCGCCGGCGCCCTGCGAGCACGTGCGCAACAGATAAGTGTCGGCCGCCGCGTCATGGCTTGCGGTGGCGCCGCGCGGCTCCATCGAGGCGACGACGAGGCGCTGATTCATTTCCTTCATGCGCGCGACGTACTTGGCCGAAGCAAAGATGCGCTCGATCTCGGCGGCATTGGCTTGCGGGTCGGGATGCGCGCCCGCCCAATCGACCGCGATGTTGCCGGGCACGTCCGGCCAGATCTGCGGTGCGCCTGGCTTGAGCGCGTCGCGCGCGTCGACGACCGGCGTCAGTTCTTCATATTCGATATGGACAAATTCGCCGGCGTCCTGCGCGATCATCGCGGTGTCGGCGACCACCATCGCCACCGGCTCGCCGATATGCATGACGCGCTCGCCCGCGAGCGCCGGCCGGTGCGACAAAATGAGCTTGCTGCCGTTGCGGCCGGCGATCGGCGGATGGCGCGAAATGCTGCCGACGCCCTCCATGTCCTTCGCGGTGAGCACCGCGACGACACCCGGCATGTTGGTCGCGCCCGACGTGTCGATGCTGACGATGCGGGCGAAGGCATGCGGCGAGCGCACGAAATAGGCGAAGGCCTGGTTCGGCAGCGGCGCGTCGGCGACATAGCGCCCGCGCCCGCGCACCAAAGGATCGTCCTCGACGCGGCCGTGAAAGGGATGGGAATCGATCTGCGTCTTGTCCGTCGTCGCGTCCATCGAGAATTCCGCAGTTTGGGCTGATTTATATGGGGAGGGTTGCGGTCCCTTTATAGCTGAAAGTCCGGCCTGAGAAGACCTCCCCGGCGTTGTCACAGCCATCTCCTTGCAGCCCGTTGCGTCCCTTTGCACCCCCTTGTCTGCTCATCCGCCTTGTGCGCAGAACATGCCGCCCCAAAAAGGGCAAAAGGGGAAGTGACGTGGGAGGAACAATGTCGCGAACCATCGATACCCATACGCATGTGCTGGCCGACGAAGCGATCAAGCGCCTGCAAAAAGAGATTCCGAGCCTGGGCTTGAAGCTGACGCCGCTCGACAATGACAACAGCGTCATTGAAGTCGCCGGCGTGCCCTATAGACCGTTCCCCAAAGGCGGACACGACATCGCGCGGCGGCTTGCCGACATGGACGCAGCTTTGGTCGACATGCAGGTGGTGACGGCGACGCCGCAGACCTGGCTTTATGGCCAAGAGGCCTCCGCCGGTGTTGCTCTATCAGCGATCCAGAACGATGACATGGCGCGGCTGACCAAGGAACATCCGGACCGTTTCGCCGCCATAGCCACGCTGCCGATGCAGGCGCCACAAAAGGCCGCCGACGAATTGCGCCGCGCCATGACCAGGCTCGGCATGCACGGCGCCATGATTGGCTCCAACATCAACGGCAAGAATCTCGACGATCCGAGCTTCGAGCCGGTCTGGGCGACCGCGGCCGAGCTTGACGCGTTCATGGTGATCCATCCCGGCAATGTCGCCGGCGCCGATCGGCTGCGCGCCTATTATCTCAATAATCTGATCGGCAATCCGCTCGACACGACGATCGCGGCGGCGTGTTTGATCTTCGGCGGCGTGCTCGAGCGCCATCCCAAGCTCAATTTCGTCATGGTGCATGGCGGCGGCTTCATTCCCTATCAGGGCATGCGCTGGGTCCACGGCTGGGACGTGCGGCCGGAGCCGAAAGTGCATTTAAAACATTCGCCGGAAAAATATCTCGACCGTTTTCTCTATGACACCATCCTGCATTCCAAGAAGACGCTCGAAATGCTGATCGCGATGGTCGGCGCCGACCGCATCTTCCTCGGCAGCGATTATCCCTACGACATGGGCATGCTCGATTGCGTGCGGCATGTGCGCGGTCTCGATATCACCGAGGCGCAGCGCGACAAGATCCTGCACAGCCACGCTGCAAAAATTCTCGCCAAGCAACGCGTGATGGCATAGGGCGCGCGCATCATGAGCAGTGCCGATCTGATCAACGTCCCGTCACGCGCCACGCAGGCCCTGATTGGGGACGCTTTCGTTGCGGCCGGCCTGCCCGCGGCGGACGCCGAGAAATGCGCCGAGCTGATGACCGAGGCCGATCTCACCGGCGCCGACGGCCACGGCATTTTCCGGCTGCCGCAATATATCCGCCGTCTCAAGGCCGGCGGCTTCAACAAACATCCCGACATCACCGTGACGCGCACCGCACCGGCGACCGCTCTGGTCGACGGCGATAACGGCATGGGCCATCTGGTGATGTCGCGTGCGGCCGATGAAGCGATTGTCATGGCCAAAGAGAACGGCGTGTCCTGGGTCGGCGTGCGCCGCTCCAACCATGCCGGGCCGGCAGGCTTATATGCCGAGATGCCGGCGCGGCACGGCATGGTCGGACTCTATGCCGCCGTCGCCAATGCCAATCACATGGGCACCTGGGGCGGCACGGATCTCTTGCTCGGCACCAATCCGCTCGCCATCGGCGTGCCGTCGGGCACCGGCCCTCTCATTCTCGATATCGCGACCTCGATCGTCGCTTACGGCACGGTGAAGAAATATGCGCAGCGTGGCCTGCCGATGCCGGAATGCTGGTTCGTCAATGCGCAGACCGGCGCGCCGATCACCGACGCCAACCGCTCGCATGAAGGCTTGTTGCTGCCGATGGGCGAATATAAAGGCGCGGGGCTGGCTTTGATGCTCGGCCTCATCGCCGGCGTGCTCAATGGCGCCGCTTTCGGCCGCGACGTCGTCGATTTCAATGCCGATGACAACAGCGCGACCAATACCGGGCACTTCATCATCGCGGTCGATATTGCGCGATTTGTGCTGCTTGAGACTTTCAAGTCCGAGGTTGATCGCCACATCGCCGATCTGCGCGGGTCAAAGCGGTTGCCCGGCGTCAATGAAATCCGCTTGCCCGGCGACCGCCGTGCCGAATGCCGCAGCGAACGCGCGCGCGACGGCGTGCCGCTGGCGAAGCCGCTTCTCGCGCTGCTCGACAAGCTCGCGGGCGAACTGAACATCAAGCCGCTCCGCGATCGTTAGGCCCCCCGGATCACAAAGCCGGTCGGGCCGCGGGAAGTTTGCCGACCAGGAACACGCACAGCGCGCCAATCAGCTCCGGCACCGCGATAACCAGCAGGATTTGATCGGCGCGCCATTGCCAGCCGAGCAGAAGGCCGCCGAGAATCGGGCCGACGACGGCGCCGAATCGGCCGATCGCCATCGCCCAGCCGACGCCGGTCGAGCGGATGGCGACCGGATAGACCACGGCCGCAAGTGCGATCACGCCGGCCTGGCTCGCGCCGGCGAAAAACCCGCTCAAGGTAATGACGGCGAGGGCGGCCGAACCGAGATTCGTCAACGAGAAGCCCAACAGTCCGGCGGCGATCGAAGCCAGGACAAAGGTCGGGATCAGGACCCTATAAGCGCCGAAGCGGTCCATCAGCCGGCCCACTGAGCCCGAGCCGACGAAGCTTCCGAAGCTGTTGAGCGCGATGGCGAAGCCGGCCTGCGCCACCGACAAGCCGTTAGCGCGCAACAGCGTCGGAATCCACGACGTGATGAAGATCAGGATCATGAAGCTCGTGAAGAACGGCACCCACAGCAGCAAGGTCATGGGCGCGCGGCCTTCGGTGAACAGATGCTTCATCGGCGCGCCGGGAAGCTTTTCGGTGTTGACGACATAGCGGGTGTCCGGATCGGCCGGCAGATCCGGCGCGAGCCTGGCGACGGTCTTGCGGACGCTGTCGGTATCGAGGCCGCGCGCCAACAGAAACGAGACCGATTCCGGCAGGATGAGAATCAGTGCCGCGGCAAGAACGAGCGGTACGATCGAGCCGATATAGAACAGCGACTGCCATCCCCATTGCGTGATCAGCACCGAGCTCAAGAGGCCGACGGCGACACCGCCGAGCGGCAGCGCCGCCCATTGCGCCGATACGAAAGCGGCGCGCAGCCGCTTGGGCGCGAATTCCGACGTCAAGGCGACGGCATTGGGCGCGGCGCCGCCGAGGCCCAATCCAGTGAAGAAGCGGACCAGCAGGAGCTCGTTGAACGACGTCGTCCATATCGTCAGCAAAGTGAAAGTCGCGAACAACAGGATCGAGCCGATGACCAGGCGCTTGCGGCCGAATCGATCGCCGAGCGGGCCGAAAGTAAGGACGCCGACCAAGATACCGGCTTGGCCGATGCCGAAGACCGGGCCGAACGAGGTGACACTCACGCCGATCGCGGCCGCGAGCGACGGCGCGACGAGACCGATCACAATGACGTCGATGCCGTCGAGAAAGATCGTCAGTGCGCACAGCAAAGTGACGCGGATCTGCAGCTCGGTTAAGGGCCGCAGATCGATCAGTTCGGTGACGTTGATGGTTGACGCACGCTCGCTCATAGGTTCCCCCCTCACAGCAGATTTCCCCAACAGCATTTTGTGCCGGCGAGCGAACCGCGGCCGCATGATGCCGCGCGCGCCGCAGCGCGGATCACGCGTTGGTCGCCATGCCGCTCTCGGCGGCGACGTCGTAATCGTAGAACGAGCCGAGCTGGATGCCGGTCTTGTCGCGGCCCAAGCGATGCTTGAGCGCCATTTTGACGTTGCGCTTGAGCTGCGCCCATGGCGAGGTCAGATGCATTTCCTCGCCGCGCGCGCGTGCGCCCAAGACGGCGCGGCGGGTGCGGGGCAGCCGAAGCTGTTCGTAGTGCATCAGCGCCGCGCCGAGTTCGTCCGGCATCCGCGCTATTGCAGCGGCGAGCGTGTAGCCGTCCTCGATCGCCATGCAGGCGCCCTGGCCGATATAGGGCAGCATCGCATGCGCTGAATCGCCCAAGAGCGTCGCGCGTCCCTTGGTCCAGCGATCGAGCGGGTCGCGGTCATAGAGCGCCCATTTGTAATAGCGCTCCGCAGACCCGAGCAGACGCAGCAACGGCTCGTGCCAGCCGGCATAGGTGTCCATGACTTCGGAGCGGTCGCATTCCTGGGTCCAGGATTCGCCGGTCCAGGAATGGCCCTCCATATGCGCGACGAAATTGACCAATTCGCCGCGGCGCACGAGGTAATAAATGACGTGGCTCTTCGGCCCCATATACATCGTGCCCTCGCGGCTCACGGTGCCGGGCGGAAAAGCGTCGAACGGCACCAGCCCGCGCCAGCAGACGCAACCGGCAAAACGCGGCGCCTGCGGACCGAACAGGCTTCCGCGCACGGCGGAGTGAATGCCGTCGGCGCCGACAATTACATCCGCCTCGATGTCCTTGCCGTCGGCAAAGCGTGCCCGCGCAGACGTGTCGTCGCTCTCGACCCCAGTGCAACGCGCGCCGAGATAGATGACGCGGTCGGGGAGCCGGCGCCGCAGCACCTCGATCAGGTCGGCGCGATGCATCGTCAGATAGGCGGCGCCGAACTCCTTGGTATAGGCGCCCCGGCGCGGCACGCGCGAAAACACCGCGCCGGTATTCCAGTTGCGCAGCTCCTGATAGTCCGATTCGTAGCCGATGGCGGTGACTTCGGCTTCGAGACCGAGCGCGCGATAGGCTTTCATCGCATTGGGCGTGAGCGCCACGCCGGCGCCGATCTCGGCGATCTTGCCCGATTGTTCGAAGACCTCGACCTCGACGCCGCGCTGATGCAGCGCCGCGGCCGCGGTGAGGCCGCCGATGCCGCCGCCGATAATGGCAATGCGCGGCTTTCTCTTCGCGTTGCTCGTCGCGCTTCTTTGCATGGACCGTTCCGCGATCACTCTTTAGGCAGGAACTGCTCGGTGACGTATTGCGACAGGTCGACCTCATGATCGATCAGCTTCATGTCGACAAAGCTTTCGCTCATGCTCTTGAGAGCCACGCGATCGAAGTGTCCGTCGCTTGAAAAGAATCCGGCCGGCATCAGCTTGTCGTAGACGCGGTCGGCCACGCTCGTGCTGACGCCGAGATCCTGCGCGGCGAAGGCCGTGGTCTCGCTCTTGTGCGCGCGGGCGTAATCCAGCGTCTCGAACCAGCCGCGATTGAAGCTGCGCACGGCGTCGGGATTGGTTTGGATCAACCTGCCGGATGCGTAGATAATCTGGTTTTGAAATTTCGTGATCAGGTCGCCGAAATTCACCAGGATCTTGGCTTGGCCGCGCTGCTCGAGCTCGAGCGCGGTCGCGATATCGATGACGGCGGCATCGACATTGCTCACTTTGAGCGCGGCAACCCGCGCCATCGTATCGCCGACCGAAACGCGCGGAATATCCGACGGCGCCCAACCCTCGTGGAGCGCAATCTGCGAAACCGCCCAGTCGGTGAGAGAGCCCTCGTTGGTGACGGCGACAATGTGGCCGCGCAACTGATCGAGCGCGGTGATCGCACCGTCAGGCCGAACGATCAGAACCAGGATCGACGGCGGACCGGACAAAGCGGCCACCCCGGTCAGCGGCGCGCCTTTCGGCCTGAAAGCAAGAACGGCGCCCGAGCCGAGCGCCATGTCGATGGATCCGGCGACGACGGCCTGGATCATTTTCGCCTGCGTGATCTGGATAACCTCGACGTCAAGACCGTTTTTCTGGAACGTGCCGAGCTTGTTGCCGTAGTCGACCATCATCAAGGCGAAGTCGTTCGCCACTTTGGCGACCGCGAGCTTGGTATCGGCTCGCGCGCCGGACGGCGCGCCGGCCGCTGCCAAGGTCATGGCCACGGCGAAACAGGCGCAAAACGCCCATGCCGTGTGCGACATTGTCTTGCGCAACATTGCCCTGCGCGACATGCGCTCCTCCCATGAGTGACTCTCGCGCCTTGAGCGGCGCTTGTTGTATGGCGTTACGCGACGGCGTGCTTGGCGCGTTCGAGCACCGGGTGCTGGATGCCGGAATTGCGCTTTGCGGCGGCGAGGTCGGCCAGCATCGGCAGCGTAATGACGAAGAAGGTGGCGCCCCGCTCCGAATGCAAATCCCTCACGGCGGCGCCATTCGGCAGGAACATATAGGTCCCTTCGCCCCAGCTTTTGCCGTCATAGGAGCATGAGCCTTCGAGCAAATAGCGCAGCTCGGCGTCAGCCTGCTCGCCGCCTTTGATCGCGGCGCCGGGACGAAGACGCAAGAAACTGATTCCGGTACGGGCTTCACTAAAAGTGCCGAGATGCTTGATCTCGACGCCGGGGCGGTTGCGATCGGGCCAGAAGCGGTAGTTCTTGGCCAGCATCATCACCGGCTGGCGATAGCGCGGCTCGGGGAAGACGAGATCGCGGCCTTCGTGCTCTTCCCAGATCGCCTCGTAGGAATCCTTGTTCTTCGCCGAGCCGTCCGGCTTGAAGCCTTTATAGACGCCGTTCTCGAACTTGCCGCCTGACTTGAGCAGCTTCTCATAGGTCGCGTTCATCTCTTCGTTGGAGAGAAGGTGCTCGCCGCTGGCGCCCTGGAACTGCAGCACCAGGCATTCGCACTCGCCGTTCTGCTGCTGCGGGCCGTAATGGGAGCCCTCGGGGAAATACCCGCATTCACCGGCTGCGAGATCGCCGAGCCCGGTGCTCTGCACGCCCGACAGCGTGTAGCGGATTTGATCGAAATTGTGCCGATGCCGCGGCGTGAAATAGCCGTCGGGCACCACCGACAGCGAATATTCCATCGTGATGCCGTCGATGCCGGTCTCAAGCGGCAGGCGCTTGCGGCGGATCATGTGAACACGGCCGCGGCGGACCTCTTCGAAGTCCATGGCCTTGGTATCGCTGACGACGATCTCCGGCATGCGCTCGGACACGAGGATCCTCCCTTTTATGTTCTGGCAGGAAAGCGTAGCCGCCGGTGCCATGTCCGTCTAAGATATAATAGTGATAAGTATTATGCCGTTTCGGCATAATGAGCGGAATCTCAAAGATGGACCTTCGCGCGCTTCGCTATTTCGTCCATGTCGCCGAGGCGCGAAGCTTTTCCAAAGCCGCCGTGCAATTGCGCATCGCGCAGCCGGCGCTCAGCCGCCAGATCCGCAAGCTCGAGGACGAGGTCGGACTTGCGCTGATCCTGCGCACGCGGCGTCAGCTCGAACTGACCGATGCCGGGCTTCTGTTGCTGCAGCGGGCGCATTCGCTGCTGCGTCAGGCCGCGCAGACCGCCGATGACGTGCGCGCGCATGGATCGCGCGTTCAGGGCACGCTCACGCTCGGCGTCAGCCCGACGATTTGCGAGGCGCTGGTGCCGTGCATCGCGCGCGAATGCGCGGCGCTGCATCCGGAATTGCGGTTGAGCTTCGTCGAAGGGTTCAGCGGCTTCGTCTTCCAGCGGCTGATCAACCAAGAGCTCACGCTTTGCCTGATGCACAATCCACCCCGTCACCGGGGCATCGAGATCGAGCCGTTGCTCACCGAGCCGATGTATCTGATCGGGCCCGGTGCGGCATCCGGGACTTTGCCGCCGGCCGCGCCAGGTATGGCGCTCGACCGCGTGCCGTTGATCTTGCCCAACCGCACGCACGGTCTGCGCATGCTGGTCGAGCGCGGCGCCGCGGAATATGGCGGCCATCTCGATGTCGCGTTTCAGGTCGACGGCTACACGACGACAAAAGCGCTGGTCGTCGCAGGCCTCGGTTACACCATCTTGCCCTATAGCGCGGTGCGCCGGGAGGCCGGCGCCGGACTAATCTCCGCGGTCCGCCTCCGTAAACCCGCTTTGCCGGCATGGACGCTGAGCGCCGCCTATCGCAAGGACCAGGGACCCGCGCGCGCCGTGACGGCGCTGCGCAACATTATCGCCGCGACGGTCGACAAATTGGCGGCGGACGGTTTCTGGGATGAGCTTGGGGGAACGCGCGGCCAAGGCAAGCGCGACCAAGCAAAGCGTAACCAGGCAAAGCGTAACCAGGCAAAGCGTGTGCAAGCATAGCTCGCATGTGAAAACCGGCATGCACGCTTGCAGCGGCGGTCAAGCTGTTCCAAACCACCGCTCAAAGCGGGTGGCATCCTGAGAATTCCGCCTTCATAGCCACTTCACGGCCACTTCATAGCCATATGTCGCGACCGGTGCCAAGGTCGCGCGATTAAAGTTCTACAAACAACCGAAGCAATCGCCGATGCTCGCACCCGGCTCGTTCGCGCTCACTTTATTGCTGTCATTTCTGACGGCGCTCGGGCCGTTGTCGATGGACATGTATCTGCCGTCGCTGCCCGACATCGCGCATTCGCTGAACGCGCCCGTGGTGCAGGTGCAATTGACCATTGCCAGTTATTTGCTCGGCTTCGGCGTCGGCCAGATCGTCTATGGGCCGACCTCGGATCGTTTCGGCCGGCGGCCGGTGCTGCTCGTCGCGATCCTGCTCTACGGTGCTGCGACGCTGATATGCGCCGCCGCGCAATCGATCGATGCGCTCATTGCGGCGCGCTTCGTGCAGGCGCTCGGCGGCGCCGGAGTCATCGTGCTGGCGCGCGCCGTCGTGCGCGACATCTATTCCGGCGCGCGCGCCGGGCGCGAATTGTCCCTGATGGGCTCGATCACGGCCTTGGCGCCGATTGTGGCGCCGACGATCGGCGGCCTGTTGCAGACCATGTTCGGCTGGCGCGCCTGTTTCGTTCTGCTGATCAGTTTCGCGGTGATCGCCGGCGCGGCGGCGGCGCTGTTGCTGCCGGAGACCCTGCACAAGCGCACGCCCGGTCCGTTCTCGCTCGTCAGCATGGGCAAGCTTTATAAATCCGTGCTGGCGCATCGCGGCTTTCTTGCCAATCTCGGCATCATGACCACGGCCTTTATCGGCCTGTTCGCATGGATCTCGGGCGCGCCGGTGGTGATGCAGGGTGTGGTCTATGGCCTCTCGCCGCTCGCTTTCGGCGTCATCTTCGGCATGGGCGCCGCGGGCTACATGGCCGGAACGTTCATCGCTTCGCGCATCGTCATGCGCTTCGGGCTTGATCGCATGATGGGCATCGGCACCGTCATCATGGTGGGCGGCGGCCTGGTCATGATTCTGGTGGTGGCCTTCCTTGCCAATGCCGTCTGGTTCGTCGCAGCGATGACGATCTATCTCGCGGGCCTCGGCTTCGTGCTGCCATCCGCCATGGCGGGCGCGTTGACGCCGTTTCCGGATCGTGCCGGCACCGCGTCGTCGGTGATGGGCTTTATCCAGCAGACCGGCGCGGCGCTGGCGGCGGGCCTCATCGGCCTTTATCTCGGCCATTCCGCCTGGCCGGTCACGCTTGTCGTCGCAGCGATGGGTTGCCTGGCCTGCCTGATCTGGGCGCTGACGCACAAAGTGCGCGCTGCGGATCTTGTCTGAGCATGATCTTTTCCAAAACCGGTTCCCACCCTCGGATCAAGTCCGAGGGCAGGCTTTTTCGGGATCATGCTCTAGGCGCTGAGCTTCTCGAGGTTACTCTGCTCTGCCGATGCGCGCTGCGCGCGTTTGCGCGGCAGGCCCGGCGGAATGAGCGCGGTCGCGATCGCCGTCGGCGCGAATTTTGTCGTGCGCAGCTTATGCCAGCGCTCCTTCGCCGCCGCGATCGCGCCGGCCTGATTGGCGTAGCGATAAAGCGCGGCATGCCCGCCGCGGGCGGACTTGGCCTTGCCGTTCGAACCGAAGCGCTCGCCGGCATCCATGGCGAAATAAACATCGAAGATCGCAGCCGCCTGGATCAGATTGCCGAGCCGGCCGATGCGGGTCTTGGCCTGGAACAGGCCTTGCGCCGAACGCTCGTAAATGTCGGTTCCGTCGTGGAAGACGAAGTTCTCGTCCGACAGGATCACCATCATGAACCACAGGTCGTTGCGGACGTCCGCGGGCAGTTCGATGAAGAAGGTCTCGAAATCTTCGACCAGCGTCTCCGCCGTGGAAGTGTCCGAGACGGACGAGTCCGACATTGACGAGTCCGGCATGGAGCGACCTCTGCAATTGCCAAATTCAGCGTTATATTCATAGGGATATAGCCAAAGGCCTGTCAACGGCCGCGGCGCGAAGCTTAAGTCCCGGCGGCATCCTGGCCGCGGCCGCATCGCGATGTTATGGAGACGCGGTCATTTAGCGCCGCCGCTCGCACTTTTTTCGGCGCAAGGACGCCTGCAAGGACACCTGCAAGGACACAAATGGCTTCCGGCAAACGTTCCGCCATCGCCCTGCGTCATGTTGAATACGAAGATCTGGGGCTGCTTGCTCAGATTTTGCGCAGCGAAGGCTGGGATGCGTCTTATCGCGAGAGCGCGAGCGACGACCTTGGCGCTCCGGCGATCGCGGCGGCCGATCTTCTCATCGTGCTCGGCGGCCCGTTCGGCGCTTATGAAACCGAAACCTATCCGTTCCTCGCGGAAGAGATCGTGATCCTGGAGCGGCGGCTCGCACAGAAGCGGCCGACGCTCGGCATCTGCCTCGGCGCTCAACTGATGGCCAGGGCGCTTGGCGCGCGCGTGTTTCCCGGACCGGTCAGTGAGGTCGGCTGGGGCCGGGTGGAATTGACCGCGCAGGGGCGGCAATCCTGCCTCCGCCCGCTCGCCGATGACAGCGCCAAGG
The DNA here is from genome assembly GCA_035483735.1 of Xanthobacteraceae bacterium. GTDB lineage: Bacteria > Pseudomonadota > Alphaproteobacteria > Rhizobiales > Xanthobacteraceae > BOG-931. The sequence continues at coordinate 2,179 of DATHPQ010000106.1, read as the reverse complement.
TCGTGCATTGGCACAGCGACACCTTCGATCTGCCGTCCGGCGCGGTGCGGCTCGCCGCCAACGTCAATTATCAGAATCAGGCCTTCGCCTTCGGCGACGAAGCTCTCGCCCTGCAATTTCATCTGGAAGCCGATGCCGCCACCCTCGAAAAATGGTACGTCGGCTATGCGATAGACTTACCGCCGGGTGAGATGTCGGTGGCCGAATTCCGCGCGCAGACGAAAGACGCGGCGCCCCAAGCCGGCACGCGAGCGGCCAAGATTTTTTCCGCCTGGTTGCGGGACATAGGCAGCAACGGGACATTGCGCAGCGAGTGATCCATGACCGAGACGCGCTTGAGCATCCGCCTCGATCTGACCAGCGGCGACCGCATCGGTCCGGGCAAGATCGCGCTCCTTGAAGCGATCCGCGATACCGGCTCGATTTCCGCGGGCGCGCGCCAGGTCGGCATGTCCTATCGCCGCGCCTGGCTTCTGGTCGAACAGATCAATGCCGCCTTGCAGGAACCCGCGGTGACCGGCATCACCGGCGGCCGGCGCGGCGGCGGCGCCGTGGTCACGCCGGTCGGCGAGCGCATCATCAAAATCTACCGGGCGATCGAAACCTCGGCGCGCAAATCGGCTTCCGGCGAATTTCGCGCCGTGGAAAAGATCATACGCAAGGACAAGCGGAGGAACTGACAAGCGGAGGAACTGAACGTCATCGCTCTGTCGCAAAGCGCGCGGCGTACCGTCACGGCATTGCAGTGATGTTTCCGCAAGCCTACATCGACCTCGTCACTCTCACGAAAGCATCGTCAGAAAGTATCATCATGACAAAAGCTCTTCCCCAACGCGTTCTCGGCTCTTCCGGCATAAAAGTTTCCGCCATCGGTCTTGGCTGCATGTCGCTGTCCGGCATCTATGGCAAGACCGGCGACGACGAGGGCATTGCGCTGATTCACGCCGCCCTCGACAACGGCGTCACCTTGCTCGACAGCTCCGACGCCTACGGCGCCGGTCATAACGAAGAGCTGGTCGGCAAGGCCATCAAGGATCGCCGGTCCGGTGTGGTGCTTGCGACCAAGTTCGGTAATCTCGGCGGCCGCGACGGCAAATTCGCCGACGGCCGGCCGGATTTCGTGATCGAGTCGTGCGAGAAAAGCCTCAAGCGCCTCGGCGTCGATGTAATCGATCTTTATTACCAGCACCGCATCGATCCGAATGTGCCGATCGAGGATACGGTCGGCGCCATGGCGAAGCTCGTGCAACAGGGCAAAGTGCGCGCGTTGGGCGTCAGCGAAGCGAGCCCGCAGACCATCCGCCGCGCGCATGCGACGCATCCGCTCGCCGCGGTGCAGAACGAGCTTTCGCTGATCTACCGCGCCGATGCCGAAGAGACTTTAGCGACGACGCGCAAGCTCAATATCGCCTTCGTTGCCTATTCGCCGCTCGGCCGCGGCCTGCTCACCGGCGGCATCCAGCTCGCCGAGACCGATGCGCGACGGCGGCATCCGCGGTTTTCCGGCGACAATCTCAACGCCAATATCTCGCTCGCGCAGCGCCTCGAGGAACTGGCGAAGACGAAGAACTGCACCACCGGCCAGCTCGTGCTCGCCTGGCTGCTCGCGCAAGGCGACGACATCATCCCGATCCCCGGCACCAAACACAAAGCGCGGCTGCTGGAGAATATCGGGGCGCTGTCGGTCAAGCTCAGCGCAGCGGAGCTGAAGCAGATGGCGGAGGCGATTCCGATCGGGGCGGCGGCCGGCTTGCGCTATCCGGAACCGCAGATGAAGAGCGTTTACGTCTAGGACGCTCCGCACCGACGATTCGGCGAACAATAGAAGTCGACACATGCAAACAGTCAGGCTGGGCCGCAACGGCCCGGAAGTCTCCGTCCTTGGCCTTGGCTGCATGGGCATGTCGCCCGGCACCTATGGCGTCTCCGATGAAGCCGAGAGCGTCGCAACGCTGCGTGCCGCGGTCGAGGCCGGTGTCAGCTTGATCGACACCGGCGATTTCTACGGCATGGGCCACAACGAAATGCTGATCCGCCGCGCCCTCGACGGCGTGCCGCGCCAGCGCCTGGTCTATTCGGTAAAGTTCGGCGCGCTGCGCGGGCCGGACGGGAGCTGGGGCGGCAACGATGGCCGCCCGCCGGCAGTGAAAAATTTTCTCGCCTATTCGCTGCGGCGGCT
>DATHPQ010000105.1:0-32938 GCA_035483735.1 Xanthobacteraceae bacterium | reverse complement strand
CTAGTAATCCACCCGCACGAGGTAAAGCCCGTGCGGCGGCGCGACTTGGCCGCAGCGGGTGCGATCGCGCGCGGCGAGCGCTTCGGCCAGGTCGGCAATGCTCCACTTGCCTTCGCCGACATGGACGAGCGAGCCGACCATCGAGCGCACCTGATGCTGCAGGAACGAGCGCGCCGAGGCCGCAACCCGCACCTCATCGCCGTCGTGCGTGACATCGAGCCGGTCGAGCGTCTTCTCCGGCGACTTCGCCTGGCATTCGGTCGAGCGGAACGTGGTGAAATCGTGCTTGCCGGTAAGTCTCTGCGCGGCCGCGTGCATCGCCGTGCAATCGAGCGGGCGCGGCACCCGCCAGGCGCGGTTCTGATCGAGCGTCAGATCGGCGCGGCGATTGACGATGCGATAAAGATAATGGCGCTTGATCGCCGAGAACCGCGCATCGAAATCCGGCGCGACAAGCTCCGCCTTCAGCACGGCGACCGGCTGCGGCCGCAAATGGAAATTGAACGCGTCGCGGATGCGGTCGATCTCCCATTCCTTGCTGAGATCGATATGCGCGACCTGGCCGAGCGCATGCACGCCGGTATCGGTGCGTCCGGCGCCCGCGACCACGACGCGCTCGCCGGCAAAGGCAACGACGGCTTCGGTGAGCACGCCCTGCACCGATGCGCCATTGTCCTGCTGCTGCCAGCCGACAAAAGTCGTGCCGTCATATTCGATGGTGAGCTTGTAGCGCGGCATGGTGCTTAGCTCAACACGGTGCCGCGGGCAATCTGAGTGCCGCGCAAAAATTCGTCCGCTTGCATCGGCTGCTTGCCGGCGCGCTGCAATTCGACCAGCCGCACCGCGCCGTCGCCGCAAGCAATCGTCAGCTCGTCGTCGAGCACAGTCCCGGGAGCGCCTTTGCCTTCACCCTTGGTCGTCCGCAGGACTTTGACGCGGTTTCCTGCAAGCTCGAACCAGGCGCCAGGAAAGGGCGATAATCCGCGGCAATGATCGTGGACTTGGTTCCAGGGCTTTGCCCAATCGATGCGCGTCTCACTCTTGTCGATCTTGGTGGCGTAAGTCGCGCCTCCCGCCGGCTGCGGCGTCAATTGCAAAGAGCCGCGCTCGAGCGCGCCGAGCGCGACCAGCATCAGCCGGGCGCCAAGCGGCGCCAGCGTGTCGTGCAATTCGCCGGTCGTCATGTCGGCACCGATCGCAACGCGCTCCGCCATGGCGATCGGCCCGGTATCGAGGCCCTCCTCCATCTTCATTGCCATTACGCCGGTTTCCTTGTCGCCCGCCATGATGGCGCGATGGATCGGAGCAGCGCCGCGCCAGCGCGGCAGCAGCGAAGCGTGCAAATTGAAACCGCCGAGCGGAAAAACGTCGAGGATCGCCTTCGGCAGGATCAAGCCGTAAGCGACGACGACAGCGGCGTCGGCGCCGTGCGCACGCATGGCGTCCGCGGCGTCAGCGCCCTTCAGCGACTTCGGCGTGAAAACCGGCAGCTTGAATCGCTCAGCCTCGCGCGCGACCGGGCTCGGCCGCTCCGCCATGCCGCGTCCCGCCGGCTGCGGCGCCCGCGTATAGACGGCGGCGACATCGTGACCGGAGCCTATAATTTCCAGAAGCGTGGGCGCCGCGAAATCCGGCGTGCCCATGAACACGAGGCGCAAGGCCAATCACGCCTCCTCCTTCTTGGAGCTTTCCTTGGTTTCGTTTTTGGCGGCCTTGGTGAACTTCTTGATCACGCGGTCGCGCTTGAGCTTCGACAGATGATCGATGAAGAGCACGCCGTTAGTGTGATCGATCTCGTGCTGCAGGCAGATCGCGAACAGGCCCTTGGCGGTGATCTCGTGGTTCTTGCCGTCGAGATCCATATATTTGACCTTCACCTCGGCCGGCCGCTCGACCTCCTCGTAATATTCCGGGATCGACAGGCAGCCTTCCTCGTATTGGCTCTTTTCTTCCGAAGCCCAGGTGATCTCCGGATTGATAAACACCAAAGGTTTTTGCTCGTCCTCTTTCTTCGACAGATCCATGGTGACGACGCGCTTGGCAATGCCGAGCTGGATCGCCGCGAGCCCGATGCCCGGCGCGTCGTACATGGTCTCGAACATGTCATCGACCAGCTTCTTGATGCCGGCGTCGATCTTTTGGATCGGCTCCGACTTCAGCCGCAGCCTTTTGTCGGGAAGCTTGATGATGTCGCGGACTGCCATTGCTCTTCCGGGGGTACCTAGGCGGCGATGTAAGCGGTGAAGAAAGCGGGGTCAATGTAGCGCCTTGTTGCGCCCTTTCCATTGCGCCTTTCGCGGCAAGCGGGTATGACCGTTCGCTCTTCGTTCTGGCCTCGATTCGGCAAAAGGGACCCGCGATGATCGAGCGCTTACAGGCAATTTTGGCCGAGGAAGCCACCCCGGAAACCATCGCGGCGGCCGCGATTCTGGGCGGCGTTCTGGCCGGCTTGGCGCTGATCGCGCTCGCGGTTCTGTTGTGGCGGACGCGGAAGCGCCCGGACCCGCAGGCCGCGGTGATGGCGGAATTGGCCCGCGCTCAGGCCGATGCCGCGGCGCGGCTCGAGACCATGATCCGCATGGTCGGTGACCGCCAATCGCAGCTGCAGCACGCGGTCAATGACCGGCTGGATTCGGTCTCGCATCGGCTTGGCGATTCCATGGAAAAGACCAAGCTGAACACCGCCGAGAATCTGCAGAAGCTCGCCGAGCGGCTCGCGGTGATCGACAATGCGCAGAAGAACATCACCGCGCTTGCCACCCAGGTGACGTCGCTGCAAAGCGTGCTCGCCAACAAGCAATCGCGCGGCGCCTTCGGCCAAGCGCGGATGGAGGCGATCGTACAGGACGGCCTGCCGAAGGGTACTTATGCCTTCCAGCACACGCTGTCGAATCGCACCCGCCCCGACTGCTGCGTGTTCCTGCCGGACAACAGACTTCTGGTCATCGACGCGAAATTTCCGCTCGAAGGCGTCACCGCTTATCGCGACGCCAAGAGCGACGACGAGCGCAAATTCGCCGCGCAGCGCCTGCGCGGCGACGTCAGCAAGCATATTGCCGACATCGCCGAGAAATATTCTATCCCCGGCGAGACCCAGGAACTGGCGCTGATGTTCGTGCCCTCGGAATCCGTTTATGCCGAAATCTACGACGGCTTCGACGATCTGGTGCAGAAGGCGTTTCGCGCCCGCGTCGTCCTGGTGTCGCCGTCGCTCTTGATGCTGGCGATCGCTCTGGTGCAGCAGAGTCAGCGCGACGTGCGCATGCGCGAAGCGGCCGATCTCATTCGCGACGAAGTCGGCCGGCTGATGAAGGACGTCGGCTTGCTCGGCGAACGCGTGCGCAAGCTGCAGACGCATTTCAATCAGGCGAACGAGGACATCCGGCAGTCGATCATCTCCGTCGAGAAGATCGAGGGCCGCGGCGAGCGCATTCAGCAAGTCGAATTCAGCGGCGTGGAAGCGCTCGGCTCATCAGGGCTTGGTGCGTCGAGTCTTGGCGCGTCAAATCTTGGCGCCAATGTCATTCCGGTTCCAATACCACGCAAGCTTGAAGCAGGCGAGTAGTGGCGAATGGCGGTAACGCCCCAAGGATCCGGCCAAGCCTCAGATCCAGATAGCGTCGTAGCTTCGCGTCCGTCGCTCGCCGAGACGCTCGCCGTCTATCTCAAGCGGCGCGTGCTGATCGTGACGTTGCTCGGCTTCTCGTCCGGTCTGCCGCTGGCGCTGTCCGGCTCGACGCTCGCGATCTGGATGACGGAGGTCGGCGTCAATCTCAAAACGATCGGCCTGTTTGCGCTGGTCGGCACGCCCTATACGATCAAGTTCCTGTGGGCGCCGCTGATCGATGCGCTCAACGTGCCGCTGCTGTCACGCTGGCTCGGCCGGCGGCGGGGCTGGCTGCTGCTGTCGCAGTTCCTTTTGATTGCGGCGATCGTTTTGGTCGGCGTCTCCGATCCCGCCGTTTCGCCGTTGATCGTCGCGCTCGGCGTATTGCTGGTTGCAACCACTTCGGCGACACAGGACATCGTCGTCGACGCGTTCCGGGTCGAAAGCCTTGACGAAAGCGAGCAGGCTGCCGGCATGGCGGCCTATGTCGCCGGCTATCGCATCGGTACGCTCGCCTCGACCGCCGGCGCACTGTTTCTTGTGAGCGGTTTCCAAACATCCGGTCTCGATCACCACAGCGCCTGGCGCGCGGGCTATTTCGCCATGGGCTCGCTGGTGTTCGTCGGCGTGGCGACCACCCTTGCCGCAACCGAGCCACAGAAGTCGATCGGGGCCGAGGCGACGCTGGCGCGCGAGAACGTGTTGCGCCGTGTCTATGACGCAGCGGTCGGCGCCTTCACAGAATTTCTCTCGCGCGACCTGGCATTCGTCGCGCTCGCCTTTGTCGTGCTGTTCAAGCTGACCGACGCGCTGTCCGGGATAATGACGGCGCCGTTCGTGATCGATCTCGGTTTCTCGCGCAACGAATATGCCGCCATCATCAAGGGCGTCGGTTTCGCCGCTACATTGATCGGCGGCTTTGCCGGCGGCTTTCTGGCGCGGGCGCTGACGCTTCCCGCAAGCTTGCTGATCGGCGCCGTGGTGCAAGGGCTCGCCAATCTCGGCTTTTCCTGGCAGGCCGTCCTCGGCCACAACATCGCGTGGCTGACCTTCGCCATCGTGCTGGAGAACTTCACCAGCGCCGTCGCCACGGTTGTCTTTGTCGCCTATCTCTCGGCGCTCTGCCGCAACCCGCTGCATACGGCGACGCAGTATGCGCTCCTCACTGCGCTCGCGGCGGTCGGCCGCACATATCTGTCGTCGGGCGCGGGCTATATCGTCGACGGCTTCGGCGGATTTCCCGGCGTCGGCTGGGCGTGGTTTTTCGCGATCTGCGCGGTGGCCGGCGTACCGGCGCTCATTCTGCTCGCTTTCCTGCAACACCGCGGTCACTTTGACGGGCTTTTACCGGCGAGGAAATGACCGCGGCATTGTTGCCACACCGCTGCAAAATTGTGGCGTAAACACTCGGTAACCCATTCCCAGGCGCGTCGGCGGGCCTTTTCGCACCCGCAAAAAAGTCTTTTTGTAAGGATCAGATCGCTATAATCCCTGTTGTCCTGACGCTTGTTCTCGAACCCGGCTGCCGACGATAGCAGTCCCAGCGCAGCCTCGATCGACGCCCCATATGGACACAATCCTCGTCAAGATTTTTGCGACCGCGCTGGCCTTGAGCGAGGTGACGACACAGCCACAGGCAGTGAAGACGCATTTCGATCCGGCGCAGGATCAGGCGGCGGTGGTGCAGCTTCTTCGCGACGGCTGCGCGCACATGAAACAGGCCTTCGACATTGAATCCATCAATCTCGACGACCTGATCTCAACCGCGATGGACGATCCCAAGGCGGCCGGCGCCGACATCCAGGCGTTCCACGGCGTCAATTTCGCCGACCTCAACACCGCCTATCACCAGTTTTGCAAGAACGAGGCGATCGTCGATCCAGTGGTCGATATCGGCCAAGTCATCGACTTCTTTAACACCGCGGCGGCCGATCTGCCGGACCCCAACGTGCTCAAGGGCAAGAAGCTGCCGAGCCTCTCCACGGTGCTCGACGGCTCCGGGCAGAATTTCGCCGACGTGTTTCAGCCCGGCAACCGGCGCATCTGGGTGTCGCTCAGCGATGTGCCCGATTATGTGCAGCGGGCTTTCATCGCGGCGGAGGACCGGCGCTTCTACGAGCATCACGGCGTCGACGAGCGCGGCATCATCCGCGCCTTCATCGGCGACATGGGCGCGAAGGGGCGGCCGCAAGGCGGTTCTACGATCACGCAACAGGTGGTGAAGAACCTCCTGGTCGGCGAAGACGTGACCTACGAGCGCAAGATCCGCGAGATGATCGTGGCGTCGCGGCTCGAAACGACGCTGACCAAGAAGGAGATTCTCGAGCTCTATATGAATTCCGCTTATCTCGGCCGCGGCTCTTGGGGCGTCGAGATGGCGGCGCACAGCTATTTCGGCAAGCCAGCGAAGGATCTCACGCCGGCCGAGGGCGCCATGCTGGCGGGCATGCTGAAGGGGCCGAATTTCTACAATCCCGACCGCCATCCCGATCGCGCCAAGGATCGTCTCGGCTATGTGCTCGGCCGCATGCAAGAAGACGGCGTGATCACTGCGGCGCAGAAGGACGCGGCGCTCGCGACGCCGCCGAAGCTCGTCGCCTACACGTTCCCGCACCGCGACTCCGGCTTCAACTTCGTCGACTTCATCGGCCGCGAGGCCAAGAACGACGGCGTCGAGAACCTCACGGCCGACTCCTACACGGTGCACACGACCATCAATGCGCAATTGCAGCGCGACACCGAAACCGCGCTGCAAGAGGGCCTCGCGCATTACGAGATGGCGATGGGTCGCGTGCAGTATCGCGGTCCCGAAGCCAATCTCGCCGACGCGGTGCAGAAGAAGACAGGCGGCGGCGACAGCAGCACGCCGGCATGGCAGCAGGCGCTGAAATCGGCGCAAATGCCGCTTTATGACGTGCACTGGACGCCGGTCGTGGTGCTGCAGAAAGGCAACGGCCAGCAGAACGGCGGCGACGCCATTCGCGTCGGCCTGCCCGACGGCCGCATCGTGTCGCTCACCGGCGTGAACTCGCAGATCCGGCGCAGCCTCAATATGTACGACGTGGTCTATGCCAATGTCGTCGAAAGCAGAGCCGAGGCCAGACGCAACGACGGCAAGAGCAGCAAGAACAGCGCGAAGAATCCCGCGCCGCCTAAACCCACAACCGGCGGCGCCGTGGCCCAGTTACGCGTCCGGCCGACGGTCGAAGGCGCGGCGCTGGTGCTCGAAAACAAGACCGGCCGTATTCTGGCGATGGCGGGAAGCTTCTCCTACCCGATGAGCCAGCTCAATCGCGCCGCACAGACCGCGCGTCAGCCCGGCTCGGCGATGAAGCCGCTCACTTATCTCACGGCGCTGGCGCACGGCCTGCAGCCGAACACGCTCGTGCTCAATCAGCCGATCACGCTGCCGCCGATCGGCACCGCCACCAGCGGCCGTGACGTGATCGCCCGCGAATTCGGCGGCACCGCGCGGCCGGAGGATTTCTGGTCGCCGCGCAATGCCGATTACAACGAAGGCGGCGTCTATACGATGCGGCGCGGCCTGGAGAACTCAGTCAATGTGGTGACCGCGCACATTCTCGAGGGCGGCATCGATCCCGATCCGACAAAGAGCCTCGACGAGGTTTGCGCGACCGCGATGGCGGCCAAGATCTATAGCCAATGCGTGCGCTACTATCCTTTCGTGCTCGGCGCGCAGCCGGTGCGCATGATCGACATCGCCGGTTTCTATGCCGCGGTCGCCAATGAAGGCCTGCTGCCGACACCGCACGGCATCGATTCGATCGAGCAGCACGGCAGGTCCATCTATCAATATCCGACGACGCCGTTGCCGCGCATCGGGGCCGCCGACCCGGCTTCGTTCTATCAGCTCAAGACCATGCTGCAGGGCGTGGTGGCGCGCGGCACCGCGCGCGCGATCGGCGGGCTGTCGCCTTATGTCGCCGGCAAGACCGGTACGACCGAGGACGCCGTCGACGGCTGGTTCATCGGTTTCACCAACGACGTCACCGTCGCGGTCTGGGTCGGCTACGATAACGGCGACGGCAAGCGCCGTTCGCTCGGCTCCAACGAAACCGGCGCGCGCGTGGCGCTGCCGATCTTCCAGCCGATTATCGAAGCCATATGGTCCGAGCACATCGCGCCCAAGGCGCCGCTCGCCGGTCCCTCGCCCGAGGCCAAGCACGACCTCGTCGACATACCGATCGACTATATGAGCGGCAATCGCATCGGCGCCAATACCAATAACGGCGGCGGCGCCAATGGCTTTTGGGGCAATCTCGGCAATGCCGCCGCCAATCCACCTCCAAGCGGCGGCGCTTTCGTCGAGCACTTCAAGCGCGGCGCCGACGGCCAGGTCGCCGATACCCAATATCTGCTGGTCTCGCACGAGGACGCCTATGCGACGAGCCAGGGCCAATATGGCGACGACAATCAGGACAACTCGTTCTTCGGCAGTCTTTTCGGCGGCAACAGAAGCAATGGCCAATGGTTTGGGCGTTCCTACTATCCGAACCAGGGCTGGAATCAGGGCTCGCAGGCGCCGCAAGCCCAAGCTCCGCAAGCAGCCCCGCCGCAGCCTCCGGCGCGCGGCTTTTTCCAGCCGTGGAATTGGAGCGACAATCCGCCGGCGCAGCGCAGCCAAAATTACTATGGCGGCCACAGCAATTACTGATCTATTTATCTAAAGACCCTCCATGAGAGATTTGAGAATGTGGACGCGGCACGCCATCGTGCTTTTCGCTGTGCTCGGCTCCGCCTCGGCCGCTTGCGCGCAGGAATTCACCATTCAAGACGTCGCCGATGCGCGCCGCACCGATGTCGCGCAGATCAAGCCCGGCACCATCGTCGTGACCGATCATACCGGCGCGGCAGCGCCGGACAGCGAGACGGCGCTGGTTCATTTCGACGAGTGGGCCGATAAGCATCCGACCGAGAAGAAGTTTCTGGCGCTGTTTCCGGGCTATAGCGAACCGACCGTGCCCAAACTGGCGAACGGCACCTCCTCGCAGGTCTTCGAAAAGCTCTACATGTATGTCGCCGACGCGCGCTTTGTGCTCGACAGGGCGCCCGGCGCGATCGACCTGTCGCGCTATGTGACGCTCGCCTTCCTGCAAAAGATCGATCCGGCGATCACGCACCAGGTCCTGGCGCCGTCCGACATCGGGCCGTTCAACGACGAAGCCGGCACCGGCAACGTTAATCCCGACCGGCCATGGTGCAGCGGCCGCGCCACGTCGGTCTGCATCCAATCGAGCTATAAGTTCGAAGGCAAGATTCCGATGGGAGTTTTGCTGGTCAACAAATTGCGCGAAGGCTCCAAGAAAGTCGCCGACCATATCGACTTCCAGAGCGAATTATCAGCGCTCGGGCCAGCCGATGTCGATCAGGCGGCGCTGCAGGAATTGACGACGCTGAATACGCCGGTGAGCGGCGTGCTCGAACAGAATCTGTTCTACGTCAATCAGATCCTGAAATTCGGCAAATTCTTCGCGGTGTTTCAGGCCGATCCCAATGACGACAAGAAGACGGTCGTCACCGCGTTCATGTCGCTCGCGATCAAGGCGAGCGTGCTCGACGAGAAGCGCGGCTACGAGAACATGCCGGTGCTGCGCAATTTGGTGCCGGCGCAGGTCTTGATGGGACAGTCGTCGTTCAATTCCGGCAATTCGATTAGCGCCGGCCTGCCGATCTATGCCCGCAACGAGATCAAGACCATTGCCGGCATCCTGCAGCGCAAGTAGCTTGCGCCAATGAGGTGGCCAAGCCGGCCGCCGGTCGATCGCGATATATTCCGTTCGCCCTTATGGTCATTTCCGAGAACCGCTTTCCCCTTTTCCGGATCACGCTGTCGTAAAGCCGAAAATGAGCGCATTCGTGCCAGCCGCGTCGCAATCTTTGTCGCAAAGGTCGTCCCAGAGCTGGGAATTCTGGATCGATCGCGGCGGCACCTTTACCGACGTCATCGGCCGGCGGCCGGATGGCGGGCTGGTGACGCACAAGCTGCTTTCGGAAAATCCCGAGGCCTATCGCGATGCCGCGGTGCACGGCATCCGGCATCTGCTCGGGCTCAAGCCGGGCGATGCGATCCCGAGCGACCGCATCGGTGCGGTGAAAATGGGCACCACGGTTGCGACCAATGCGCTGCTCGAGCGCAAGGGCGACCGCACGCTCCTTCTCATCACCAAGGGCTTTCGCGATGCGCTGCGCATCGGCTATCAGGCCCGGCCAAAGATCTTCGCCAAGCATATCATCAAGCCGGACATGCTTTACGAGCGTGTCGCCGAAGTCGACGAGCGCGTGCGCGCCGACGGCACGGTGGAACGCGCACTCGATCTTGACGCGGTGCGTGCCGAGCTCGAACGCGCCAAGGCGGACGGCATCAACGCCGTCGCTGTGGTCTTGATGCATGCGTATCGCTATAGCGACCACGAGCAGCGCGTCGCGGCGCTCGCCCGCGAGCTCGATTTTCCGCAGGTCTCAGCGAGCCATGAAGTGTCGCCGCTGATCAAGCTTGTCGGCCGCGGCGACACCACCGTGGTCGACAGCTACCTGTCGCCGATCCTGCGCCGCTATGTGGCGCAAGTGGCGGGCGAGTTGAACGAGGAAGAAGGCGAACCGTCGCAACACACGCGCCTGATGTTCATGATGTCGTCGGGCGGACTCACGGCGGCGGAATTGTTCCGCGGCAAGGACGCGATCCTGTCCGGGCCGGCCGCTGGCGTCGTCGGCATGGCCGAGACCGGCCGCTCGGCCGGTTTCACCCGGCTGATCGGCTTCGACATGGGCGGCACGTCGACCGACGTATCGCATTATGCCGGCGAATACGAGCGCGCCTTCGAGACCGAAGTCGCCGGCGTGCGCATGCGCGCGCCGATGATGCTGATCCACACGGTCGCCGCCGGCGGCGGCTCGGTCCTGCATTTCGACGGCGCGCGCTTCCGCGTCGGGCCGGATTCGGCGGGCGCCAATCCGGGCCCGAAATGCTACCGCCGCGGCGGACCGCTCGCCGTCACCGACGCCAATGTCATGGCCGGCAAGCTCATTCCGGATTTCTTTCCGAAAATCTTCGGGCCGCGGCAGAACCAGCCGCTCGATGCCGACGCGGTGCGCACCGCCTTTGCCAAAATGGCGAAGGACATTGGCGACGGCCGCACACCCGAGGAAGTCGCCGACGGCTTTATCAAGATCGCCGTCGAAAACATGGCGAATGCGATCAAGAAAATCTCGGTGCAGCGCGGCTATGATGTGACGCGTTATGCGCTCAATTGCTTCGGCGGCGCCGGCGGCCAGCACGCCTGCCTTGTGGCCGACGCGCTCGGCATGACCAGCGTGCTCATTCACCCGCTGTCGTCGCTGCTCTCGGCTTACGGCATGGGCCTTGCCGATATCCGCAGCGTCCGCCAGCAGGCCGTCGAAGCGCCATTCGGCAACAAAGCGCGCAAGTCGCTCGAAATCGCGGCGCGGAGGCTCGCGGGCGATGCCATCGGCGAGGTCGCCGGCCAGGGCGTCGCCGCCAACAAGATCAAGCTTCATGTCCGCGCCCATATCCGTTACGCCGGAACCGACACCGCGCTGATCGTCGATGCCGGCATGTCGGTTGGGCGCAGCGTGATGAAGCTCGCCTCGCTTGAAAAAATGAAAGCGGCCTTCGAGCGCGCCCATAAAGCACGCTTCGGCTTTATCGACCGCGGCAAGGATCTGGTGATTGAGGCCGTATCGGTCGAAGCAGTTGGCGGCGGCGCGACCTTCACGGAGAGGCCGCGCAAGACGACGCGCTCCAAACTGCCCGCGCCGGCGCGGCGCACGCGTTTCTTCTCCGGCGGCAAATGGCATCGCGCGCTGGTCTATATCCGCGATATGCTGTTGCCGGGCCACAAGGTGAAGGGCCCGGCGATCATCATCGAGCCGCACCAGACCGTCGTCGTCGAGCATGGCTGGCAGGCGGAGCTGACGGCCAAGAATCACCTGGTGCTCAAGCGCGTGCAGAAGCTCGCCCGCACCCGCGCCATCGGCACCCATGCCGATCCGGTGATGCTCGAAGTGTTCAACAATCTTTTTATGTCGATCGCCGAGCAGATGGGCGTGGCGCTGCAGAACACCGCTTATTCGGTGAACATCAAGGAGCGGCTCGATTTCTCCTGCGCGGTGTTCGACGGCAACGGCTCGCTGGTCGCCAATGCGCCGCATATGCCTGTTCATCTCGGCTCGATGGATCGCGCCGTCGAGACCATCATCCGCGAGAACAAGGGCAAGATCCGCCCAGACGATGCTTACGCGATCAACGCACCCTATAACGGCGGCACCCATCTGCCGGACATCACCATCTGCACGCCGGTCTTCGACGGCAAGAACATCTTGTTCTGGGTCGCCTCGCGCGGCCATCACGCCGATGTCGGCGGCATTTCGCCGGGTTCGATGTCGCCCAATGCCACCAATATCGAAGAGGAAGGCATCCTGTTCGACAATTTCAAAGTCGTCGATCGCGGCCGCTTCCGCGAGAAGGAGCTCTATGCAGCGCTGAAGGAAAACAAATATCCGGCGCGCAATCCGCTGCAGAACGTCAACGACATCAAGGCGCAGATCGCCGCCAATGAGATGGGCATCCACGAGCTGCGCAAGATGGTGCGCTATTTCACGCTGCCAGTGGTGCGCGCCTATATGCGGCACGTGCAGGACAATGCCGCCGAAAGCGTGCGCAGAGTCATCGATCGTCTGCACGACAGTTCGTTTGCCATCGAGACCGATCTCGGCACCGCGATCAAAGTGCGCATCGCGGTCGACAAGAAGAAGCGCGAGGCGACCGTCGACTTCACTGGCACAAGCCCGCAGCAGCCGACGAATTTCAACGCGCCGGAGCCGGTGACACGCGCGGCGGTGCTTTACGTGTTCCGCGTCATGGTCGACGACGACATTCCGATGAATGCCGGCTGCCTGCGGCCGATCAATATCATCATCCCGAAGCGCTCAATGTTGTCGCCGGAATATCCGGCGGCCGTGGTCGCCGGCAATGTCGAGACCTCGCAGGAAGTAACCAATTGCCTGTTCGGCGCGCTCAGCGCGATGGCTGCCGCGCAGGGCACCATGAACAATCTCAATTTCGGCAATGCGCGCTATCAGTATTACGAGACCATCTGCTCCGGCTCGCCGGCTGGACCTGGGTTTCCGGGCACCGATGCCGTGCACACCCACATGACAAATACACGACTGACCGATCCGGAAATTCTCGAATTCCGCTATCCGGTGCTGCTCGAAGACTTCCACATTCGCAAAGGCTCCGGCGGGCGCGGCAAATGGAATGCCGGCGACGGCATCCGCCGCACCATCCGCTTCCTGGAAAAGATGGAATGCACGGTGCTGTCGGGCCATCGCCGCGTGCCGCCGTTCGGACTCGAAGGCGGCAGCGACGGCCAGGTTGGCGAGAACCAGGTGCGGCGCAAAAATGGCAACATGGAACAGCTCAAAGGCGCCGACGCCACCGTGATCGACGCCGGCGAAGCGATCATTATCCAGACACCGACCGCGGGCGGTTACGGCAAGTCGTAAAACTTTCACCGTCCAACAACGCCAAGCTGTGGTCTAGCTGCGACCAAATGCCGTATATGACGCTGCCGGCACATTGAGGTCGGCGGAAAGCCACATGCAGGGAGAGACTGATGTCTCGTTTTGTTTCGCGTCAAAAATTGCTGGTCGGTGTTGCGATCGTATCGAGCCTGGGAATTGGCTACGCGCTGGGAGCGCAGCCGCACATGGATGCGGCGCTGGCGCTGTTGCAGAACGCGCGCGCCGAGCTGAACCAAGCCGAGCCCAACAAGGGCGGTCATCGCGAGAAGGCGATCATTTTGGTGGACCAAGCCATCGGCGAGGTGCGAGCCGGCATTGCCTTTGCGCACTAGCATCTCAACTTACTACGTTGAGTTTTCTATTATCGCGTCAAAGCCGGGCCTTCGGGTCCGGCTTTTTAACGCGCCGGCGCGGCCGGGGGTGCGGGCGGCGGCGTCACTTTATACGCCATGCTCGCCGTGCTCCCCTGCCAAAAGAACCGGTAGTCGATAGCGACATTGCCGCCGTCAGGAAGCGGCAGGATGGCGCTGCAAACAACCTCGTCCTTGCTGCTCGATACCGTCTTGATCGGCTCGTAGCGCAGCGGCGCGAGTCTGTATTGCTTGAGCACGTCGGCCAGCGTGTGTTTGGCGTTCTCGGAATCGCATTGCGGCAGGAACAAACGATCGCGCAGGCCTTGATAGAGCAGCACGCCTGCCACCGCAGCGACCGGGATGCCGATCAGCCGGACAACGAAACGATAGGGCCGTGGCCGTGTCGGCTCTGATGGCGGACGCTTCCACGGCCGCGCGCGGACCGGAGCAGAAGAATTAGGTGGAGAAGGCTCCGGCGAGGATTCGTCGCTCATTCGAGCGATATTACACCGCTTTGACGATCTCTTCCGTCATTTTCTTGGCGTCGCCAAGCAGCATCATGGTGTTGTCGCGGTAGAACAGCGGATTGTCGATGCCGGCATAGCCCGAAGCGAGTGAGCGTTTGTTGAACATCACCGTGCCGGCCTTCCACACTTGCAGCACCGGCATGCCGTAGATCGGCGATTTCGGATCTTCCTCGGCGGCCGGATTGGTGACGTCGTTGGCGCCGATCACATAAGCGACGTCGGCCTGTGCGAATTCCGAATTGATGTTCTCGAGCTCGAACACCTCGTCGTAGGGCACATTGGCTTCGGCGAGCAGCACGTTCATGTGGCCCGGCATGCGTCCGGCCACCGGGTGAATGGCGTATTTGACCTCGACGCCTTCGGCCTTGAGCTTGTCGCCCATTTCGCGCAGCGCATGCTGCGCCTGCGCCACTGCCATGCCGTAGCCCGGCACGATGATAACCTTGCCGGCATTCTTGAGAATGAAGCCCGCATCCTCCGCCGAGCCGATCTTGACCGGCCGGTCGCCGGCCGCCGCGGCCGGTCCCGCCACTTCGCCGCCGAAGCCGCCGAGGATCACCGAGATGAACGAGCGGTTCATGCCCTTGCACATGATGTAGGACAGGATCGCACCCGACGAGCCGACCAGCGCGCCGGTGATGATCAGCGCCGTGTTTTCCAACGTGAAGCCGATGCCGGCCGCGGCCCAGCCGGAATAGGAATTGAGCATCGAGATCACGACCGGCATGTCGGCGCCGCCGATCGGGACGATGATGAGGATACCGAGCAGGAACGAAATCGCCGCGATCAGCCAGAACGTCAGGTGCTGCTGCGCCTCGAAGAACCACACGATCAGCGCGACGAGTCCAACCGCAAGCGCGATATTGATGAGGTGCCGCGCCGGCAAGAGGATCGGTGCGCCGCTCATGCGGCCGGACAATTTGAGAAACGCGATCACCGAGCCGGTGAAAGTGACGGCGCCGATGGCGACGCCGAGCGACATTTCTATCAGGCTCTGGCCGTGGATCGCGCCTTCGCTGCCGATACCGAAAGCCGCGGGCGCATAAAGCGCGCCCGCCGCGACCAGCACCGCGGCCATGCCGACCAGCGAGTGGAAGGCGGCGACCAGTTCCGGCATCGAGGTCATCGGCACGCGCCGCGCGATCACGGCGCCGATGCCGCCGCCGAGCGCCATGCCGGCAACGACCAGGCCCCAGGCGGTCGGACTTGCCGGCGGATGCGACGCGAGCGTCGTCACGATCGCGATCGCCATGCCGGTCATGCCCAGCACATTGCCGCGCCTCGAGGTTTCCGGGCTGGACAGGCCGCGCAGCGCCATGATGAACAGGGCGCCCGCGATCAGGTAGCAGAATGCGGCGAGATCTGCGCTCATGAAGTCGCTCCCGTCACTTCTGCTTGCGCTGGAACATGGCGAGCATGCGCTTGGTCACCAGGAACCCGCCGAAAATATTCACCGATGCGAATGTGAGCGCGACAAAGCCGAGCGCGCGCGCCCAGATCGGTCCAGCATCGTCGGCCACGAGTGCGACGCCGACCGCGAGCAGCGCGCCGACCACGATCACCGAGGAGATCGCATTGGTCACCGACATCAGCGGCGTATGCAGCGCCGGCGTCACCGACCAGACCACGTAGTAGCCGACAAAAACCGCGAGCACGAAAATCGACAGGCGGAACACGAAAGGGTTGACGGCGTCGTTCGCCGCCGGCGCGCCATGAGCCACCGCCGCAAGGTCGATCTGGCCGAGGATTGAAAGCATCACCATGGCTGCGGTCCCGTATTGTTACGCCGCCGTCATCTCAGCGGCGGCCATTTAAGCAGCAGTTTTGGGCTTGAAATTCGGATGCACCACGGCGCCGTCGTGCGTGAGCGCGGTGCCTTTGACGAGTTCGTCGTCCCAATTGATCGCCAGCTTCTTCTCTTTTTTGTCGATCAGCGTTTCGAGAAACGTGATCAGGTTCCTGGCGTAAAGCGCGGACGCGGAGGCGGCCAAACGGCCGGCCATGTTGAGATGACCGACGATCTTGACGTCGCCGACTTGCGCCACTTCGCCGGGCTTGGCGCCCTCGACATTGCCGCCGCGCTCGACCGCGAGATCGACGATGACCGAGCCCGCCCGCATCGAGGCCACCATGTCCTTTGAAACCAGCTTTGGCGCCGGACGCCCCGGGATCAGAGCGGTGGTGATGACGATGTCCTGCTTCTTGATATGCTCGGCGACCAAAGCCGCCTGTTTAGCCTGATAGTCCTTCGACATTTCCTTGGCGTAACCGCCGGCGGTCTGCGCGTTCTTGAATTCCTCGTCCTCGACCGCAAGGAATTTCGCACCCAGGCTTTCGACCTGCTCTTTGGTCGCCGGCCGCACGTCGGTCGCGGTGACAATGGCGCCGAGCCGGCGCGCCGTCGCAATTGCCTGCAAGCCGGCAACGCCGACACCCATGATGAATACTCTGGCCGCCGGCACGGTGCCGGCCGCTGTCATCATCATCGGCATGGCACGGCCATATTCCTCGGCGGCGTCGATCACCGCACGATAGCCGGCAAGGTTGGCCTGGCTCGACAGCACGTCCATCGACTGCGCGCGGGTAATGCGCGGCATCAATTCCATGGCGAAGGCAACGAGCCCCGCATCGGCCATTTGCTTGAGCGCGGCCTCGTTGCCGTAAGGATCCATGATCGCGATCACCAGAGTGCCGCGCTTATATCTGGCAAGTTCGCCCGATGAGGGCCGCTGCACCCGCAACACGATATCTGCGCCGTTCATGGCGTCGGCCGCGACCGCGGCGCCGGCCGCGGTGAAATCCGCATCGAGAATGCCGGATTTGACGCCGGCGCCGGGCTCCACGGCGACTTCGGCGCCGAGGCCGATCATTTTTTTGACCGTCTCCGGTGTCGCGGCGACGCGCGACTCACCGGGATCGGATTCGGCAGCAATTGCAACTTTCATGAAACCTCCGACGGCGGCATTGCCGGCAATCGGGCCGATGTCGGTGAGAGAGAGCGCGGATCAGACCAGAAAATACGCCATGAGAATGAGGATCACGGCGATGGTGATCACTGATACTTTCACCAGCTTGATGAAATTGCGATAGGTCTCTTCGTGCGCGACGTAGTCATTGCCCGTGGCAGTTGCGTATTCAACCTCGCCGTGATCGGCCATTTCATCCCTCCGCAATTCGTCCAGCGCGACCGGATCTCGAATTCCGAGAACCCTAGCAGGCAGGCGCCCGAAGTTCGAGACGCGCCGGACTTATGCACCATCGTCTTGTACACCAACGTCTTGCATTATCGCCGCCCGGTCGGTTCCCCGGCCGCACCCGCGCAGGCGCGGCAAAAGGCCGTGGAATCGCGATATTGTTACCGGCGGACTTAGCTTAATTGCGGTTAAGGAGCAACCGCGGCCGCCCGCGCTTTTTCGCCGGCAAGTCGCCCGGCAAGCCATCCAGCGTGTCATGATGATTTGGATCAAAGCTCCCCCGCCAGCGCATCGCTCGAAGCCGCCTGAGACGGTACGATCACTTGCCCGATACGGACCGATTCCATAGACCATGTATCCGCGCATGATCTTTGCCGAAAGCCGGTTTCCACTTTTCGGGATCATGCTCTAGTGTCGCGAAAACACTGCTGAATGGAATAAAGCCATGCTGCGCAAGGAACAGAACGAGCTTCTCACCCAGACCGCCCCCGGCACTCCGATGGGGCAGATGTTCCGCTCTTACTGGCTGCCGGCGCTGCTGGCCGATGAGCTGCCGGAGAACGATTGCCCGCCGGTCCGGGTCAAGCTCCTCTCGGAGCGGCTGATCGCCTTCCGCGATTCCGAGGGCCGCTACGGGCTGATGGACGAGTTCTGCGCCCATCGCGGCGTGTCGCTGTGGTTCGGCCGCAACGAGCAGGGCGGACTGCGCTGCCCCTATCACGGCTGGAAATACGACGTGAACGGTCAGTGCATCGAAGTGCCGTCCGAGCCGGTCGAAAGCGGCTTCTGCAACAAGATCAAGCTCGCCGCCTATCCGCTGGTGAAGGTCGGCGACATCCTGTGGACCTATATGGGCCCGCCCGACAAGAAGCCGCCGCTGCCGGAATGGGAGTTCGCGCTGGTGCCGTCCGAGCAGACCTTCACCTCGAAGCGGCTGCAGGAATGCAACTGGCTGCAAGCGATGGAAGGCGGTATCGATTCAAGCCACGTCTCCTTCCTGCATCGCGGCGACCTCGCCAACGATCCGCTGTTCAAGGGCGCCAAGGGCAATCAATACAATCTCAACGACATGCAGCCGCATTTCGAAGTCGTCGAACAGCCCGGCGGCTTGTTCATCGGTGCGCGGCGCAATGCCGAGAACGGCAATTACTACTGGCGTGTCACGCCCTGGGTGATGCCGTGCTTCACCATGATCCCGCCGCGTGCCGACCATCCGATGCACGGCCATTTCTGGGTGCCGATCGACGACGAGAATTGCTGGGCCTGGTCCTACGACTTCCACCCGGTGCGGGCGCTGACCAAGACCGAGGTCGATGCCATGAAGGATGGCGCCGGCGTGCACTGCAAATATGTGCCCGGCACTTATCGTCCGCTCGCCAACAAGGACAACGATTACCTGATCGACCGCGCCGCGCAGAAGGCCGGCCGCACCTTCAGCGGCGTCTCCGGCATCGCCATCCAGGATTCCTCATTGCAGGAAAGCATGGGACCGGTCTGCGACCGCACCAAGGAAAATCTGGTCTCGACCGACAACGGCATCATCATGGCGCGCCACCGCCTGATGCGCGCGGTCAAGGCGCTGGTCGACAAAGGCATCATGCCGCCCGGCGTCGACCCGGCACACCATCATGTGCGCTCCTGCGCCTTGGTGCTCGCGCCCGACGTCGCGTTCAAGGACGGCGCCAAGGACGCGCTCAACGCCAAGCGCGGCGTGGCGCAGACGACGGTGTGATCCTTCAAGAGTTGCCTTCGACGGCGTTCTTGCCGGCGATCAAGCCCTGGCAGATGGCGCGCGGCAGTCCGTGCATGGAAAAGCCGCCGGCCGATTCACCGCCGCAATATAAGCCGGGGATCGCTTCGCCGTTCATATCGATCACCTGGCAGCGCGCATTGATGCGCAAGCCCGCGCGCGTGTCGTGGATCACCGGCGTGGCCCAGGCGGCATAGAACGGCGGCGTCACGATCTTGTAGAGCGGCTTCGGCTTGCCGAAGTCGGCATCCTTGCCGGCCTCGACGAATGAATTGTAGCGCGCGACGGTCGCCGCGAGATTTTGCGGCGGCATCGGCACGCGCTGATATTTCATTTTGATTTTGGCGGCGAGCACTTCGATGCTGTCGGCGCCGAAGAAAAAGCCCGCATTGATATCGACATCCGGCGGATTCGGATTCCACTTTTCGCGCGCCACCGCCTCCGAATCGAAGATCGCCCAGATCGGACCGCCGCCATTGTGGCCGTCACCGATGCCGGCGAGCGCGGCATTGATGAAATTGCTCGGATCGTATTTGGCGTTCTTGGCGTTGAGATAGCTGTAAGGCTCGTAAGGGTTGGTGCTTTGATAGGTGTTGTAATTGAAGTGGCCGCCGGTCTCGTCGTAGAAGCGATTGCCCAGCATGTTGACCAGGATGACATCCTGCCAGTCGGCGACGGGAAGACCCGTCGCGCGCGCCTCGTCGAACACCTCGCTGCCCGGCCGCCAGCGCACATTCACATAGCCATATTGGCAGCCGATCGCGCCCGGCTTGGTGATGCCGGAGCCGAATTCGCCGGTATAGTTGGCCGTTCCCCATAGCGACGCGCCGACAGCCATGGCGGCAATCTCGCCGCTGGCATCCTGGTCGGACCACGGCATGCCGGCGAGCCCGCAATATTCCTCGGTCAGCCGCGTATCGAACATGCGGCGGAAATTAACGTTGCCGGTCGAGCCGCCGGTGGCGACGATGACGGCCTTGTTGGCGCGGATGTTGAGGCTTTCGCCCTTGTGATCGACGGCGATGCCCAACACGCGGCCAGAGGCGCGGCCGGAATTGTTCGCCTCGCGATGGATCGCGATCATGCGATGCTCAAGCAGGATATCGACGCCGGCTTCGAGCGCCGCGGCGTGCAGTGGCCGCATCAGGCCGGCGCCGGCGCGCAATTCCGGATCGTCCGGATCGGCCGGCTTGCCGGTGTGAACCATCGGCCAGCCGGCGACGTCGATCTGCATGGTGCGCAGCACCGAGACGCCGATCTCATGGCCGATGCTGTTGGGCTTGCGGTCGATGACTTTGACGCCATGCGCGAGCAGGAATTCGAACGCCGCGACGCTGTTGTCGGCAAAGGCGCGGATGATCTCGCGGTCGTTATAGCGATAGGGCGGAAAGCCGTTGCTCTCGACCACCGACCAGTCGGTAAGATCGCGGAAAAACAGATCGGGCGAATCCTCGATGCCGTATTTCTTCTGGTAGCTGGTGCCGCCACCAAGCGGCAGGTTGCCGCCCGAGGTAATGGCATGGCCGCCGATCCGAGGCTGCGCCTCGACCATGATCACCGAGGCCCCAGCCTCGCGCGCCACGATCGCGGCCGGCATCCCCATGGCGCCCGAACCAATGACGACGACATCGGCTTCGCGGTGCCACTCCGTTTCCCGTCTCGCCACGCCGATGCCCCCGTTTTACCCGTTATCGCCTTAAGCTTAAGACTAACAGCACCGCCGATTTTATGTCATGTGGGTCGCGGTCCATTTGGTTAGTCCCGTCGCGCTTTGGAGTCTTGTCATGGCAGATGTCGTCCCCACCCACCGGCTCACCCACGAAGCGAGCATGAAAATGATGCTGGCCGGCGTGACCAAGGCCAATGAGCTCGGCTGCAAGGTGAGCCTCGCCGTGGTCGATCAGAGCTGCCGGCTGATCGGCTTCCTGATGATGGACGGCGCCCGGCATTTCTCCATCATCACCACGCAAAGGAAGGCGATCACCGCGGCCTCGCAGCGCCAGCCGACAGGTTACGCGCCGGAGGAGAACGCGCTCTCGATGGCGGTGCGCATGGGCGACTTCACCAATGTGCCGGGCGGATTTCCGATCGAGGCCGATGGCGAAGTGATCGGCGCGGTGGCGGCCGGCGGCGCCAAGATCGAGCAGGATGTCGAGGTGGCGAAAGCGGCGCTGGCGGTGCTGAGCCTGTAGGTCGAACGCAGAGACTTACAAATCCAGCACCAGGCGCTCGCTCTTGCAGCCGCAACAGCAGATCATGACCTTGTCGTTGGCCGCCTGCTCTTCCTCGCTGAGCACGGAATCGTGGTGCTCGGGAATGCCGGAAATGACTCGCGTCTCGCAGGCGCCGCAGATACCGAGCTCGCAGGAATAGTCGACGTCGACGCCGGCCTCGTACAGCACTTCGAGGACTTTCTTTCCCTCGGGGATGTAATATTCCTCACCGGAACGTGCGAGTTCGACCCAGAAGCCGCCGATCGTCGACGCTTCATTCTCCTTGGCCGTGAAATATTCGACATGGACGTGGCCTTTCGGCCGGCCGGCGGCGGCGGCCTCAAAGGCGGTGAGCATCGGCTTCGGCCCACAGCAATAAAGATGCGCGTTCTCCGGCGCCGCGGTGACGATCGCTTTCAGATCCAAGAATTTCCCGTCCGCCTCGTCGTCGAGATGCAAATGCACGCGCGCCTGATCGAGCGTCTTCAGCGTCTCCAGGAACGCCATCTCCTCGCGCGCACGGCACGAATAGTAGAGCTGCCACGGCCGATCTTGCGCGGCAAGATCTTGTGCGATCAGTTCTTGCGTCATGCACCAGATCGGCGTGATGCCGATGCCGCCGGCGATGAGGACGACGGGCTCGCCGCTCTCGACCAGCGGGAAATGGTTGCGCGGCGCGCTGATCTTGACGTCCTGGCCGACGCGCATTTCGTCGATGATGTAGCGCGAGCCGCCGCGGCTCTCGGCGTCGCGCTTGACGCCGACGATATAGATCTCAGGATCTGTATGCGGCACGACCAAAGAAAACTGCCGGACCAGTCCGATCGGCAGATGCAGATCGATATGGGCGCCGGGTTTGTAGCCTGGCAGCGGCCCGCCCTCGACACGTTTGAACGTATAGAGGTTAGTATCCTTGGCGACCGGCGCGACGGCGGTCAGGCGCACGCTGATCAGGCCCGAGGTTTTTTCAGGCAATGCGGCCGACGCGGCGGACGATGTGGTCACGGTGCTCATCTGCGTCCTAAATAGGCGGCGAAGGCGGCCGTCCGCAACCCGCCCTGTGAAAGCTCAGTATTTTTGCTTAGTTCCGGCGCGCTTGCAGCGCCGCTTGGTCCACCGGCTGCGCCTCGCGCGATGCCTCAGCAACGAACTGCGCGAAGACGCGGCCGATCATCACGACAACCGGCCCGGACGGCGGCGCGGCGGCGAGCTTTGCCGGCAGATCGCTGATGGTACCGGCGATGACGCGTTCGTCGGCGCGGGTCGCGCGCTCGACCGCGACCGCGGCTGTTGCCGGATCGAGGCCGGCCTTCACCGCGGTCGTGACCAGTTCGGGTAAAGTCCTGATCGGCATATAGACCACGGTGGTGACCGCCGGATCGGCAACGCTCGACCAGTCGATATCGGCCGGCAGTTTGGCGTCGCGACCGTCGATGGTGGCGTGGCCGGTGATGTATTGCACACGGCGCGCCTCGCCGCGGCGCGTCAGCGACACCAGGAGCCGGCTTGCCGCGCCCTGCGCGGTTGTGATGCCGGGCACCACTTCGACGGCGATGCCCGCAGCGCGGCAGGCGGCGAGTTCTTCGTCGGCGCGGCCGAAGATCATCGGATCGCCGCCCTTGAGCCGCACCACGCGGCGGCCCGCTTTGGCGAGCGAGATCATCAGCGCGTTGATGTCGTCCTGCCGGCACGAGACTTTGTGCCCGGTTTTGCCGACCAGCATTTTTTTTGCTTCGCGGCGGGCAAAGTCGAGAATGTCGGGGGCGACGAGATCGTCGAACAAAATCACCTCGGCCGATTGCAGCGCGCGCACCGCGCGCAGCGTCAGCAATTCCGGGTCGCCGGGGCCGGCGCCGACCAGCACGACGGAGCCGCTGTCGTGGTCCGACTGCTGCGCGCCGATCGGCGCCAACAGCGCTTCGAGATCGGCGTCGGTCGGCTCGCGCTCGGGCGCCGCGACCGCGCACGCCGCGAATTTTTCCCAGAAGCCGCGGCGGCCGCGGAACGGCAGAGCCAGCGCTTGCACCCGCGGACGCCAGGCCCGCGCGGCGTCGGCCCAGCGGCTGAACCCGCTCGGGATCAGCGCCTCGATCTTGGCGCGGATCGCCTGACCAAAAACTGGAGCTGCGCCATCGGTCGAAATGCCGATGACGAGCGGCGAGCGATTGACGATGGCGCCGAAGGCAAAGTCGCAAAAGGCCGGACGGTCGATGACATTGACCGGAACGCCGGCAGCGCGGGCGGCGGCGGCAAATGCCGCGGCCTCTTCGTCGTCGGCGCAATCGGCAACTGCGATGGCGGCGCCCGAAATATCCGTTGCCGCCCAGCGGCGCTCGTGGATGAAAATCCCGCCGCGCGGCGCCGCCGCCGCAAGCGACTGCAAGTCCTCATCCGCCACCGGGGCAAAAACGTCGACCCGCGCGCCCGCAGCCGACAGCAATTCGGCCTTCCAGATCGCGGCCTGGCTGCCGCCCGCCACCACGGCGCGCTTGTTCTCCAGCGCGAAAAACGCCGGCAGTCGCGCCAGCGGGCCCATGCGGGTGGCTTTGATTTCCGAAGGTGTGCGGCTCATGCAGTTCTACCAATTTGGCTGGCAGATAGAATTCCCTGCCATCGATGGCAATCAGCGGGGATAATTTTGGGATAAACCATCCGCCGCGGCCCTTCTCGTAGGAAACTCACCTCCATTACGGCTTAAGGCCAGACATTCCGCCTCTGCGCCGCCCGTTCACTTTAGCATTCAAACGGCGTGCCAGCTGAAACCTCCAAAACTTGGCACTTAAAAACTCGGCCCTTAAAATTTGGCGGGCGCCCGACGGAGGTCCCGCCGGGCGCCCTTAGTTTCACGTCAGCCGGTCTATAAGCCGGGTTCTGGATGGCATGCAGGCAGGGCCCGCATACGTGACGGCCATTCCTCTGGGATGCCGGTTGCCCGGCGCCTCAAGCAACCTACCCGGACGGGCGGATCTGGACAGATCCTGAAGCTTTCTCGCTTACGCGCGAAAACCTCGCGCCGTCCCTATTCGGTCTTGCTCCCGGTGGGGTTTGCCATGCCGCCGGCGTTGCCGCCGGCGCGGTGCGCTCTTACCGCACCGTTTCACCCTTACCGTCCTCGCCCGAAGGCGAAAACGGCGGTCTGTTCTCTGTGGCACTGTCCCTGGGCTCGCACCCGCCGGATGTTATCCGGCACCGCTTGTCCACGGAGCCCGGACTTTCCTCCCCGGCAACCTTTCGGTTTCGCCGGAGCGGCCGTCCGACCGACTGACGCGGCAAGGCATGGGGGCGTCCGGCATCCCCGTCAAGAGCCAAAGCAAAATCAAGCTGAATCAAGAAACAAGACCGGAAGCGAGCAGGTTCATCGTGGTGCGAGCGCGGGCCGCGATCGTCCGCGTCCGGCCGCGATTGGCCAGCAGCTCCTGCAACGTGCTGCGCGTCGAGGCGTCGAAAACGCCGTCGACCCGTTCGGGGCGGAAGTGGCGCTGGAATGCCGCCACGACATCGCGCGTCACCACGTCGTATTCGCCATTGACCCCGACGCCATAGCCGTAATCGGCGAGCAGTTTCTGCATCGTAGCCACCGCATTGCTGCGATCGCCCGGCCGCAGCGTTTGGCCGAAATCCATGATCGGCGCCGGCTTGACCCAATGGCCGACGCCGGAATCATAGAGCGTCTGCCACGGGAATTTCTCGCCGGGATCCTGTTTGCGCGCCGGCGCGACATCGGAATGCGCCAAGATCCGCGTCGACGGAATCGAATGACGGGTTAAAATACTGCGGCACAGCGCGGTGACCGCCGCGATCTGCCGCTTGGGAAACGTCGGATAGCCGTGATCGTGGCCCGGATTGACGATCTCGACGCCGATCGAACACGAATTGATATCGGTTTCGCCGGCCCAGGATGATTTGCCGGCGTGCCAGGCCCGCTGGCTCTCCTGGACGAGCTGCACGATGCGGCTGTCTTCATGCACGAAGTAGTGACACGAGACTTCGCTGCCCGGCGCCTTGAGCAACTCGAGCGCGGCATCGGCATGCCGCATGCCGGTGTAATGCAGCACAATCGTATCGACGCGACGGCCGTCTTTCCGGTCGCCATGATTGGGCGACGGATCGACTTCGGCGACAACGCAGGAATCCGGTGCAAACAAATTACGCGACATGATTGCAGATTATGAGAACGAGTCGTGCCGACAACCTGAGTTTGCGAGTTCTACACAGATAACGCTTGACGCTTGGCAAAGCGTGTTGCGTCCGCGTTACGGCAATTGCGGGCGCAGGACGCAGTGAAGCCGCGACCGCAGCCGTCGGCTCCAGTGCAGATAATGCGTCCAGGCCGTGAGTCCAGCCGGCTGCTTTCGCGCAGCGGCAAACCAAGCAATCTCAACGATTCCTTAAGCTTACCCCTCGCTAATCGAGATTGGACGAAACCGCGCAATCGGCGTGCGGTTTCGTTGACGCCCATATTGTCCCATGGTAGCCCAATTGATCCCACAGCTCATCCTAAGGCGGGCGACCAGTGACCGGATTGAAGGGCGAGATGGATCGGTTTGTGTCGCATTACCTGCTGCGGCTCGATGCCAAGGGACGCGTTTCGGTGCCGGCGCCCTTCCGCGCGGCGCTCAAGCGCGACGGTTTCGAGGGCCTCCATTGTTATCCGGCGCTGGACCGGCCGGCGCTGGATGCCGGCGGCCATGCACTCCTGACGGAGAACGAAGCGCTGCTGGCGGACCTCTCGCCGGCTTCGGCGGAGCGCGACCGCTTCTCGCTGTCGCTCTACGGCACAAGCGAGACTTTGAAGATCGATCGCGAGGGCCGCGTGACGCTCACCGAGACGCTGAAAGCGCATGCCGGCATTACCGATGCCGTGATCTTCGTCGGTCTCGGCCACAAATTTCAGATCTGGGAGCCGAGCCGGTTTCGCGCCGAACTCGCCGCGGCAACGGAGCAGATCCGGGCGGTGAAGCACGCGCACACACCGCGCGGAGCGCACGAATGAGCGCCGGCGGCGAAACCATCGCCGGCGCAGCGGCGCGTCATGTTCCCGTGCTGGGGCGGCAGGCGGTCGAACGGCTCGCGGTGAAGAGCGGCGGACTCTATATCGATGGCACGTTCGGCGCCGGCGGTTATACGCGCGCGATCCTGCAAACGCCCGGCGCCCGCGTGATCGGCATCGATCGCGACCAGAGCGCCGTCGCCCATGGCGCGGCCTTGGTCGCGGAGGCGCAAGGCCGGCTCGAACTGTTTCAGGATCGCTTTTCCAATCTGGCGTCGATTGTGCGCACGACGGCCGACGGCATCGTGCTCGATCTCGGCGTGTCGTCGATGCAGCTCGACGAGGCCAAGCGCGGCTTCTCGTTCCGTTTCGACGGCCCGCTCGACATGCGCATGGGCCGCGACGGGCCGAGCGCCGCCGACGTGATCGCGCGCGGCAGCGAACGCGACCTGGCGTATATCATTGCCACGCTCGGCGAAGAGCACCGCGCCCGCGCCGTTGCCCGCGCCATCGTCAAGACGCGTAGCGAACGCGCGATCGAGACGACGGCCGCGCTCGCCGAGATCGTCGCCCGCGTCGTGCATATGCGCGACAGCCAGATTCATCCGGCGACCCGCACGTTCCAGGCGCTGCGTATTTTCGTCAATGACGAGCTTGCCGAACTCGCCCGCGGCCTCGCCGCCGCCGAGCGCGTGCTCAAGCCCTCCGGCCGGCTGGTCGTCGTGTCGTTTCATTCGCTCGAAGACCGCATCGTCAAGACCTTCCTCACCGAGCGCAGCCGCGCGCCGGCGGCGTCGCGGCACCAGCCGGAGATCGTTGCCGCGCCATCGAGCTTTCGCGTGCTGACGCGCAAGCCCGAAATCGCCGACGCGGCCGAGATCGCCGCCAATCCACGCGCCCGTTCGGCGAAGCTGCGCGCGGCCGAACGCACCGATGCGCCGGCCCATTCGGCTGCGGTCGAAGATCTGCTGCCGCGGCTGCCCGCACTCGCCGACGTGATGCGGGGGCGCCCATGATCCTGCGGCTGTTGAATTTCCTCGTGATCGGCGTGCTGGTCTTCGCGGCGGCTTACGTCTATCGCATCAAATTCGACGCGACCCTGCAGGCGGAAAAGCTCGCCAAGCTGCGCGGCGAGGTGCGACACGAGCGCGACGAGATCGCGGCCTTGCGCGCGCAATGGGGCCAGCTCGACAATCCCGAGCGCATCGAGACGCTCGCCAAGCGCTATCTGCAGCTCAAGGCCGTTGCGCCGACCCAATTCGACACGCTCGACCATCTGCCGGATCGTCCGCCGCCGCCTGCGGAAGACGAGCACGCCGATGCGCGCGATCCGATCGGCGGCATCATCGAGAACTCTGAAGGGCCGGCAACGACCGGAAGCGTTCCGGCCGCGCCGAAGCCCGCAAGCGCCGCGCCGCAGCCGATCGGAACGCCGCGGCCAACAAGCGGAGCGCCGCAATAATGAGCGTGACCGCCAATATTTTGCCGGTCAAACCGCCGGAGCCGTGGCGGCGGCGCTTCATCCGCAAGATGCTCTATGGCAGCAATATCGACCGCGGCGCCAAGGCGCGGGCGCGGATCGTGCTGGCGATGCTCGCCTTTGCCGCCGTCTATACGATTATCGCTGTGCGGCTCGTGATGTTCGCCATCGTCTCGAACAGCCACACCACGCATCGCGTGGTGTCCGAAGATGCGATTGCGACCGCACGCCCCGACATTCTCGATCGCAACGGCGAGGTGCTGGCGACCGACGTGCGGGTGCCCTCGCTCTATGCCGAGCCGCGCCGGCTCATTGACGTTGACGAGGCGACAGAACTGCTGACCGCCGACCTGCCCGATGTCAACGCCAAGGACTTGCGCGACCGGCTGGCATCAAAGCGCGGCTTCGTCTGGCTCAAGCGCGACATCACGCCGGAGCAGCAGCGCGAGATTTACCGCCAAGGGCTGCCGGGCATCGGCTTCCTGAACGAGAACAAGCGCGACTATCCGAACGGCGATGAAGTCTCGCATCTGCTTGGCCGCGTCGACATCGACAACCAGGGTATCGCCGGCATCGAGAAATGGCTCGACGGCCAAGGCCTGATGGCGCTGCATATGGCGGGGCTCGCCTCGGACCGGCTGCAGACGCCGGTGCAGCTCGCGCTCGATCTGCGCGTCCAGCACGCGATGCGCGACGAGCTCGTCGCCGCGCGCGCCAAATTCCACACCCTCGCCGCGGCCGGTGTCGTGCTCAATGTCCGTACCGGCGAAATCGTCGCCATGGTGTCGGAGCCCGACTTCGATCCCAACGATCCGCAGGACCCGCACGACCAGACGCTGATCAACCGGCTGACCACCGGCGTCTATGAAATGGGCTCGACGTTCAAGGCCTTCACGGTGGCGATGGCGCTCGATTCCGGCAAGGCGACGCTGAAATCGACCTTCGACGCGCACAACCCGCTGCATTACGGCAAGTTCGAGATTCACGATTTCGAGCCGATGCAGCGCGCGCTCACGGTGCCGGAAATCTTCACCTACTCGTCGAATATCGGCGCCGCGCATATTGCGATGTCCATGGGCATCGACGCGCACAAGGCGTTCCTGAAAAAGATGGGCCAGCTCGATCGGCTGCGCACCGAACTGCCGGAAAGCGCCGAGCCGATCGTGCCCAGGCACTGGGGCGAGCTGAACACGATGACGATTGCCTTCGGCCACGGCCTCTCGGTCGCGCCGCTACAGGCGGTGATGGGGGTCGCGGCGCTGATGAACGGCGGCATTCTGATCCCGCCGACATTTCTCAAGCGCAGCGAAGCCGAGGCCCAAGCGCTCGGCACCCGCGTCATCAAGCCCGAGACCAGCCTGATGATGCGCTATCTGATGCGGCTCAATGTCGAGAAGGGCACTGCATCGAAGGCCGACGTGCCGGGCTATTATATCGGCGGCAAGACCGGAACCGCCGACAAAGTGGAATTCGGCCGCTACTCCAAGACCAGGGTGTTGACCGATTTCATGGCGGTGATGCCGGCCGACCAGCCGCGCTATCTGGTCCTGGTCATGCTGGATGAGCCGCAGGCGCTGCCGGAGACGCACGGCTTCAAGACTTCAGGCTGGAACGCGGTGCCGACCGGCGGCGCCGTGGTGGCGCGTATCGCGCCGCTTCTCGGCATCCAGCCGCGCATGGACCTGCCGCCGGCCGATCAGCTGATACTGGCCTCGCTGAAGGAAAACCGCTAAGTCACTGGCCGCATTGTCGACGGTGCGGATGTCGACCGGGCCCTAATGAAACTTCACGAGATTTTGCCGTCCGACGCGGAATTCGACGCGCACCACGCCGCTCTCGACATCGGCGGGGTGACGGCTGACAGCCGTACCGTCAAACCCAGCAGCCTGTTCGTCGCCATTCCCGGCGCCAAGGCCGACGGCCTCGGTTTTGTGCCGGTCGCAATTGCCGCTGGCGCTGCCGCCATCGTCGCCGAGCAGAGGCTGCCAACGCCGCCGCCGGAGAATGTCGCCTTCGTCCATGTTGCCGATGCGCGGCGCGCACTGGCGCTGATCGCGGCAAAATTCTATCCGCGTCAGCCAAGCGTCATTGCTGCCGTCACCGGCACCAGCGGCAAAACTTCCGTGGCCGCCTTCACGCGGCAGATCTGGACCTCGCTCGGGCACAGCGCCGCGAGCATCGGCACCGTCGGCATCGTGTCGCCGCGCGGCGAGACTTACGGCTCGCTGACGACGCCCGACCCGGTCGCGCTGCATCGCTCGATCGACGGGCTTGCCGGCGAAGGCGTGACGCATCTCGCCATCGAAGCCTCATCGCATGGCCTCGATCAATCGCGGCTCGACGGTTTGCGCATCGCGGCCGGCGGCTTCACCAATATCACCCGCGACCACCTCGATTATCACCCGAGCTTCGACGCCTATCTCGAGGCCAAGCTGCGTCTGTTCAAGGTGTTGCTCGAGCCAGGCGCGGCGGCCGTGATCTATGCCGATCACGATCGCGCCGACGCCGTGGTGCACGCGGCCGAGGCGCGCGGCCTGTCGATCATGACCGTCGGGCACAAAGGCACCGGCATCCGCCTTGCCGAAGCCAAGATCGACGGCTTTGCGCAGACGATGCGGATCGAGCACGGCAAGAAAACCTATCAGCTCCGTCTGCCGCTGGTCGGCGAATTCCAGATCGAGAATGCGCTGGTCGCCGCGGGTCTTGCGATCGCAACCGGCAGCGACGCGGCTTCGACCTTCGCCGCGCTCGAACATCTCACCGGCGCCAAAGGCCGCCTCGAACGGGTCGGCACCAATCGCGGCGCGCCGATCTTTGTCGATTACGCGCACAAGCCCGACGCGCTCGCCAAGGCGATCGAGGCGCTGCGGCCCTATGTAACCGGCAAGCTTGTCGTGGTGTTCGGCGCCGGCGGCGACCGCGACCGCGGCAAGCGCCCGCTGATGGGCGCCATCGCCGCTGAGAAAGCGGATCGCGTGATCGTCACCGACGACAATCCGCGCAGCGAAAATCCCGCGGCGATCCGTGCCGCGATCCTTGCTGCGACCCTTGCCGCAGCGGACGGCGCCATCGAGATCGCCGACCGGCGCGAGGCGATCCACCGCGCCATTGCCGATCTGCATCAAGGCGACGTGCTGTTGATCGCGGGAAAGGGCCATGAAACCGGCCAGATTATCGGTGATCGGGTGATCGAATTCAGCGATCATGAAGCAGTGGCCACGGCTCTCAAGGAACTCGCAACATGAGTATCGCGCCCGCGCTGTGGACCATTGACGCAATGGCGCAAGCTATGCGCGCCGAACGTCAGGGCGCGCTGCCGGAAACTATTTCCGGACTTTCGATCGACAGCCGCTCCATTCAACGAGGCGAAGCCTTCTTCGCCATTACCGGCGACAATCGCGACGGCCACGACTTTGTCGCGCAGGCGCTCGCCGCCAAAGCCGGATTAGCCGTGGTCGCGGCCGACCGGCGCGGGCAATTTCCCGCCGATGCGCCGCTCCTGATCGTGCCCGACGTGCTCGCCGGCCTGCGCGAGCTTGCTGTCGCCGCTCGCGCGCGTTTCCAAGGCAAGGTGATCGGCGTCACCGGCTCGGTCGGCAAGACCAGCACCAAGGAAGCGTTGCGGGTCGCACTGGCGAAAGACGGCGAGACCCATGCTTCAATCGCCTCCTACAACAATCATTGGGGCGTGCCGCTGTCGCTCGCGCGCTGCCCCGCCACCGCACGCTATGCCGTGTTCGAGATGGGCATGAACCACGCAGGCGAGATCGAGCCGCTGACACGGCTTGCCCGCCCGCATGTCGCGATCATCACCACGATCGCGCCGGTGCATCTCGAATTTCTCGGCACGATCGCCAAGATCGCCGATGCCAAAGCCGAAATCTTTTGCGGCATCGAGCCGGGCGGCGCGGCGGTGCTCAATCACGACATCGCCCAGTTCAATCAGCTCAAGCGGCGCGCCAAGGCAGCCGGCGTCGCGCGCATCGTCTCGTTCGGCGAAAACAAGAAAGCCGATGCGCGCCTCGTCAAACATGTGCTGCAGGCGCGCTCCTCGACGGTCGAAGCCAATATTCTCGGCCACGAGATCACTTATAAGATCGGCGCGCCGGGCCGGCATCTGATCAGCAATTCGCTTGCGGTCCTCGCCGCGGTCGAACTGGTCGGCGCCGACCTTGCGCTCGGCGCGCTGGCGCTCGGCGAGCTCAATCCCGTCACCGGGCGCGGCGCCCCGATCGAGATCGAGCCGCCCGGCGGTTCCGCGCTCATCATCGACGACAGCTATAACGCCAATCCGGCTTCGGTCGCCGCCGCTCTTGCCGTGCTCGGCAAGGCCATGGTCGGCCCGCGCGGCCGCCGCATTGCCGTCCTTGGCGACATGCTCGAACTCGGCCCGAAAGGCCGGACGCTGCATCGCGGGCTTGCCGACGCCGTCGTCGCCAATGCGGTCGATCTGGTATTCTGTTGCGGTCCGCTGATGCACGCTTTGTGGCAGGCCCTTCCCGCGAGCCGCCGCGGCGGCTATGCAGAAGACTCAAGCCTGCTCGAGCCGCAGGTGCTGCCCGCGATTCATGCCGGCGATGTCGTCATGGTCAAAGGCTCGCTCGGCTCGCGCATGGCGCCCATCGTCAAGGCGTTGCAGCGCGCCTATCCACGGCACGACAACGGCGAACACGCGCTGCAAGACACCACCGCGCTGCAAGGTTGATGCAATGCTGTATTGGCTCGTCGAACTGTCAGACAGGCTCTCTGTCCTCAATGTGTTTCGCTACATCACCTTTCGCACCGGCGGCGCGATCATCACCGCTTTGCTGTTTGTGTTCCTGTTCGGCCAGATCATGATCGATCGGCTGCGCCTGTTGCAGGGCAAGGGCCAGCCGATCCGCAGCGACGGGCCGAAATCGCACATCATCGCCAAAGCCGGCACGCCGACCATGGGCGGGCTCTTGATTCTGTCCGGCATGCTGGTGTCGACGCTGCTCTGGGCCAATCCGTCCAACCCTTATGTCTGGGTGGTGCTCGGCGTCACGCTCGGCTTCGGCCTGATCGGCTTCTACGACGATTATCTGAAAGTCTCCAAGCAGTCGCATGATGGTTTCGGCGGCCGCTCGCGGCTCGCGCTTGAATTCATCATCGCGGCGATCGCCTGCGTGGCGCTGGTCAAGCTCGGCCAGGTGCAGTTCTCGATGACACTCGTGTTCCCGTTCTTCAAGGAACTGGTGCTCAATCTCGGCTGGTTCTTCATATTGTTCGCGATGTTCAT
>DATHPQ010000104.1:0-9243 GCA_035483735.1 Xanthobacteraceae bacterium | reverse complement strand
CTGCGTCTGGCCACGCCTGCCAATCTGGTCGACCTCGCCGACATTGCCGATCTCAAAGGCATCCGCAGCGACGGCGATGACGTCGTCATCGGCGCCATGACGACCCAGCACGATCTGATCGGCTCCGATCTCCTGGCGGCGAAAGTGCCGATCCTGCGCGAGACCTCGCTCCTGATCGCCGATCCGCAAGTGCGCTATGTCGGCACGCTCGGCGGCAATGTCGCCAATGGCGATCCCGGCAACGACATGCCCGCCGTCATGATGTGCCTTGGCGCTACCTATCACGTCATGGGCAAGAGCGGCGAGCGCCGCATCGCCGCGCGGGAGTTTTATCAGGGCGCCTATTTCACTGCGCTCGAAGCCGGCGACGTGTTGACCGCGGTCCGGATCCCCGCCCCGCCCGCGAGCCACGGTTATGCGTATGAAAAGCTCAAGCGCAAGATCGGCGATTATGCCACCGCCGCCGCCGCCATCGTCCTCACCATGTCCGGTGGCGAGGTGGCGAGCTGTTCGATCGGCCTGACCAATGTCGCGGAAACGCCTTTGTGGGCGGAAGAAGCGGCGAAAATCCTCACCGGCTCGTCGCTCGACAAAGCCACGGTGAAAAAAGCCGTCGCCGCCGCCGAGGCGATCACGTCGCCCGCCGCCGACGCGCGCGGCCCCGCGATCTATCGCACCAAGATGGCGGGCGTGATGCTCACGCGCGCGCTCGATCGCGCCAAATCGCGTGCCCGCGGCTGAGGAGAGGACAGATGGCAAAATCCCAAGTGGAAATGACGGTGAACGGCAAAAACGTCGAAGCTCTGGTCGAGCCGCGCACGCTCCTCATCCATTTCCTGCGCGAGCAACTCAATCTTACCGGGCCGCATATCGGCTGCGAGACCAGCCATTGCGGCGCCTGCACCGTCGACCTCGACGGCAAGTCGGTGAAAGCCTGCACCGTGTTCGCGGTGCAGGCGAACGGCGCCGATATCCGCACCATCGAGGGCATCGCCAATGCGGACGGCACCCTGCACGCCATCCAGGAAGGCTTCCGCGAGATGCACGGTCTGCAATGCGGCTTCTGCACGCCGGGCATGATCACGCGCGCTTATCGCCTCCTGCAGGAGAACAAGAACCCGACCGAAGAGGAAATCCGCTTCGGCATTGCCGGCAATCTCTGCCGCTGCACCGGCTATCAGAACATCGTCAAAGCTATTCAATTCGCCGCCGCCAAGCTCAGCGGCGTGCCGTTCCAGGAGGCCGCAGAATGAACGACATGACCCCCACGGCCGAACAACGCACCGCCAAACTCGAAGGCATGGGCTGCAAAAGGAAGCGCGTCGAAGACATCCGCTTCGTTCAAGGCAAAGGCAATTACGTCGACGACGTGAAAATGCCGAACATGCTTTATGGTGATTTCAACCGCTCGCCCTATGCGCATGCGCGTATCAAAAAAATCGACACCAGCAAGGCCGCGGCCGTGCCCGGCGTCGTCGCGGTGCTGACCGCCGAGACGCTGAAAACCGTCAACCTCGCCTGGATGCCGACACTGGCCGGTGACACGCAAATGGTGCTCGCCGACGGCAAGGTGCTGTTCCAGAACCAGGAAGTGGCTTTTGTCATCGCCGAGGACCGCTATGTCGCGGCCGATGCCGCCGATCTGGTCGAAGTCGAATATGAGCAGCTTCCCGCGCTCGTCGATCCGCTCAAGGCGATGACCGACGGCGCGCCGATGATCCGCGAGGACCTGAAAGACAAGACCGAAGGCGCCCACGGCAAGCGCAAGCACTATAACCACATCTTCTCGTGGTCGGCCGGCGACGAGGCGGCCGCCGACGCGGCCTTTGCCAAAGCCGACGTGACCATAAAGGAGATGATCGTCTATCAGCGCGTTCATCCCTGCCCGCTCGAGACCTGCCAATGCGTCGCCTCCTTCGACAAGATCAAAGGCGAGTTGACGCTTTACGGCACGTTCCAGGCGCCGCATGTCATCCGCACCGTCGGCTCGCTGATCTCAAAAATCCCCGAGCACAAGATTCACGTCATCGCGCCGGATATCGGCGGCGGCTTCGGCAACAAGGTCGGTGCCTATCCGGGCTACATCTGTTCGATCGTCGCCTCGATCGTCACCGGCCGTCCGGTGAAATGGACCGAGGATCGCATCGAGAATCTCTCGACGACGGCCTTCGCGCGCGACTTTCACATGGACGTGGAGATCGCGACGACCAAGGACGGCAAGGTGCTTGGGCTGCGCTGCTACACGATCGCCGACCATGGCGCGTTCGACGCCTGCGCCAATGCCAGCAAATGGCCGGCGGGCCTGTTCAGCATCATCAGCGGCTCCTACGATTTTCCGGCCGCGCATTGTTTGGTGGACGGCGTCTATACCAATAAGGCGCCGGGCGGCGTCGCCTATCGCTGCTCGTTTCGCGTTACCGAGGCCGCCTATTGCATCGAGCGCGCCATGGACATCATGGCGCAAAAGCTCGGCATGGATCCGGCCGAATTCCGCATGAAGAACCTCATTCGCCGCGAGCAATTTCCCTATACGTCGGCTTTCCGCTGGCAATACGATTCCGGCGACTATCAGACCGCGCTCAACAAGGCGATGGAATCGGTCAGCTACAAGAAACTGCGCGAAGAACAGAAAGCAAAGCGCGAGGCGTTCAAGCGCGGCGAGACACGCGACCTGATGGGCATCGGGGTCGCATTCTTCACCGAGATCGTCGGCGCCGGCCCCTCGCGCGCCTGCGACATTCTCGGCATCGCGATGTTCGATTCCGCCGAGATCCGCATCCACCCGACCGGCTCAGGCATCTGCCGGCTCGGCACCAAGTCGCAGGGTCAGGGCCACGAGACGACTTACGCGCAGATCATCGCCACCGAGCTTGGCATTCCGGCCGACAATATCGCCGTCGAGGAAGGCAATACCGACACAGCGCCTTACGGCCTCGGCACCTACGGTTCGCGCTCGACGCCGGTATCGGGCGCCGCGACCGCCATGGCCTGCCGCAAGATCAAAGCCAAGGCGCAGATGATCGCCGCCTATATGCTCGAAGTGCACGACGACGATCTGGAATGGGACATCGACCGCTTCCGCGTGAAGGGCAATCCCGAGCGCTTCAAGACCATGACCGAGCTCGCTTGGGCGGCGTATCACGAAGTGCCGCCCGGCATGGAGCCAGGGCTGGAGGCGATCAATTATTACGATCCGCCGAACTTCACCTTTCCATTCGGCGCCTATATCTGCGTCGTCGATGTCGATGTCGATACCGGCGCCGTCAAAGTACGTCGCTTCTATGCGCTCGATGATTGCGGCACACGCATCAATCCGATGATCATCGAAGGCCAGATTCACGGTGGCCTGACCGAGGCTTTCGCCATCGCTATGGGGCAGGAAATTCATTACGACGACGACGGCAATGTCACCACCGCTTCGTTCATGGACTATTTCCTGCCGACTGCGGTCGAGACCCCGCATTGGGAAACCGACTGGACCACGACGCCGTCGCCGCATCACCCGATCGGCGCCAAGGGCGTCGGTGAAAGCCCCAATGTCGGCGGCGTGCCCTGTTTCTCCAATGCGGTCAACGACGCCTTTGCGTTCCTGGGCTCGACCCATATCCAGATGCCGCACGACCATTGGCGCACCTGGACGGCTGCCGAGAAGCTCGGACTGCATGCGGAATAAAGCCGGCCGGAGCACCATATGATTATGATCAGGTGCTGCGGAACGCACGAATGAAACGCGAAGACATTTCCGAAAGACTCGCCGCCGTTGGCTATGTCGCCGACGACGACATCGCGACCGCACTATGGCTGATGGATTTCCTCAAGCGCCCGCTGCTGCTTGAGGGCGAGGCCGGCGTCGGCAAGACCGAGGTCGGCAAGGCGCTCGCCGCCGTGCATGGCGCCGAATTGATCCGCCTGCAATGCTATGAGGGGCTCGATCAGAACGCCGCGCTTTATGAGTGGAACTATCAGCGGCAGCTTCTCGCCATAAAAACCCGCGAAGGCGTCGGCGAAAACGCCAACGCGATCGAGGAGCATATCTTCTCGGAAAAATATCTTCTCGAACGGCCGCTTCTGGCCGCCATCCGCCGTCCCTCGCCGCCTGTGCTGCTGATCGACGAAGTCGATCGCGCCGACGATGAATTCGAGGCTTTCTTGCTCGAACTCCTGTCCGACTTTCAGGTCAGCATTCCGGAACTCGGCACGATCAAGGCCGTCTCGATCCCGCACGTCGTCTTGACCTCGAACGGCACGCGCGAATTGTCCGATGCGCTGCGGCGGCGCTGCCTTTATCACTATATCAATTTTCCCGAGGTCGACCGCGAGGCGAACATCATCCTTGTGCGCACGCCGGGCATCGACACCACGCTGGCCTTGCAGATTGCGCGCATGGTGGCGGCAGTGCGCAAGGAGGATTTGCGCAAAGTGCCGGGCGTCGCCGAAACGCTCGACTGGGCAGCGACGCTGGCCGGGCTCGGCCTGCACGACCTGCGCCAGGAACCCGAGGCGGTTTACGAAACGATGATCTGTTTGCTCAAGACCCACGAAGACCGCGCCCGCATGACCCGCGAGGTGAGCGAGCGCCTTTTGGGCAAGGTGGCGTGATGAATAGTGCGCTCGCACAATCCGATCTTCCCTGCATCGGCGCGCCGATGCGCCGCCGGCTCGCCGGCTTTGCGCGGACATTGCGC
Source organism: Xanthobacteraceae bacterium (assembly GCA_035483735.1). Classification (GTDB taxonomy): domain Bacteria; phylum Pseudomonadota; class Alphaproteobacteria; order Rhizobiales; family Xanthobacteraceae; genus BOG-931. The sequence continues at coordinate 4,558 of DATHPQ010000104.1, read as the reverse complement.
AACAACGGCTTCTGCGTCGGCCTTGCGGAGACGCGGGACGCGTTGCAGGTGCTCGCCTCTCCGGCCGCAACACAGCCGACCTCGCTTAAGCCGGCTTTGCGCGCGCTGTTTTGCGCGACGCATTCGGACTGGGATCGCTTCGACGGTGTGTTCGAAGCATTCTGGCAGGGCCGCGACATGCGGCAGCGGCAGGTTCTTTCCGGTGCGCCGGCCGCGGCCCATGCGCCGCCGCGACGGCTTGCGCAAGCGCATGTGCCGCAGGAGGCGCTCGGCCTGCCCGACCATGTCGAGCGGCGCGACGATGCGGACGCTGAAGCACAGGCGGACGGCCGTGGCCGCCGCGACGGCGCCTCGCGTGCTGAGACCTTGTCCGCAACCGACCTTCGTCACATCGTCGACCCCGAGGACATCGCGGCGACGCGGGCGCTCGCCGCGCGGCTCGCCCGCACGATGCGGGCCCGGCTCGTTCGCCGCGAGCAAATTCGCCGTCGCGGAAGACGGCTCGATCTGCGCCGCACCATCCACCGCAATGTGTCGCACGGCGGCACGCTGCTCGACCTCGCCTGGCGCCGCCGCAAGATCAAGCCGCTGCGGCTCGTCGTGTTGCTCGATGCCTCGGGCTCGATGAGCCTTTACACCGCGTTCTTCGTGCGTTTCCTGCACGGCGTGGTCGATGCATTCCGCGAGGCGGAGGCTTTCGTCTTTCACACCAGGCTCGCACACGTCTCGCCGTCGCTGCGCGATCGCAACGTGACGCGTGCGGTCGAAAAGCTGTCGTTGATGGCGCAAGGCATCGGCGGCGGCACCCGCATCGGCGAAAGCCTGGCAACATTCAATCGCTGGCACGCGCGCCGCGTCATCAATTCGCGCACCGCGGTGATGATCGTGTCCGACGGCTACGACACCGGCGCGCCGGAAGAGCTTGCCGGCGAAATGCGGCGCCTGCGCCGCCGCTGCAAGAAAATCATCTGGCTCAATCCGCTGATCGGCTGGCGCGATTATTCGCCGCAGGCGCGCGGCATGCAAGCGGCGTTGCCCTATATCGATTTGTTCGCGCCGGCGCACAATCTGAAAAGCCTCGCGGCGTTGGAGCCTTACCTGGCGAGGATATGATGAACCACGCCGACATCCTCGATATCGTCTCGACGCGCAAGCTCGCCGGCACGCCGTTCGCGCTCGCCACGGTCGTGCGCACAGTGGCGGCGACCGCGGCGAAAGCCGGCGCGAAAGCGGTGATCCTGCCGGACGGCACGATTTCCGAAGGCTGGATCGGCGGCGGCTGCGCACGCGCCGCAGTGCTCAAAGCGGCGCGCGACGCCATGGCGGACGGCAAATCGCGGCTCGTCTCGGTGCAGCCGCCCGACACACTCGACGGCCAAGGCCATAAGGCCGGCGAGGAGCAAGGCGGCGTGCGCTTCGCCAAGAATATGTGCCCGAGCCAAGGCACCATGGATATCTTCGTCGAGCCGATCCTGCCCCGGCCGCAAGTGGTGATTTGCGGCTCGAGCCCGGTGGCGGTCGCCGTCGCCGATCTTGCGAGACGCTCCGGTTTTGCCGTCACGGTCTGCGCGCCGGCGGCCGAACAACAGGCTTTCGCCGACGCCGATCACCGCATCGAAGGCTTCGCGCTGCCGGTCGAGGAGGCCGCGTCCCGCTACGTCGTCGTCTCGACGCAAGGGCGCGGCGACGAAGCCGCCCTGGCGGCAGCGCTCGCGGTCGACGTCGATTACCTCGCTTTTGTCGGCAGTCGGAAGAAGGCGGAAGCGTTGAAGGCCGCGCTCGCCGAACGCGGCGTAGCACAAGAGCTCCTGTCCAAAGTCAAAGCACCGGCAGGCCTCGATCTCGGCGCCATTACGCCTGACGAAATTGCGATCTCGATTCTTGCCGAGATCGTGGCGGTACGGCGCGGCGCTTTGCGTCAGCCGGCTTCGGGTGCAGCGGTGCCTTCGACCTGAATCCGGTAACCGGACCGCACATGCGGCCAGTAGTCCCAAATCGCCTTATGATGGGTGCAGCGATTATCCCAGAACGCGATCGAATGCGCGGTCCAGCGGAAGCGGCAGGTCCATTCCGGCTTGTTGCAATGATCGACCAGGAATCGCAGGACTCGCTCGCCCTCCAGCACTGGCAATTCGTTGATCTTCGCGGTGAAGTCGGTGTTGACGTAGATGACCTTCTTGCCGGTCACCGGATGCCTGATGATGACCGGATGAACAGCCTTCGGCGCGGTGGGACCGAAGACCCGCGCTCCGTCATGGGTCGCCGTCAGTCCCGAGAGATAGGTCTTCATCCGCGATGATAGTGCGTCATAAGCGGCATACATGCTCGCGAACATCGTGTCGCCGCCGCCATCGGGCGGAACGGTGTGATTGTAAAGAATGCTGCCGAGCGGCGGAATCGCCCCGCAGGATTGGTCGCTGTGAAAGTTCTCACCGGAAATCTGCGTCGACGTCTCGTCGTAGTGGAACTTTCGCACCAGCGGATTTTCCGTGGTCTTGCTGATGGTCGCGCCTCCGACATGCTTGCCGAGCGGACCGAAATAGCGGCCGAAGCGGATCTGGTCGTCGAAGCTGATTTTCTGATCGCGAAAGAAGATCACCTGATACTGGGTGAACGCCCGATGCAGCTCTTCGACCTGATTATTGGGAAGCGGCCGGGTCAGATCGATATTGCCGATCTCAGCGCCGATATGCGGCGAGACCGGTTGGACGGTGATGGATTCGTAGGCCGCGGCGTTGGACGTATCCCTCAGTGATGTATCGTTCGCTGCTGTATCGTTCGGCGATGTATTATTTAGCATGGCATTCCTCTGGCGTTCCTCAATCGTGCGTTCTCTGCAGTGATCTCACTCGATTTGCGCGATACCGGCGCTTTGAATGACTTTGGTCCAGCGCGCGACGTCCTCGCGCACGAATGCGCCGAACGCTTCCGGGGTCGAGCTGACGACGTCGGTCGCCATCGACTTGATCACTGCGGTGTAGGCCCTGTCCGCGGCGGCAATTCTTTGCGTTTCGGCATTCAGGCGTTCGATGATCGGCTGCGGCGTGCCCGCGGGAGCGAACAAGCCGGTCCATGCGCTCACATCGAACTGCGGCAGGCCGGATTGCGCGAGCGTTGGTATATCCGGCGCCAATGGCGATCTCTCCTCCGTCGTCACGCCGATCGCGCGCATCTGCCCGCTTTGCGTCAGCGGCAGCGCCGTCGGTATTGTCCCCAGCATCATCGAAACGCGGCCTGCCAGCAAATCCGGGAACGTGGCGCCATCGCCCTTATACGGGACGTGCAGGATCTCGATGTCCGCCTCCCTCTTGAAAAGCTCGCCCGCGAGATGGGACACGGTGCCGACACCCGCCGATGCAAAGCTGAGCTTTCCCGGATTCTGTCGCGCGTAGTCGATCAACTCGGGCAGCGTTTTTGCCGGGACCGACGGGTGGACGATCAGCAGCAGCGGCAATTTGTGCAGAATTCCGATCGGCACCAAATCGCGTTGCGGATCGTAACGCAGATTCTTGTACAGCGCCGGACCGATCCCGAGCGTGCCGTTGGTGCCGAACAAAATCGTGTAACCGTCGGGAGCCGCATGCGCTACGAACTCCGCGCCGATATGGCCGCCCGCGCCGGGCCGATTGTCCACCACCACCGGTTGGCCGAGCCCGCGCGACAATGCGTCGGCGCTCGCGCGCGCCAGGACGTCGGACGCGCCGCCCGCCGGAAAGGTCACGATCATCGTGATGGGACGATCCGGATAGGTCGCTTCCCCGGCGAAGGCGCCGAAGGCGCCGAAGGCGGCGAGAAGGAGAGCGGCGACGGAGAGCGCCAGCTTTCGGGACACGAACTCTCCGGGCTTGACCGACATCGCAACGCCCCCGTTTCGATGCTGCAGGTGCCGGCACATCCTGGCAAGTTAAAACAGTTTAGAAACCGAATGCCGCCGATACAATGACATAAATCGTCTTATGAGCCATGCCGGCCGGTTATATCAGTGCGCGATACCCCTGACTTTCGCACATCCAATTGGATATTCTACGATTGGACTCCCGGTGACCCGATGCCTGACTCTCACGTTATTCGAGCGCTCGCTCCACCCGCCCTATCAGTAACTCTTTGGAGGACCGACGATGAGCAAGACTGCTGCGGATTTCATGGCCGAGACGCTGGCGAATGCCGGCGTCGAGAGAATCTACGGCGTTGTCGGCGACTCGCTCAACGGCTTCACCGACGCCTTGCGGCGCGGCAAGTCCATTGAATGGATGCATATGCGCCACGAAGAGGGCGCAGCCTTCGCCGCTGGCGCCGAGGCTCATCTCACGGGAGAGTTGGCGGTTTGCGCCGGCAGTTGCGGCCCGGGCAATCTACATTTGATCAATGGCCTCTACGATTGTCATCGCAGCCGCGTGCCGGTGCTGGCGATTGCCGCGCATATTCCAAGCACCGAAATCGGTATCGATTATTTCCAAGCCACCCATCCTGAAATCCTGTTCAAGGATTGCAGCCATTACGTCGAGCTGGTTTCCAATCCGGCGCAATTACCGCAAATCCTGTTGCGGGCGATGCGCGC
>DATHPQ010000103.1:0-15928 GCA_035483735.1 Xanthobacteraceae bacterium | reverse complement strand
GGAAGTCCTGGAGATCGATGCCTCCTCGCTCCCCATCATCTGGGATGCCGACTTTCTCTACGGCCCGCGCACTGCCGCGGGTGCGGACACCTATGTGCTTTGCGAGATCAATGTCAGTTGCGTGTTCGCCATACCCGATGAGGCACCGGCCGCTATTGCCCGACTCGCGCTAGGCCGATTGAAGCGAACGTAGTGACGGATCGGTGACGGTGTGGTTCGGCCCCAAGGCTCCGGCGGGGCAGGAAGCTAACTGGGTGCAGACTATGCCAGGCATAGGTTGGAATTCACTTTTTCGGCTCTACGCGCCGTTAGAACCGTGGTTCGACAAGACCTGGAAGCCGGGTGATTTCGAGCGTGTGGACTGATGTCCGCTAGCGGCCCTTAGCGGACATTCCGGCAGTCGCGCTCAATCCCCGCTTTCGGGGGTAATGTGGGCGCCAGAATTGGTGGCCAGCCTCTCGATTGCCGTGCGTAACCAGCGCATCAAAGCCTAGCTCGCGCCGGGCTTTTTCTGGACGGGAATCAGATAATCCGCGTGTTACAGGATTTTCTTTGCTCGCCTCGATCGACGACTAGGGTACGCGAGTCAATAAACTTTCAAAGATGAGATTTCGTCAGTAAAATAGGCCGGGGACGAAGTCAGTACTGCGAGCCGGAGCCCCCTTAATTGCAAGATTTGCAAACACAGGTCGACGATCATCTGCCCGGCTTCGTTGAGCCGACGTGGCGCTGGATTAATTTAATCGGACTAGGCGCCGCAGTGGGTGTTGCCTATTTCCTGGCGGCTCGGCTCAGCCTTATGCTCCTAACCAAACCCGATGGCGTAGCGGTCTTCTGGCCAGCCGCGGGTGTCGCAGCCGGCGTCCTACTCGCACTTGGTCCCAGCGCGCGACTGCCGGCAGCGGCCGGCGCCATGGCTGCGACCATCGTAGCCAATCTCCTGGGCGACCGGACAATATGGAGCGCCATTGTCTTCGCTCTCTGTAACGCCGGCGAAGCATTGCTCGTCGCGGCATTAATCGAATTCTATTTCGGTTCTTCGTTTAATCTGGGCAAGTTGCGGTACGTTGCGGGATTTCTTGCGGCAACGATCGTTGGGACTGCCGTGTCGGGCATCGGCGGAACGGCGGGCTACGTATGGTTCCATAACTCAACAGCTCCGATCCTGACCATTTGGCATCACTGGTTTACATCGGATGCGCTCGGGATCGTGACGGTCGCGCCGCTACTGATCGGACTTGGCTCAGCGATGCGCGACCCGCCGCCCCGGCGCGAAGTCATCGAAGGGGCAGCGGCGCTTATTACGCTGTCTTTAATAAGCGGATTAATTATTTTTCTGCCCCGCGAGCCTTGGGCCACTGTAGTGGCCATTGTATTGTTATTCCCACTTCTGCTTTGGCTGGCAGCTCGCTGCCGCCCGGTATTTAGTGCCGCCGCGGCGTTCATCATTGCCCTTACAATTGTTTGGACGACGACGTTTGCAATAGGCATTTTTGGTGACACGGGCTTTCCAAGCGCCGAGCGCGTCTTGGTGGCTCAGGCTGGCATTCTGGCCGCTTCGCTCTGCGCGTTCGTTCTCGCCGCCCTCTTTGCCGAGCGACGGCAGCATGAAGTCGCGCTCCGGGAGAGCGAGGCACGGACACCGGAATTGAAGCTGCTTTACGAAACCGCCCCGATTGGTCTTGCATTTCTGACTCCCGATTGTCGCTATTTGCAAATCAATCGGCATCTGACGGAAATCTGCGGGATTTCAGTCGCCGACCATATTGGTCGGTCGGTCCGGGATACGGTCCCGCAGGTCGCCGATCAGGTCGAAAAGATCGTTCAGGCGATTTTGCGGACTGGAGAGTCGATCACAGGGATTGAAGTCAACGGGCAGCGGCCGGACGGCGGAAACTCAGAGCGCGTGTGGGTTACCAATTGGTATCCTCTCAAAACCGGAGAGGGTAGCATCTTAGGCGTCAACGTGGTCGCCGAGGAAATCACTGAGCGCAAACAGGCGCAAGCGGCGCTCGTCGCCAGCGAGACCAGATTTCGCGAACTCGCCGACAACATGAGCCAGTTTGCCTGGACGGCCGACGCGCAGGGCTCGATCTATTGGTACAACAAGCGTTGGCACGATTACGCCGGGACGACATTGGAGGAAATGCAGGGATGGGGATGGCAGAAAGTGCACCACCCCGAGCATGTCGACCGCGTCGTCGATCGAATCCGTCAATGCTTCGCTGCCGGCTCGCCCTGGGAAGATACTTTTCCACTTCGCGGCAAGGACGGCACGTACCGCTGGTTTCTGTCGCGCGCGCTACCCATCCGTAATGAGGCCGGCGATCTTGTCCGCTGGTTCGGTACGAATACGGATGTCAACGAACAGATCGAGGCCGAGAAAGCACTCCGCATCTTGAACGAAACACTAGAGCACCGCGTCGAAACGGAGGCTCAGGAGCGCGCACGAATCTGGAACGTATCGGAAGACCTTCTGGTCGTCGCCGACATGGAAGGCCGATCTATCGCGGTCAACCCGGCTTGGCAGACGACGCTCGGCTGGTCCGAAGGCGAACTCCTCAACAAGACATTCGAATGGCTGATCCATCCCGACGATCTTGCAAAAACAAGGGCGCAGCAGGCTCGCGTCGCCGGGGGCCTTAGTGTGCTTCATTTTGAAAACCGTCTGCAGAATAAAACCGGCTCTTATCACTGGCTGTCGTGGAAAGCTGTCGCCGAGAAAGGCAAAATCTATGGTGTCGCTCGAGACATTACCGATCTCAAGAGCGCGGCGGATCAATTGCGAATCTCGCGTCGCGAGCTCGCCCGGGTAAGTCGGCACACGACCATGGGTGCAATGACGGCTTCGATCGCGCATGAGGTCAACCAGCCACTGACCGCCCTGGTCACGAATGCCAATGCTGGCCTGCGCTGGCTCGACAGGCCGGAGCCCGATGTCAACGAGGTCCGTGCGCTCTTAAAGCGCATCGTCGATGATGGGCATCGCGCGAGTGCGGTCATTGCCGGAATCCGCTCTATGTTCCGTAAGGACGGCGATGAGGGGAAACCCTTGAGCGTCAACGATCTCATAGGCGAGGTGCTCGCGGTTGTTCGTGGCGAACTAGAGAGCCATCAGGTGTCTCTACAAACTGAACTACGCGACGACCTACCGCTCGTCTTGGCCGAGCAGACGCAATTGCAGCAAGTTATCCTCAATCTGATCATGAACGCCGTTGAAGCGATGAGCTCCATCGCCGATCGAGATCGCGTCATGATTGTTAAATCGGAGATGGGTGGATCCGATCACGCGCTGATCATCGTGGAGGACTCAGGCGCCGGGATCGACCCAAGCCACATGAGCCGCATTTTCGAGCCGTTCTTTACGACAAAGACCCACGGTATGGGGATGGGATTGTCGATATGTCGTTCCATCATCGAACTTCACGGCGGCCAGCTTCAGGCCTCTCCGCGTAATCCCTATGGATCTATCTTTTGCGCGAGGCTGCCGATTATTGCTTCAGCGAATATTCGCGACGGCAAGCGCACTAACAAAATCGGACTGCATGAGCTGGCCACTTCGCACCGGCGCGGGCAGAAAGCTCCATCTGCACGCGCCAAAGTCAGCAAGGGAAATTACAGCACTTAATTCCCGAGCATGTCCGTTTATGGCTAAAGGCGACATTCGGAAGAATGTCGCCTTGGCCCAGAGCAGACGTGGCGCTCGGCGGTTGTCGCGGCCGCTTTCGGGGGTAAAGCAGACGCCGAGAGTTTCGGTGGTCGCGGCAGCTAATGACCCAGAGCGGCCGCGCCGGGCACGAACAGCCGTGGCAGCTTTTGGGGGGTAAAGCGGACGCCGGGAGTTTAACCATCGCGCCGGCTAATGACGCATTGGGACGTGTTTCTCCGTTTGAATACGGTTGCCCAAACCGCGTGCTCTCGACAAATAACGCCTTTAAAATCGTGGCTTTGTGGTGTTGGCGGGCGGCGGGTCAACAATCGGTCAACATAGAATCTGGCCTGGTGACGGGCAAAGCGCTCGTTTTCCTCTTAGTAATAGTGACGTTGGATATCTGGGTGCACTACAGGCACTCCAGCGGGACTAAATGCCTTACGCGTTTTCCCGTGACGTTCGACCACGACGCCGAACTGTCCGGCCTTCGCTTTCCAAGGGATCACTCGGCAAATAGGGTGAATGGCTGAGGTCTAGTTCGTCCAGAGATCGTCGGGGCCAAGATAGCGTCGCCGCGCATCGCCATGTTGCGGTGATCCTTCCAGCGCAGCCGCTTGATGGGCGCGCGATAGCCACTGTGCCCGTCGATCCACTCCGTCGCGTAGATCTCGCCGAGGTCGCCCGATCGGATCTGTGGCGTTTGCGGAAGTAGATCAGTGATCATCTTCGCCGCGGCGACCTTACCCAGTCTAGCAAGCGCTCCGGCGATGCGTTCCTCGGCGGCGTAGTGGGCCGGCACGGCTGTGGCCGTCACCTGAACCGCCGTTGCCGAATCCGCCGGTCGGCCCGTCATGACCCGAACGTGGTGATTGCCTACGGGCGTGTCGGCGGAGTCGCACCAATCATGGAACTGGACCATTCAATTAGCTCTGGAAGAAGTCGCGAACGCGAACCCAGGGCGTGCGGTTTCGGCAGCCCTGCGCACGTGGCCTTCCAACCAGTCGAGGATGGCTTCCAGGTCGGTTTTCGGTGTCGTGCTAGAGTCCATGCATCAGCCCATGACGAGCGGGCAGATTACGCTCTAGCGGCACGGTAGCAACAATTCGTAGGCGCAACCGAACCTGATTTCTTCGCGCTACGTCTGGTGCCAGCCGGTCGAGCGGGCGGCGGTATTATGGAGTGCCCGTCATAGCGAAATTGACTACGCGTCAGGAATGACATGCCGCTGATCAGTTGACTTATTGTTGACGTGCGCTCAAGGCGCTTTCGCTAAGTGTTGGAGGCCACGCCCGGAATTGAACCGGGGTACACGGTTTTGCAGACCGTTGCGTAACCACTCCGCCACGTGGCCATCCTGGGCAGTAACTTACGCATTTGAGAGCGGCATGGGTATCTGCACCAAATCCATTAAGCAATGCCTATGCGCAGCCAAAGTCTGTGACCCGTGCTCGTAACCACTGGGGCTTAAAAGCAGCATAAATGACAGCGCGAATATCGCGCGGATAGGCCGATTTGCCGCGCCCGGAGCGCTCGTCGTTTGCGCGGCCACAGTCGGGCAAAAGCAGGGCGGGTTGCCGGCGGCTGGCCATGGGTAGTCTCGCGCTTGCGTTTTCAGCACTGCTATCGCAAAAACCGGGAGGCCGGAATTTCGCGCAGATCGGGGACTTCACAGATGTTCGACACCGCCGCGGCACGCCGAATGATGGTGGACTGCCAGGTTCGCACCGCCGACGTCACCAATCCCGATTTGATCGAGGCCATGCTCGCGGTCCCGCGCGAGCTGTTCGTGCCGTCGGCGCTCGCCGGACGGGCCTATCTCGATGCCGATATTCCGATCGGGGACGGCCGCGCGCTGCTCAAGCCGATGGTGCTCGCCAAGCTCATTCAGGCGGCGCAACTCGGTCCCGACGATCGCGTGCTCGATGTCGGCTGCGGCACCGGCTATTCCTCAGCCATCCAGTCGCGGCTTGCCGGCTCGGTAACCGCGCTGGAACAGGACGCTTCGCTCGCGGCGCTGGCCAAGCAGGCTTTGGCGGCCACAGGCGGCGCCAACAATGTCACCGTCGTCACCGGCCCGTTGACTGCGGGGTGGCCGGCATCGGGGCCCTACGATTTCGTTCTGCTCAATGGCGCAAGCGAGATCACGCCGGATTCCCTTGCCGGCCAGTTGAAGCCGAACGGACGGCTGGCCTGTCTTTTCAAGTCCGGTCCCGCCGGCAAGGCCATGCTGTATCGCTTGGCTGAGGGCCGGCTCGTCGGTCGCCCGATCTTCGATGCCGCGGCGCCGATTCTGCCGGGATTCGCCGCAACCCCGGCTTTCGTTTTCTGACTTTTCGGTTAAGTCCGGCGCCGGTTCGGCAACCCTCGGTGGATGCTTCGTGACGGCCACATAAAGGCCACTCTGCCGCGCACGATTTAGCCCCATAAATCCGCGACATTTCGTACCTGTGGCCCTTATGTGCCATCGCCTGAATTTCTGCATTTGACCCCCATGCCCAGGGTTTCGCCAGTGCCGCAGGCAGCATAAGTTCGTGTTTAAAGTTCCCTGGCGGGCTGGGCCGGGGCGTTTTTGGTGTGCGTGCTGAGCAAGAGTCCACCGGGGGCTGGTGGAACAGGGGTGGGGAGCTGTCTGCGTCATGAGTAGACGAAGACTGCCGGCGGGTATTGCAAGCGCGGCTGGCCTCGCTGTGATCGGCACCACCATGTTTTTTGGCGGATGCAGCTTGGCTTTCGCTGACACCATCGAATGGGCGTTGGTCCAAGCCTACCAGAACAATCCGTCACTCAATGCCCAGCGCGCCACGTTGCGGGCGACGGACGAGAACGTGCCGCAGGCGCTGTCCGGCTATCGGCCGAAGATCAGCGCCACGGCGACCGGCGGCTACAATTACTCGAGCACGCTTTCGCACGTGGTCACTCAGTCGGTGTTTCCCAACACCACGACGTACTCCAACATCGCCGACGATTTCGGTTCGCGCAGCATCGGCGTCACGGCGACGCAGACGCTCTATAACGGCAATCAGACCCTCAATAAGACCCGCCAGGCGGAAAGCCAGGTGATGGGCGCGCGCGAGACGCTGCGCGTCACCGAGCAGCAAGTGCTGCTCGACGCCGCGACCGCCTACATGGATCTGTTGCGCGATGGCGCGACCCTCGATCTGCAGCGCAGCAACGTCGAAGTGCTCACCGAACAGCTCAAACAGACCCGCGACCGCTTCAATGTCGGCGAGGTGACGCGCACCGACGTCGCCCAGGCCGAATCGCGGCTCGCCGCCGGCCGCTCGCAATTGCTCGCCGCGCAGTCGCAATATGTAACGTCGCAAGCGCAATACCGCCGCATCATCGGCGTCGATCCCGGGCATCTCGCGCCCGGCACACCGGTCGATCGGCTGTCGCCGCCGACGCTCCCCGGAGCCATCACCCAAGGCGAGGCGCAAAATCCCGCGGTGCTGGCCGCGATGTACGGCGTCGACATCGCCGAGCTGCAGGTGAAGGTCAACGAGGGCAATCTCTATCCCAATCTGGGCGTTCAGGCCTCGGTGCAGAAGGCGTGGGATCCGCTCTCCACGACCAATAAGCAAACGACTGCTTCGGTTATCGGAACCCTGACTGTTCCATTGTATCAGGGCGGCGCCGAATATTCGGTCATCCGCCAGTCCAAGGAGACGCTCGGCACGCAACGCCTGACGCTCGACGTCAATCGCGATCAGGCGCGTGAGACCGTGGTGCAGAGCTGGGGCCAGCTCGATGCGGCCAAGGCGCAAATCGAAGCGACCACCGCGCAAGTCAACGCCGCCGAGATCGCGCTCAACGGCGTGCGCGAAGAGGCGCGCGTCGGCCAGCGCACCACACTTGACGTGTTGAACGCGCAGCAAGAACTGGTCAATGCGCGCGTGGCGCTGGTGCAGGCGCAGCACGATCGCGTGGTGGCGTCCTACACGCTGCTGGCGGCCGTCGGCGCGCTATCGATGCAGCGACTCGGGCTCGACATCACCATCTACGATCCGCAGATTCATTATCAGCAGATCCGCGACGCCTGGGTCGGCGTGCGTACGCCCGACGGCAGATAAGCCGCCCATACTCCTTGTTTGTTCCATCTTGAGACAGCGCCGGCACAGCCGGGTTCTGTGTCCACAGGACCGCGCTTTGCCGCGCCTTGCGTTCGACTTTCGTCATGACATACTCACCGCCAACATTGCATAGTTGTCCTCGCGTGATTCGCCGGAATCGGGCGTCTGAGGGGGAGGCTCGCGGCGGTCGCGCGTATGGGCAATGGCGCGTAAGAGATCCTGGCGCGTAAGAAATCCTGGCGAGGGCGTGCATGAATCAGCCGGCGAGGTCGCTAGAACCGTCGATGGAGGAGATTCTCGCCTCCATTCGCCGCATTATCGCCGACGACGATGCGAGCAAAACGGCGCAGCGTCCGCCGGATGCGCCGCGCGCCGAAGCGCCGCCGCTCCCGCCTCTGCCGCCGCTGCAGGAGATTCCGGACGTCTTCGCCGCGCCGCCGCCACCACCGCCTCCCGCACCGCCACCTCGGGTCCAGGCTGAACCGCCGCCGGCGCCGCGAATCGAATATGAACCGCCGCCGCCACCTCCGGTCGTCGAGGAGCCGGTTGCGTTTCACCGGGAGACCGTGGCGGATCAGGCCGCCGATATTCTTGATCTCACCGAATCGATGACGGCGGCGCTCGATCCGTCGCCGCCGGTGCCGCAGTTCCGGACCATTGACGGCAGCTCCGATGTCGGTTTCGACGAGGCGCAAGAGGCGACCGAGCTGCCGCCACCGCCGCCGCCCGATTTGCCGTCTTATGCGCCATTCCCGACGCCGCGTCTGCATGACGACCAGGGCCGGCTCATTTCCGGCGCGACCAGCGCCGCCGTCGACTCGGCCTTCAATGCGCTCGCGCAGACCGTGCTGTCGCAAAACGCCCGCACGCTGGAAGACCTGGTGCGCGAGATGCTGCGCCCGATGTTGAAGTCGTGGCTCGACGACAATCTGCCGGGCATGGTCGAGCGCATGGTCCGCGCCGAGATCGAGCGCGTGTCGCGGGGGCGGCCGGGTTAGAGCATGATCCCGAAAAGTGGGAACCGGTTTTCGGAAAAGATCATGCTCCAACGAATATCTAGCCGCTCGGCTTAAGTCTTCAGCGCCGCCGCAAGCCGCGCCGCCTGATCGGCCAAGATTGCCGGATCCTCCCTCACGCTCGCCGGCGGTTTCAACGGCACACCTTCCTTGCGCGGGATGACGTGGAAATGCAGATGGAACACCGTCTGCCCCGCGGCCGGCTCGTTGAATTGAAAAATGTTGATGCCGTCGGCGGCGAAAACCGAATTCGCGGCCTTCGCGATCTTCTGCGTGATCTTGATGAGATAAGCGAGATCGTCCGGTTCGACATCGAGGAAATTGCGCGCGGCGGCTTTCGGCACCACCAAAGTATGGCCCGCCGCCTGCGGCATGATGTCGAGAAAGGCGAGGACCTTGTCGTCCTCATAGACTTTGTACGCCGAAAATTCGCCGCGCAGGATTTTGGCAAAGACATTGTTGGCGTCGTAACTCGGCATCGCACCCTCCGCGGCTGCTCAATACACGTCGCAAAGCGATTTTAGAGCATGACCCGGAAAAGTGGGCACCGGTTTTCCGAGAAGATCATGCGCAATCAAACGTCACTCCGTCTCCGCAGCCAAATCCTTGCGGAACGGCGCCAGTTCCGAAAGCTCTTCCCCGGCGGCCGCGACGTAAGCGCGTTCGCGCACCAGATAGTCGGCGATGGCGCGGCGCAGGCCGGGATCGGCGATGTAATGCGCCGAGTAGGTCGTCGTCGGCATGTAGCCGCGCGAAATCTTGTGCTCGCCTTGGGCGCCGGCCTCGACGCGCTGCATTTTATGCGCGATCGCGTAATCGATGGCCTGGTAGTAGCACAGTTCGAAATGCAGGAACGGGTGATGCTCGACGGCACCCCAGTGGCGGCCGAACAAAGTGTGCGAGCCGATGAAATTGATCGCGCCCGCGATCCAGCGTCCGGCGCGCTTCGCCATCACCAGCAAAATACGGCCTCGCATCTTCGCGCCGACCAGCGAATAGAATTCGCGCGTCAAATAGGGCCGGCCCCATTTGCGCGAGCCGGTCTCCATATAGAACGTAAAGAACGCGTCCCAGATGTCTTCGGTGAGATCGCTGCCGGTGAGCCAATGCACGGTGATGCCGTTCGACAATGCGTCCTGCCGTTCGCGGCGCAGCGTCTTGCGCTTGCGCGAGGCAAGCGCTGACAGGAAATCGTCGAAGCTTGCGAAATTCTGGTTTTCCCAGTGAAACTGCTGATCGGTGCGCTGCAGATAGCCGAGCTCGCCGAGGAGCCGATATTCCGCCTCGGTGGCAAAGGTGACATGGACTCCGGACGCGCCGGCGACGCCGCAGAATCGCGTGAGCCCTTGGGCCAGCGCGCGCCGTACCGCCGGCGCCGGCAAGCCGTCGCGCACCAAGAGGCGCGGGCCGGTCGCCGGCGTGAACGGCACGGAGATTTGCAGCTTCGGGTAATAGCTGCCGCCGGCGCGGGCATAGGCCTCGGCCCAGCCGGCATCGAACACATATTCACCGCGCGAATGGCTCTTGAGATAGGCCGGCGCCGCAGCCACTAATGTGCCGTCGGAAGTTTTGGCTAGAACATGTTGAACATGCCAGCCGGTCCGGCCGCCGACCGATTTCGACTCTTCAAGCGCCGATAGAAAATCGTGTGAAACAAACGGGTTGTAAGTGGTCTCAAGACTTGAATCTTGGCCGGGCGGGCAGGGCGCTGCACTTGTCGCAGACTCTGCTTCAACGGGATGATACGGATTGGCGCAGGCATCCCAGTCGGCCTTGCTGACCTCCGTGATGCTGTCGACCGCGCTCATGCGCAACTCGACAGCGCGGTCCGGCTGATCCGCCTTGTCTTTCGCCTCCTTCCGCGCCGGGCTCATGTCCTAACTCTCACGGCCTAAAGCCTTCGAAAATCATCTGGTCGGCGTAGCGGGCGGCCGTTCGCCGCTCGACTTCTGTCCGCACCGTCCATGTCAGAACCGGCATGCACATAATGCGCCGCATGACGCTTGGCAGCAGTCCCGGCAGGCCGTCGACCCCATAGGCGAGGAATTGCGGCTTGGCCCGAAGCCCCGCCCGGACATAGCCCAGCCCGCGTTGTGCGCCGGCCCGCAAGTCTCGATAGGAATTCTGGCGGTATTCCGCCGCGGTCATGCCGCGGGCGAGGCTCGGCGCTTTTTGCCGCAGTTGCATGACCTGGCGCAGGTCGAAGGACATGCCCGCGACCGGGCCGCTATAGCGCGACAGCACGTCGGCTGTGCGTGCGGCAAGGCGCTCGTCGCCATCGAAGCGGCCCTTGAGCTCGACCACGAGCGTCACTCGCCCGGCAACGAGATCGCACAATTCGCCGAGCGTCATCATGTGCTCGCCGCTGCCGCGAAACGGTACGCGCTTGAGCGCGGCAGCGCTCAAGCTGTCCAGCGGGCCTTCGCCTTCGGTGAGGCGGCCGAGCGCATCGTCATGATGCACCATGGCTTCGCCGTCGGCACTGACCTGCACGTCGGTCTCGATGGCATAGCCGGCTTGGATCGCGGCCCGGAATGCGCCGGCCGTATTCTCGATCACGCCGTTCGCGGCATCATGCAGGCCGCGATGGGCGATGGGGCGGGCGGTGAGCCAATCGAGCTGCAAAGCTTGCGACACTTTTCGGTTTCAGGAGACTTCGAACAGGCCCTCGACCTCGATGGCGGCATCCGCCGGCAGCGCGGCGACGCCGACGGTCGAGCGCGCATGCCGGCCCTTGTCGCCGAACACCGCAACCATGAGATCGGAGGCGCCGTTCATGACTTTGGGCCCGTCGGGGAAATTCGGCGCCGAATTGACAAAGCCGCCGAGCCGCACGACGCGCACGACTTTGTCGAGGTCGCCGATCGCGGCCTTCACTTGCGCCAGAAGATTGACGGCGCAGACACGCGCCGCCTTCTGCCCGTCCTCGATGGAGACCTCGGCGCCGAGTTGGCCCTTGGCGACGACTTGGCCGGCGCCGTCGATGCAAACCTGGCCGGAAACCGTCAGCATATTACCACTGCGCACGAACGGCACGTAATTGGCCATCGGCGCGCGTGGCTCCTGCAGCACGATGCCGAGCTCCTGCAACTTCCTGTCCACGATCCCGGCCATAAACGCCCTCCACATGCACTGTCTGGCAAACTGCCAAATTGCTCTGTCGTCCAGGCCTTCTTCGCCGATCGGTGAGGGCCGTGCAAGCACGTCCGGAACCGCGGTTGCCCGAACCGGCCAAGCTGCCTATCTTCGCCGCAATTCCAACATCATAGAACATACATCAAATGGGAGGGGCAGCCGGGCGGGCCAGCTCCAGAGCGCATGGATGAGATTGGTTCATGGTTGTTGACCACAGGTTCGCTGCACGCATTGTCGCCCTCGGTTGCCTTCTGTTTGCTCCCGCGCCGGCCGCCTGGTCGCAGGACGCGCCGATCGCGCCGATCACCCAGGTCCCGCTGATTGCGCATCGCGCGATCTATGATCTGTCGCTCGGCGACGTGCGCGGCAATGCGCAGATCGCAAGCGTCAGCGGCCGCATCCTCTACGATTTCGACGGCAATGCCTGCGACGGCTATTCACTCGAATTCCGTCAGGTCTCCGTGCTCGATACCGGCGAGGGCAAGACCTCGACCAGTGACCTGCGCTCGACCACCTGGGAAGGCGCCGACGCCAAGAAGTTCAAATTCAGTTCGGAGAACTATGTCGGCGACAGCCTGTCCGGCACCGTCGATGGCCATGCCGAGCACGACCCGGACAAGACCGCCGTGGCGCTGGAAAAGCCCGAGCCGAAAAAACTCGACCTCGCCCCTGGCGTCGTGTTTCCGACCGAGCACATGGTGCGCGTGATCAACGCCGCGCATGACGGCAAGAACATTCTCAATTTCCCGGTCTATGACGGCTCCGAGACCGGCGAAAAGGTGTTCGACACGCTGACGGTGATCGGCCAGAAACTCGCGCCCGATCAACGCAAGCACGATGACGCCGCGGCGGGTGAGCCCAAGCTCGCAGCCATGCCGCGCTGGCCGGTGACCATCAGCTATTTCGAGAGGAAGCAGGCCGACAATACCAGCGAGCAGACGCCGGCCTATTCGATCGGTTTCGAGCTTTACGAGAACGGCATTTCGCGCGCGCTCACGCTTGACTACAACGACTTTATTGTCACCGGGAAGCTGAGTTCGCTCGAAATCAAGGATGCCAAGCCCTGTCCATAAAGCCCTGTCCGTAAAGCTCTGCCCGTGATCATCCGCCGATCCTATTGCGGCGGGCGGTTTTGCGGATGAGGGTTCGCGGCGGGCGGCGCGTTCGGAGCGTGCGGCTTCATCTGCGGGACATTGGTCTGTTGCATATTGTTCTGCGGCACGGCCGCGCCGGACTGCGCTTCGGCAGGAGCTGGCGTGCTTGCCGGGGACTGTGCCTGCGGCCCGGCGATGTCGACGGGAAGACTTGCTGGATTGATCGGCGTAAAGGCCCCGCTCTGGCCGGATTTCCCGGTAAAGGACAACAGCCCGTCTCCTGTCGAAACGATGTCGCCCGGTCGCAAAGTGGGATCGGTTTTCACATCGAACGACGCAAGCCCGAGTGAATCCGTACCGTTACAGGTGCAATTGGCCACCAGTTGCTTGCGATAAACGAATGCGGTCGGCAGCGCCGTATATGGCTGGCCGTCTTGGGCCACGGCGCCGGTGATTTCGCTGCCGAAAAACACCTTGGTGCCGGCATGCGGACAGATCGCCCGGCAGGTATCCGCAGGCGTTGCGTTGGCCATTTTCTCCATCGGAAAATGCTGGCCGTCGCACAGCCGCACGCAAAACGCGACCCCGTGACCGGTGCTCTCGCCACCCCCGGTGACCCGCTCTTGGCCGAGCGCGGCGGGTGCTACCCGCCCGACGCCCGCAGGCGGCGGCGGCGGATAATTGGTGCTCGGCGGCGGCGGCGCTGGCTGCTGCGGGCCGCCGAAGAGAAAATCAAAAAACCCCTGGGCGTGCGCCAATTCAGGCGACGTCACGCTCGCAGCGAGGGACACGACGCCGACGACGAGAGCGGCTTTCAACTGCTCGCGGCAACGCTTACGGATCAAAGCAACACCTCGACAATTTCTGCCGACAATTCTTTGGCGTCGTCTGGTCGGAACGTTCTGGCTTGCACGGGGTATCGGTTTACTCCCCGCCCACAGCGAAAGACTAGCACATCTGTCAGATCAAGGCTCAAGGCCACTCCGCCGGAAAGTCACGTGCGGCGACAATGGCTTAACTGACAGACCCGGCCACTATTACGTCTTCTCCCGCCGCTCAAACGCCAAGCCTCGCACCACCGCGTCGTCGCCGAAGCGCGCGCGCACGTTATCGACGGCGTGTTCGGCCAGCGCCGCACGGCCGTCGATGAGATCGCCGGGGTCGGCCTGATCCGCCGTGTCGATCGCACTCACGCCGACGCCGAGCAGGCGGAATTTCGTGCCGTCGCATTCGGGCTCGAGCAAGCTGCGCGCCGCGGCAAAAATGCGCTGGGCCAGCTGGGTCGGCGCGTCGAGCGAGCGGGCGCGGGTGCGGATCTTGAAGTCGGCGGTCTTCAGTTTCAGCGTCACCGTCGCGCCGGAGAGCTCCTTGGCCTTGAGCCGCGTCGAGACTTCTTCCGTGAGACTCCACAGAATGAGCTCCAAGGCACGGAAATCGAAAATGTCGGTTTCGAACGTCGTCTCCGACGACACGCTCTTGGTCTCGCGGTCGGCGGAAACTTCGCGCGTGTCCTCGCCATGGGCGAGGCGATAGAGGCGGCGGCCTTCTTCGCCGTAGCGGCGCATCAGATCGGTCTCGTCGGCGCGCTGCAGATCGGCGATGCGGTGAAAGCCATCGCGCGCATAGCGCGCCGCGCTGACTTTGCCGACGCCGAAAATAAAGCTCACCGGTTTCTCGGCCAGGAAGGCCTTGGCCTCGTTCTGCCCCAGCACGGCAAAGCCGCGCGGCTTGTCGAGATCGGAGGCGACCTTGGCGAGAAACTTGTTGCAGGAAAGCCCGATCGACACGGTGATGCGAAGCTTCTTCTCCACGTCACTGGCAAAGCGCGCCAGCGCCTTGGCCGGCGACATGTTGTGCAGCCGCGCGGTGCCGGTGAGATCGAGAAAGGCCTCGTCGATCGACAGCGGTTCGACCAGCGGGGTCAGCGCCTGCATCAGCTGCCGGACCTCGCGCCCGGTCTTGACATATTTCTCCATATTGGGCGGCACCACTTTGGCATGCGGGCAAAGCCGCAGCGCCTCGAACATCGGCATGGCGGACTTCACGCCATAGGTGCGGGCGATATAGCAGGCGGTGGCGACGACGCCGCGTTTGCCGCCGCCGACAATGAGCGGCTCGGCGGCTAACGACGGGTCGTCGCGTTTTTCGATCGTGGCGTAAAACGCGTCGCAATCGACATGCGCAATCGACAGCGTTTCAAGCTCGTCATGACGGAGCAGACGCGGCGAGCCGCAGGCGCTGCATCGCCGGTTTTGCGGCGAAGCAGTGGTCAGGCAGTCGCGGCAAAAGCCTTTTTCGCTCACGGCCAACCTTCGTGCCTAAACAACTCGAGCATGATCCGGAAAAGTGGAAACCGGTTTTCCGAAAAGATCATGCTCAATCAAGATACTAGAGCGTCAATCGATTCAATCTGAACGATTGACGCTCTAGGGAATATCACGCTCCCACTGCATGCCGCCCAAGCTCCGGCGCGCCCGCGCAATGCTTGTGGGATTAAGCCCGGCGCTGTCGGCGAAGGCGACCAAGAGACTCTCATTGCCGAGCATATGGTCGAGGACGCCGCCAAGAAAGCCCGGCTCGCGCGCGGCGTCGCGGATCGCGTCCGGGCCGATGCCGGAGGCGGCGAGGAAGGCGCCGAGCCGCTCTGGTTCCTCGGCGATGAAGGCAAGCGCCTGAATCGCAAGCGTTTCTGCCGCTTCAAGAGATTCTGTCGCAGGCGCCTTCATCGGGTTCCATTTGCCTTTCCGTAATATATCCACACTAGGTTCCGGGGCGCTGCCCGCAGGCGGCGTAAAGCGATTCTGTCGCGTTGTCGCGCCCTGGCACCCGCGGCGGCCTTGAGGCTCATGTCCCAGTTTTGGGGAAGGAAGATAGGGGATGGCTAAGACCGTCCTGATCGTGGAAGACAACGAGCTCAATATGAAGCTCTTCCACGACCTGTTGGAAGCCCACGGTTACAAC
>DATHPQ010000102.1:0-45690 GCA_035483735.1 Xanthobacteraceae bacterium | reverse complement strand
CTGGAACGCCTCAACGAAGACGTCCTGCGCTACCTCACCATCAGAGTGGAAGCACTGGAAGAAGGCCCGTCCGCAATGATGCGGCGCGCCGAGCGCGATCGCGACCGCGACGACCGTCGCGGCGATCGCTTCGATCGTGGCGACCGTTTTGGTGGCGGCGACCGCTTTGATCGCGGCGACCGCGGTGGTGGGGATCGTGGTGGTGACCGCGGGCGCGGGCGCGGACGCGACACCACCGAAGAAACCACAACCGGTACGGGGGAATAAACATGGCAATGTCACCGCAAGGCGCGGGCGGCCGCCGTCCGTTCTTCCGCCGCCGCAAGAGCTGCCCGTTCTCGGGCGCCAATGCGCCGAAGATCGACTACAAGGACGTCAAGCTGTTGCAGCGTTTCGTGTCCGAGCGCGGCAAGATCGTGCCGAGCCGCATCACCGCGGTTTCGGCGAAGAAGCAGCGCGAACTCGCGCAGGCGATCAAGCGAGCGCGCTTCCTGGGCTTGTTGCCCTATGTGATCCGCTAAAGGAGGCCGCTATGGAAGTCATCCTCCTCGAACGTATCTCGCGGCTCGGCCAGATGGGCGACGTCGTGCGCGTCAAAGACGGCTTTGCCCGCAATTTCCTGCTGCCACGCGGCAAGGCGCTGCGCGCCACCGACGAAAATCGCACCCGCTTCGAAGGCATGAAGTCCGATCTGCAGGCGCGCTCCGCTGCGGCCAAGGCCGATGCGACGCAAGTCGCCGAAAAGATCGACGGCAAGACCTTCACGGTGTTGCGCCAGGCTTCGGAATCCGGCCAGCTGTTCGGCTCGGTGTCGCCGCGCGATATCGGTGCTTTGATCGGCGCGTCCGGCTTTCAGGTGACGCGCAATCAGATCGAGCTGAATTCGCCGATCAAGACGATCGGCCAGCACAAAGTGCCGCTGTTGTTGCATCCCGAAATCGAGTCCTCGATCACGGTCATCGTCGCCCGTAACGAGGACGAGGCCGCGCGCATTGCTCGCGGCGAAGACGTGGCGCAATTGCGCGAACCGACCGAGCAGGAAGCCGCGGTCGCGGCTGCGGAGTCGTTCTTCGAGCCTGGCGCCGGCGAAGCGGCAAAGGCGGAAGACAGCGAACCCGAGGAAGCGGCCGAGGCCGCGTCCAGCGCCGACACCAAGTAATCGGGTCGGCGCAGACCTTTTAACTCAGTCAGGAATATCGTCGCGCGGGACCGGTGCGCTGTCGCTTGGCGACGCCTCGGCCGGCGCGGCGGCACTGGCGGACGAAGTCGCTTCCGCGTTCGGCGCAGCGGCGTTCGGCGCCTGCCCAGAATCCGGAACGGCGTTCGGCGCGGCGGCGGTCGCTGGCAAGGCTGGTTGCGACAAGGCCGGCTGCGGCACGGCCGGCTGCGGCACGGCTGGAGCTGACGCCTCCGAATTAGAAGGTTCTGGATTGGCCGGTTCGGACGCGGCGGGCGCCGTCGCGACCGGCGCCGGCACGGTTTCAGGTGCAACTATCGGCGCTGCCTGCGGCGCGGGCGGCGGAGCTTCCGGCCCCTGCTTTGACCCACGGCTTGCGGTGACCGCCCGCGGCTCATGTTTCCCGGCGGCGGGCTTACGCGCCGGTCCCGCAGGAGCCGGTTCGGCCGCGGCGGGCTCCGCCTCGATCTTGGTATCTTGATCGGGCTGCTGCAGTTTTGCGCTCTCACCGGCTTCCGGTCGGCCAGAGTGGGCAGCCGTCTTATCGCCCGGCTTCGCCTCGCCGGGCTTTGCTTCGCCGGTCTTCTGCTCCCCGCCCGTCCCCGGCTTTAGACCGGCCGAAGGTGCAGGTCCCGAGCCGGCGCCGAGGACGTAAGCCGCAAGCGAAGCGGCTTGCTGGGCGCTGGACGTATAGTGCTCGCGCAGAAAGCCCGCGAGCGCGCCGGCATTTCTGCCGTTCGCCAGCCCCTTCGCGGTCTTATGGCAGGTCCCGCAATCGCCGGAAAAAATCTCGGCGGTCGATTTGCCCTGGTCGATATTGACCTGTGCCCGCGCCGGACCGGCCGCAACGACTATTCCCCACACGGCCACAAGGCCGATCATCGGCACAAGACGGCGGAACACACGGACCTCCCGGGACTTGGTCAATTCAGCGATCATAGTGGACCCAAAAACGCGGGATGCGAGGGCGGCATTACGGCGAAACAGACATACCTTTGCGGCATTGCTGGTCGACGAGGATTTTGTTTTAATGACGGCAACCAACATCACCCCGGGGACGCGATAAGCCGATCGAGCGGCAAAATCGCCGCAAAAACGGAACGTAGCGCCATTCGTCGCATGTTGCGCAAGGGGAGTATGGTGGTGTGTGGAGGCGGCCGTGGATCGGTTGCTGCTCATATTTTTACGTAAGCTCATTCGCCGCGGCTCTTTTAAAGTCACTTTGGCGAATGGCGCCACCCACATTTTCGGCGACGGCTCCGGCCCACCGGTTGCAGTGCGCTTTACCACGTCGGCGGCTCAACGCGCCGTCCTTCTTGATCCCGAACTCAAGCTCGGCGAGGCCTATATGGACGGCACATTCGTCGTCCAGCAAGGCTCGATTGCCGACGTTCTGGCCATGCTGCTCAGCCAAGAGCGGGTTGGCGGAGCGAATTGGCCCTGGCTGCTACGGCCGTTCCGCCACCTGTTCCGCCGCTTGCAACAGTACAATCCGCGGTCGCGGTCGCGCCAGAACGTGGCGCACCACTACGATCTCGACGGCGGACTCTATTCGCTCTTCCTCGATGGCGACCGGCAATATAGCTGCGCCTATTTCGAGACACCCGACCAGTCGCTCGATGATGCGCAGCTTGCCAAGAAGCGTCATCTCGCGGCCAAGCTGAAGCCACAACCGGGCGCCAAAGTGCTTGACATCGGCTGCGGCTGGGGCGGGCTTTCGCTCTATCTCGCGGAAATCGTCGGCGCCAACGTCACCGGCATTACGCTCTCGCGGGAGCAGTTCCAGATCGCGCAGAATCGGGCGCTCGAGCGCGGCCTCACCGAGGACGCCAATTTCCGCCTCATCGATTACCGTGATGTCGAGGGCCAATTCGACCGCATCGTCTCGGTCGGCATGTTCGAACATGTCGGGGTCGGGTTCTACGACACCTTCTTCGGCAAATGTGGCCAGCTTCTCGCCGATGACGGCTTGGCGCTGTTGCACTCGATCGGCCGCTCCAGCCCGCCCGGCATCACCAATCCCTGGATCGCCAAATACATCTTCCCAGGCGGCTATATCCCGGCTTTGTCCGAAGTCCTGCCGGCGATCGAGCGCGCCGGATTGATCGTGACCGATGTCGAAGTGCTGCAACTGCATTACGCGAAAACGCTCAAGGCTTGGCGTGAGCGCTTCCTGGCGCATCGCGACGAAGTGGTGCGGCTCTACGACCAGCGCTTCGTGCGGATGTGGGAATTCTACCTCGCGTGCTCGGAAATGGCGTTCCGCGAAGGCGATATGGTCGTGTTCCAGATCCAGATCGCCAAACGCAAGGGCGTTGCGCCGCAGACGCGGGATTACGTCGCGCGCGAGGAAGCCCGCTTGCGCGGGCTCGAGGCCCGCCATGCGGTGCCGTTGCGGCTCGCCGGCGAATAATTTGCCTGCGCGTAACTTGCAGGCGCCGCATTTGCGCCCTCCCCTCGCCGCAGGCTCGCGTCAAGCTTAAAGCGAAATCTGCTGAGCGCTCACCGCCCCGACAGTGGGTAGTGGGGACAGAGGCAATGAGCATTTCCAATCGCGGGGCCACTGGACTATCGAGAACGTCCCTGTTCCGTGTTTGCGTGCGTCTTCACTTGGTGAGCTGCGTCCTTGGCTTTCGTTGAGTGACCCGCGATGTTGAGTAACCACGACAATTTCGCTAAGCGCCGCCCTGCGGCCATAGCCTTCGATTCCTTTGACCGGGACCATGCCAGCATTCGATTCGACAGCACGCAAACAGGCTCCGCCGGAACCGCTGTTCCGTACTGCGCCGCACAATATCGAGGCCGAGCAGGCGTTGCTTGGGGCTATTCTCGTCAATAACGAGGCGTTCTATCGCGTCTCCGACTTCCTCGAGCCGAAGCACTTCTTCGAACCGATCCATCAGCGCATCTACGAGCTTGCCAGCGGACTGGTGCGGGCCAACAAGCTTGCAACGCCGGTGACGCTGAAGACATTCCTGCCCGGCGACGTCGATATTGCCGGCCTGTCGGTCAACCAATATCTGGCGCGGCTCGCTGCGGAAGCGACCACCATCATCAATGCGCAGGATTACGGCCGCACTATTTACGACCTGTCGATCCGCCGCGATCTGATCCTCATCGGCGAGGACATGGTCAATCTGGCCTATGACGCGCCAGTCGAGTCGACGCCGATGCATCACATCGAGGATGCCGAGCGGAAGCTCTACGAGATCGCCGAGACCGGTCGCTACGATTCCGGCTTTCAGCGTTTCGCTCAGGCGCTTACCACCGCCGTCGACATGGCGGCGCGCGCCTATCAGCGCGACGGCAGCCTGTCAGGGCTCGCCACCGGTCTGACCGATCTCGACGGGCGGATGGGCGGCCTGCAGCAATCCGATCTGATCATCCTCGCCGGCCGCCCCGGCATGGGAAAAACCGCGCTCGCCACCAATATCGCCTACAACGTGGCCAAGGCTTACGTGCCCGAAACGCGCGCGGACGGCCAAACGGCGGCCGCCAATGGCGGCATCGTCGGCTTCTTCTCGCTCGAAATGTCGGCCGAGCAACTTGCCACCCGCATCATTGCCGAACAGACCGGCATTCCATCGAATAAGATCCGCCGCGGCGGCATCGACGAAGGCGACTTCGAGAAGATCAAAGACGTCTCAATCGAATTGCAGAGCTTGCCATTCTTTGTCGACGAGACCGGCGGCCTGTCGATCGGGCAATTGGCGGCGCGCGCACGCCGCCTCAAGCGCCAACGCGGGCTCGATCTTCTGGTCATCGACTACGTGCAGCTTCTGACCGGCTCGTCGCGCCGCTCCAGCGAGAACCGGGTGCAGGAAATCACCGAGATCACGACGCGGCTGAAAGCGCTCGCCAAGGAGCTCAACATTCCGATCCTGGCGCTGTCGCAATTGTCGCGCCAGGTCGAAAGCCGCGACGACAAGCGCCCACAGCTGTCGGACCTGCGTGAATCAGGGTCGATCGAACAGGACGCCGACGTCGTGATGTTCGTGTTCCGCGAAGAATATTATCACCAGATGCGCAAGCCGACCGAAGCGAACCGGGAAAAGTTCAACGAGTGGCTCGCCGAAGGCGAGCGCGTCGAAGGCAAAGCGGAAGTCATTATCGGCAAACAGCGCCACGGACCGACAGGCACGGTCGAATTGCAGTTCGATGCGGCGGTCACGCGCTTTGCCAATCTCGACACGACACATCGGCCGAGCTTCTAGAGGATGAGCCGCTTTACCCCCGCCGCGGCAGCAGCCATATAGCAATACATGGCGCTCGCGATTCCAGTTTCAGAGTCGGCCCCCGCCCCAGCCGCGCCGGAAACCGGCGGTACGCTGACCATCGATCTTGCCGCGATCGAGGCCAATTGGCGTACATTGGTGCGCGAACTCCTGACCGTCGAATGCGCGGCTGTGGTCAAAGCCAATGCCTATGGCCTTGGGCTTGAGCCCGTGACCGCGACGCTGGCGAAGGCCGGCTGCAGGACATTCTTTGTCGCCGATATCGCCGAGGCGCGCGCGGTGCGCTCACGCGTCGCCGAAGCCGCCATCTATGTGCTCAACGGTTTCGCCGTGGAATGGGGCGATGCCCTCATCGAGATCAACGCGCGGCCGGTGATCAATTCGACCACGGAGCTCGCCGAATGGGACGCTTTCGTCAGCGCCCATTCCTGGCGCGGCGGCGCGGCGCTGCATATCGATACCGGCATGCACCGGCTCGGCATTTCGCCTGACGAGGCAGCAGCGCTCGCTCCGCGCGCGCAAACCGAAAATCACGGCATTGCGCTCGTCATGAGCCACCTCGCCT
Organism: Xanthobacteraceae bacterium; assembly: GCA_035483735.1. Lineage (GTDB taxonomy): Bacteria > Pseudomonadota > Alphaproteobacteria > Rhizobiales > Xanthobacteraceae > BOG-931. The sequence continues at coordinate 39,713 of DATHPQ010000102.1, read as the reverse complement.
GCGCCGACACGCCCGATCATCCGCTCAATGCCGCGCAGATCAAACTGTTTCGCGAATTGCGCATGCTTTATTCCGGGATTCCGGCTTCGCTCGCCAATTCGTCCGGTATCTTTCTCGGCGACACGGCGCATTACGATTTGGCGCGGCCTGGCGCGGCCCTCTATGGCGTCAATCCGACACCGGGCAAGCCCAATCCGATGCAGAGCGTCGTCGAATTGACCGGCCGCATCTTGCAGATCCGCAATGTCGAGCGGGATGCCACCGTCGGCTACGGCGCCACCTGGACGGCGAAGCGGCCGACCCGCATCGCCGTGGTCGCGCTCGGCTACGCAGATGGCCTCGTGCGCGCCGGCGGCGGCTCCGACGAGCGCCCAGGCGGCGCGGCCATCATCGCCGGACATCGCTGTCCCATTGTCGGGCGGATTTCGATGGATCTGCTCTGCGCCGACATCACCGATATCCCGGCCGGCACGGTTCATCGCGGCGACCATGCCACGCTGATCGGCGGCGATATCGGCGTCGACGAGGTCGCGGCGGCGGCCGGCACCATCGGCTATGAAATTCTCACGCGGGTCGGCCCGCGCTGCCATCTCGTCTATCGCGGCGCATAACTTGGACGCACAATTGGACGCATAACATGGCCGCGCGCGCTCACACCTTTGTCTGCCAGAACTGCGGTGCGGTCACGGCGCGCTGGGCCGGCAAATGCGAGTCGTGCGGCGGATGGAATACGATCGTCGAGGAAAATGCCGAGGGTCCGCGCCGTTCGTCGCGCAAGGGGCGCGCCTTCGCCATTGAACCGCTCAAGGGCGGCGCCAGCCAGGAAGCGCCGCGGCTGCCGTCGGGCATAGCCGAATTCGATCGCGTCACCGGCGGCGGCCTGGTGCGCGGCTCGGTTCTTCTGCTCGGTGGCGATCCGGGTATCGGCAAGTCGACCTTGCTCCTTGAAGTCGCGGCCGCCTTCGCGCGCAACCGCCACCGCGCGGTTTATATTTCCGGCGAAGAGGCGGTGGCGCAGGTGCGGCTGCGCGCCGACCGGCTCGGGCTTGCCGAAGCCGACGTCGAGGTGGCGGCGGAGACCTCGGTCGAAGATATCGTCGCCACCTTGTCGCAGGGCGCGACGCCGCAACTTCTGGTCATCGATTCGATTCAAACCATGTGGACGCAGACCGTCGAGTCGTCGCCCGGCACGGTGACGCAAGTCCGCGGCTCGGCCGGCGAACTGATTCGCTTCGCCAAGCGCACCGGCGCGGCCGTCATCCTGGTCGGCCATGTCACCAAGGACGGCCAGATCGCCGGCCCCCGCGTCGTCGAGCACATGGTCGACGCGGTAATGTCGTTCGAGGGCGAAGGCTCGCAGCAATTCCGCATTCTGCGCGCCATGAAGAATCGATTCGGCCCAACCGACGAAATCGGCGTGTTCGAGATGACGGGCGCGGGGCTGCGCGAAGTCGCCAATCCCTCCGAGCTGTTTCTGTCCGAGCGCGATCTCGGCAGTCCCGGCACCGCGGTCTTTGCCGGTATCGAGGGGACGCGGCCGCTTCTGGTCGAAATCCAGGCGCTGGTGGCCCCGACCTCGCTCGGCACGCCGCGGCGCGCCGTGGTCGGCTGGGATCAGAGCCGGCTGTCGATGGTGCTGGCGGTGCTCGAGGCGCATTGCGGCGTCCGCCTGTCCGGTCATGACGTCTATCTCAATGTCGCCGGCGGCATGCGCATCCAGGAGCCGGCAGCCGATCTCGCCGCGGCGGCGGCGCTGGTGTCCTCGCTCGCGCGCGCGCCGCTTCCCGCCGATGCGGTCTATTTCGGCGAGATTTCGCTCTCAGGCGCGGTGCGGCCGGTGGCGCAGACCGCGTCACGCCTAAAGGAGGCGCAAAAGCTCGGCTTCACCAAAGCCGTCGTCCCGGAGGCCGCCCGCAACGAAGCCCCGGACGGGGTGGCGCTGTCCGCCATCGGCATGCTTGCCAATCTTGTGGCCGATATCGCCCGCGACGGGACCCACACCCCCCGTCGCATCGGGGGCCGCGATGGTTAATCGGGCGACCGCCTGTTGACCACGCGAGAAGACGGGTGACGGCGTGCCGGAGCTTGGCTATACACGCGGCGGACGGGCGGACCGACGTCAAGCACCGTGGAATCGAGGCTCCGGAAACCTTGCGGCAACCACGAACGGGAACGTCGGACCGGAAAATTGCACCTGGATCATAGAGTTGCTGGTGTCTCCTGGGATTCCGAGATACGCATGAGGCCGTGCCGCAGGCACCTGCGCATTGAGGAATCAGGACACGAGCGGGCGGGCTTTTAACCGATGCCGATTTCGCTGCTCGATATCATCCTGATCGTGGTGATGTTGATTTCCGGGCTGCTCGCCATGGTGCGCGGCTTCATGCGCGAAGTCCTCTCCATCACCGCCTGGGTGCTCGCCGCCGGCGCCACGCTTTACTCCTACGGCAAGCTCCTGCCGCTCGCCAAACAGTACTTCAACAACGATATCGTCGCCGCAGTCGCCGTGGTCGGCGGCGTGTTTCTGTTGACGCTGCTCGTCGTCTCGGTCCTGACCATCCGGGTGTCCGACATGGTGCTCGACAGCAGGGTCGGCGCGCTCGACCGTACGCTCGGCTTTCTGTTCGGGCTCGGCCGCGGCCTGATCATCGTGGTCATCGCTTTCCAGTTCTTCACCTGGCTGGTGCCCGACCGCAGCCAGCCGGAATGGGTGAAAAACGCCAAATCAAAGGTTGTGCTCGCCGGGACCGGACAATGGCTGATGTCGATGTTGCCGGATGACCCCGAAAGCACCATCTTAAACAAGCTGAAAAAACAGCACCCGGAGGATAGCGACACTCCGGGCGCGACGCCGGATCAGCACAGCTAGCGCGACGAGGGTCCTAAAATCATGACCGAACCTTCAGTCTTCGATCCGGATGCGGACCGGCTGCGCGAAGAGTGCGGCGTCTTTGGCATATTCGGCCATCCCGACGCTGCAGCCATCACCGCGCTCGGACTGCATGCGCTTCAGCACCGCGGCCAGGAAGCCGCCGGCATCGTCTCCTTCGACGGCAAGCGCTTCCACTCCGAACGCCGCCTCGGTCTGGTCGGCGACACCTTCTCGCGGCGCGAAGTCATCGACCGCCTGCCCGGCACCACTGCCGTCGGCCATGTCCGTTATTCGACGACTGGCGAGACCATTCTGCGCAATGTGCAGCCGCTCTTCGCCGAATTGAATGCCGGCGGCTTTGCCGTAGGCCACAACGGCAATCTCACCAACGGGCTGACTTTGCGCCGCCAGCTGGTGCGCGAAGGCGCCATGATGCAGTCGACCACCGACACCGAAGTGATCCTGCATCTGGTGGCGCGTTCCAGCCGCAACCGTTTCGTCGACCGCCTGATCGAAGGCCTGCGGATGCTTGAAGGCTCCTATGCCTTTGTCGGCCTCACCAACAAGAAACTCGTCGGCGCGCGCGATCCGCTCGGCATCCGCCCGCTGGTCCTCGGCAAGCTCGACGGCTGCCCGATCCTGACTTCGGAGACCTGCGCGCTCGACATCATCGGCGCGCAATATGTGCGTGACGTCGACAACGGCGAAGTTCTGATTTTCGACGAAGAGGGCGCGCATTCCTACAAGCCGTTCCCGGCGATGGCGCCACGCCCCTGCATCTTCGAATATATCTATTTCGCCCGTCCGGATTCGATCATCGGTGGCCGCAGCGTCTATGATGTGCGCAAAGCGAGCGGCGCCGAGCTTGCCCGCGAGGCGCCGACCGCGGCCGATGTGGTCGTGCCGGTGCCGGACTCCGGCGTGCCGGCTGCGATCGGCTATGCCCAGGAATCCAAAATTCCCTACGAACTCGGCATCATCCGCAACCACTATGTTGGCCGCACCTTCATCGAGCCGACCCAGCAGATCCGCCAGCTCGGCGTCCGCCTCAAGCACAGCGCCAATCGCGCCGTGGTTTCCGGCAAACGCATCGTTCTGATCGACGACTCGATCGTGCGCGGCACAACGTCGGTAAAGATCGTGAAAATGATGCGCGATGCCGGCGCGCGCGAGGTGCATTTCCGCATCGCGTCGCCGCCGATCACCCATCCGGATTATTACGGTATCGACACGCCGGAGCAGGACAAGCTCCTCGCCGCGACGCATAGCCTCGAAGAGATGCGCAAATTCATCGGCGCGGACTCGCTGGACTTCCTGTCGATCAACGGCGTCTACCGCGCCATGGGCGAGAAGAGCCGCAATTCCGACCGGCCGCAATTCACCGACCATTGCTTCACCGGCGAATATCCGACCCCCCTCACCGACCGCACGGCGCAAGACGCAGCGCCGCGCCAGCTCTCGCTGCTCGCCGAAGCGAGCTAGCGCAGCGACGCCAAGACCGACGCCCAGAGAAAGATCAACACCGCGGCAAAGCCGAGCGCAGTGCGGACGGCATGCAGCGCCGCCCATGTCTCGATGAGCTTTCGTGTATCGGCGCGAGCGGCGGCGGGATCGGTCGCCATCAGCCGGTTATTCGTCGGCATAATCACAAGCAGCGTGTAGGGCCAATTCGCAATCATGATGACCGCGCCTAACAACCACAGCCACGCGCCCGTTTGCCACCACGCCAACAGTCCGAACACGAAACCGGCGACAGCCAGCGGGGCCTGCATGGCAAAGCCGCGTTTATATGACGGCTGCCATTGGCGCAGCAGCGCCTGGTCGTCGAGAAGAAGCCGGGCCGGCTGCTCGGCGATATTGACGTAGAGGGCGGCACCGGCAAAAACGGCGGCAATAATCAGTGCGAGCTGTCCGGCAAACATGATGTGTTCCTGTCGCGCGGCTTCCTGCGCCATACCGCGCCCACAATAGAAGATTGGATCGGACCGCCCCTATGTCAAAGCCCCTCGCTGATCGTATCGCGCTCGTCACCGGCGCCTCGCGCGGCATCGGCCGCGCCACAGCCCTCGCGCTGGCGCGCGAGGGCGCGCATGTCGTCGCCGTGGCGCGCACGGTCGGCGGTCTCGAGGAAGTCGACGACGCGGCACGTGCGGCCGGCAGTTCGGCGACATTGGTGCCGCTCGACATGCGCGATTACGGCGGGCTCTACCGGCTCGCCGCGGCGCTCAACGAACGCTATCAGCATCTCGATATTTTGATCGGAAATGCCGCGATCGGGGGCCAGCGCTCGCCGCTCGATCACATCGAGCCGCAAGCCTGGGACGAGGCTTTTGCCGTCAACGTCACCGCGAACTGGCATCTGATCCGCGCCATGGATGCGCTCCTTAAGCGCGCACCGGCCGGCCGCGCCGTGTTTCTGACATCGGGCGCGGCGACCAATGCCCGCGCCTATGCCGGCCCCTATTCGGCGTCGAAGGCGGCGCTCGACGCGCTGGCGCGAACCTATGCCGCGGAAACGAGCTCGACACCGCTGCGCGTCAATCTGTTCAATCCGGGCCCGACGCGCACCCGCATGCGCGCGCAAGTCATGCCGGGCGAAGATCCGATGACGCTACCGACCGCGGAAGAGGTCGCGGAAAAGATCGTCGCACTATGCCTGCCGAGCTTTTCGGAAACCGGCAAGCTTTACGACTTCCCGCAGCGCAAGCTTCTGCAGTTCATGCCGCCGGCATAAACTGCCGCTCGCAACTGCCATTACGTCTATGCGGGCACTCGCTTTCGTCTTGCCGCTTGAATGTCTAAAGCGCCGCCTACGTGCGATTATCGTTGCCGCCGCCTCTTCTTGGCGTAGGGATTGGCCTTGGCCCGCAGCGCGAGCCGGATCGGCGTGCCCGGCAGGTCGAAATTCTCGCGCAGTCCATTGATCAGATAACGACGATAGGTTTCCGGCAGCGCTTCGGCGCGCGCGCAGAACAGCACGAAGGTCGGCGGCCGCGATTTCGGCTGCGTGATGTAATCGAGCCGGAATCTGCGGCCGCTGATCGCGGGTGGCGGATTGGTCGAGATCGCGTCCTGCAGAAAGCGATTGAGCGCGGCCGTCGGCAAGCGGCGGTTCCACACCGCATAGGACTTCATCACTGCGGCCATCAGCTTGTCGAGACCGTCGCCGGTCTTTGCCGATAGAACGGCGACGGGCACGCCTTTGATCTGCGGCAGCATGCGATCGACGGAAGCGCGCAGCCGCGACAGCGCGCCGGGCTCGGCCTCGACCGTGTCCCATTTGTTGATGGCAACGACGATCGCGCGCCCTTCCCGCTCCACAAGGTCGGCGATACGGGTGTCCTGCTCTTCGAACGGCGCCTGCGCGTCGATCAAGACGATTACCACTTCGGCGAAGCGGATGGCGTTGAGCGTGTCGGCGACTGAAAGCTTTTCGAGCTTCTCGTCGATGCGCGAGCGGCGGCGCAGGCCCGCGGTGTCGTGGATACGAAACGGCTTGCCGTTCCAGGTGAGATCGACGGCGATAGCATCGCGCGTGATGCCGGCCTCCGGGCCGGTCAACAGCCGCTCCTCACCGAGCAGATGGTTGATCAGCGTCGATTTTCCGGTATTGGGCCGGCCGACAATGGCGATGCGAATGGGCTGCTCGCCGCGCGCGGCAACGATGGCATCTTCATCTTCCGGCTCCGCCGTCGCTTCCGGGAGCGCGGCGCGCAGCGCGTCGTAGAGATCGGCCAAGCCCTCGCCGTGCTCGGCGCTGACCGGGACCGGATCGCCGAGCCCGAGCGTATAGGCGTCGAACGCGCCCTCCGCGCCGGCACGGCCTTCGCTTTTATTGGCGACGACAATGGCGGGCTTGCCGGATTTGCGCACGACATCGGCAAAGGCGCGATCGGACGGCGTAACGCCGGCGCGCGCATCGACGACAAAGAGCACGGCATCGGCTTGCGTCACCGCCGCGGCCGTCTGCGCCTGCATGCGTGCCGACAGGCTTTCGCGTTCGGCATCTTCGAGGCCCGCGGTATCGATCGCCTTGAATTCAAGATCGCCAAGCCTGGCGTCGCCCTCGCGCCGGTCGCGCGTCACGCCCGGCAGGTCGTCGACCAGCGCCAGCCGGCGTCCGACCAGCCGGTTGAACAAGGTCGACTTGCCGACATTGGGACGGCCGACAATGGCGATAGTGAAGGACATGGCGGAAAATACGCTTTGCGAGGAATTGATTTCGTCAGTCTAGCAGACGACGCGGCGGTGCGCGGTATCGGCATCGCGCGGCGCCGCGGCGGTAACGTGGAGACTACTGTGCCGTCGCGGGCGGGTTCGGCCAGACCGATTGCGACGGCTGCGCTGTCTTTTGCGCCGGCGCCGCGCCGGTCGGCGACGGCCAGTTGGTTTGCACTTGCTGTGCCGGCGTCGGCGTCGGCCAGTTGGCCTGCGAGGCCGCGCCTTGATCTTGGACGCCGTTCTGCGCGGGCGCCGCGGGTTTGGCGCCGACATTGATGCGCGTCGGCCCGCTTGTCGCGGGTCCCGCCCGGCCCTGATTCCAGACCGGATCCTGGCCTTGCGCCGGAGTGCTCGCGAGTTTCGGCTTCGGCTTGAGTTTCGGCTTGGGCTTCGCCTCGGCGGTAGCGACCGGCGCTGCCGCGCGTGCCGCCCCAGCCGCTGGCTGACCGGACGCTGGCTGACCCGGCGCCGGCGGACCGCCGGCAGCCGTTTGCGCAGCATCGGCGTCGGCAGGATCGGGCGGCGGCTGATAGCCTTTGACGAGGTCGGCTGGAACGCCCGTGGTCGTGCCGGGAACGCCGCCCGGGAATACAACCTGGCGCTGGCCCGAAAGCTTCTTCTTGCTGTCGAACACGTCGGAATTGAACACTTCGGTCGGATCGAATTGCCCGCCTTTGGTGCAGGCGCCAAGCGCAAGCACAACGGCCAGGGCCGACCCGAGACGAAGCAATGACCGACTGCGCTCCACTCGCATCGCGTCAGCCCTTGCTGCTCGCGGCTGTAATCAGCTCGCTCAAAACCTCGGCACGGCTGCGGGTGCCCGACGGCGTCTGCGGATCGGTGATGATCAAATCGGTCCACTGCCGCGCCGCAGCGAGATCGCCGGACTTCCACGCCGACAGCGCCAGAATCTCACGCGCACTGTGTCGGAAGGTCCGGTCTGCCGCTGTCAGCGGCTCAAGCCGCGCGCGCATTTCGGCGTAAGGCGTGCCGTCGACCAAAAGGAAGCCGGCGCGGACCGCCGCCAAATCCTGGATCGCCTGGCCGGCATTTTTATCGGCGGTGATCTGATCGTAAGCAGCGACGGCAGCCTTGGGATCGGTGCGCGCCAGTTCGGCGGCCTGGCGCAAGCCCGCCAGGACGCGATAGCCGGCCGTGCCGTCGGTGGCGAGCTTGGCGAAGGCGGATTCCGCCTCCTCATGCTTGCCCGCTTCGACAAGGGCCGCGGCCTGCTCGAAAGCGGCGCCCGCTTGGGCTGCCTGCTTGGCTTCCCACCATTGATAGCCGCGCCAGCCCGCGACGCCCACGACGATGAGCACGCACAGGGCGATGAGATATGTGCCGTATTGTTCCCACAGCTTCTTGAGCTGTTCGCGACGAACTTCCTCGTCGACTTCGTTGAAAATATCGCTCACTGAACCTGTCCCAACCCCACTCGCCCCGACGCTCGCTCATAACCGCGACAACCTGTCCCGGTCAGGCCCCGAATTGGAAACCGGCTGTTGCAAACCTGCTGTTGCGCACCGGAAACGAAAATCGAGAGTTTTGGCCCCCAGTTTTGGGCCCCTCTGACGCCTGCGGTGCCCAAAGCCAGCCCGCAAAACCAAGCCAGCAAGCCAGCTGTAAAGCCAGCCCATAAAGCGTTGCCGGACCTAGTCTAATGATATGGCGCGAGCAAGGCAAAATAGGACTTTACGCCTGCGCTGCCGCGCGCAACCTTCGCATATGGTTGAGACGGAAGCGGCGCAAAATCAGCTTTAAGCGCGGGAAGGTCCCTTGCCGCGCTCGGGCAGTTTGGTGACGCCACCTGTGACCTGTGTCGGCCGCATCGGATAGACGTGCTCGGCTCCCGGAAAGGTGCGCGCCCGCACTTCGTCGGCATAGCTTTTCACCGCCTGTTCGATCGAAGGCCCGAGCTCACCGAAACGTTTGACGAATTTCGGCACCCGCGGCGACAGGCCGAGCATGTCTTCGAGCACCAGGACCTGGCCGTCGCAGGCGGCGCTGGCGCCGATACCGATGGTCGGGATCGGAATCTGAGCCGTGATACGGCGGCCGAGCGGCTCGGCAATCGCCTCGAGCACGACCGAGAAGGCGCCGGCGTCGGCAACGGCGCGCGCGTCGGCCTCGATCGGCGCCCAGTCGCTTTCCTCACGGCCTTGCGCCCTGAATGAACCGATCGTGTTGATGGCCTGTGGCGTCAGTCCGACATGCGCCATCACCGGAACGCCGCGCTCGGACAGAAAGGCGATGGTCTCGGTCATGCGCCGGCCGCCTTCGATCTTGATCGCGCCGCAGCCGGTTTCCTTCATCACCCTCGCCGCCGACGCGAAGGCCTGTTCCTTGGACGCTTCATAGCTGCCGAACGGCAGATCGACAGTCACCAGCGCGCGCTTGGAGCCGCGCATCACCGCATGACCTTGCAAGATCATCATGTCGAGCGTCACCGGCACGGTGGTCTCGAGCCCATGCATCACCATGCCGAGCGAGTCGCCAACCAGGATGACATCGCAATGCGCGTCGACGATGCGCGCGGTATGCGCGTGATAAGAGGTTAGGCAGACAATCGGTTCGCCGCCTTTGCGGGCGCGAATATCGGGCGCGGTGAGGCGGCGCATTTCGTTTTGTGCGGACATGACGCGCTACCAACTCAGCTCTTATTTGTTACGATCCAAATTTGTTACGACCCGAAGGCCGCGGTGCCGAAGGCCGGCAGACCGATCACGATGGGATGGAATACCAGACCAAGCGCCAGATAGATAATGGTGCCGACGATAACGGCAATGACGTCGTTTCGCGTGCCGCCGTCGGGGATCGTCAGGCCGCCGGGATCGGTGCGGTGTTTCAATGAAATGCGGTCGTAAACCGCCCAGGCCAGCACTGAGCCGAATAGGATCATGCCGCCGAGATCGCCATTGGCGCACAGATGCGCGAAGGCCCAGGTCTTCACCGCCACCAAGAGCGGATGCTTGAGCACACGTTTGATGTTTCCCGGAATATAGGCGGCCGCGACCATGATGCTCGCCGGCCACATCAGCGCGATGACGATGTGACGCGTCCACAGCGGCGGCGACCAGATTGGGATGAGGCCCGTGGCGCGATAATGCGCGAAGCCATAGGCGGTGAGCCCGATGCCGATGATCGCCACCAGCGAGAACAGGCCGCGATAGGGCCACTCGCCGATCTTTGCCACCAAAGCGGCGCGCTCGTTGCGCCGGGTGACGAACACATGCGCACCGAGAAAAATCACAAGGCCCAAGATTTCGACGGCAAGTCCCATAACGCCTGCCCCACCCCCAAACGATCGCCCATTTATGTCGCGGCCGGGATGATGGCGAGTGCGATTGCCTTGTCAACGGCTTGCGCCGGCTTTGGCAAATGCCGCGGCAGGTGCGGATAAAAAACGCGGCTTTGACGCGGGATCAGCGCGCTCAGTTGCCGAATTTGAAATTCAGCCCCGCTTTGACTTCCTGAACATTCAAACTCGCGGTCGGCGTGACGGAGCCGAGGAGCGGCGTCGTGAAATTCAGCGGTTTCGAGCCAAAGCCGAGATAATCGTATTCAACACGCACCGACCAGTTGCGGTTGAGCGCATATTCGAGGCCGGCGCCGGCGGTCCAGCCGGTGCGCGTCAACGTCGTGCTCGATGTGTTCGGCGCCAGATCGGTCAAGCTGTCCTGCTCGCGGGCGATGGCAAGACCGCCCTTGCCGTAGACCAGGAGCCGGTCGAAGGCGGCGCCGATGCGTCCGGTGACCGTCGATGTCCATTGCGTGTTGGCGGTGAGAGCGTCGCCGAGCGAATCCGTGCCATGGCTCTTGATTCCGGTCCAGCTGAAATCGCCTTCGAGGCCGAGCACGAGCCAGTCGAATTGGGTGTTGAACCCGATCTGACCGCCGCCGAGAAAGCCGCCTTTGTTGAAATTATTGGAGCCGCCGGTGAACGGATCGTTCCACGAGGAATCGGCAAAGCCGCCGCCGACATGGCCGCCGACGTAAAAGCCGCTCCAGTTATAAACCGGTGGTGCATAGACGACAGGAGCGAGCGGCGCGGGTCGTGGCGCCGCTGGCAGATCGGCAGCCTGCGCGCTGAACGCGCCGGCCAGCGCGGCTATGGCGAGCGCGGCACCGCCGGTGAGCGAGCGCGAAATCGCACGGATATTCAGCTTCATCCCCGACTGCTGTCCCTTTGGCGCTTGTGCCGCGCATGGCCCGAAACGGCCGGCACACCCCTGCGCCGGCTGCGCCAAACAAGCCGAGCTCTTCGGACAAAGCGTGGTCGATCAGTGGCGGCAGATGGTTGATTGGTGGCGAGAAGATGGCCGCGTACCGCGCCGACGCGCCGGCAAAGGCGGAGCGCGCGAGCAGTCCAGATTTTTGATTCTAGTGCGTCCCGATCTCCGACGCGTAGACGTCCGGCTTGAAGCCGACCAGCAATTTGCCGCCGCCGAGATCAAGAACCGGGCGCTTGATCATGGAGGGCTGCTCGAGCATCAGCGCGATCGCCTTCTTGGCATCAAGCCCGCTCTTGTCCTTGTCAGGCAGCTTGCGAAACGTCGTGCCGGCCTGATTGAGCAAGGTCTCCCAGCCGACTTTCTTGCTCCAGGCTTCGAGCCGCTCGCGTTCGATGCCTGCGGTCTTGTAGTCGTGAAACGCGTAATCGACGCCGTGCTTGTCGAGCCAGGCGCGCGCCTTCTTCATCGTGTCGCAGTTTTTGATGCCGTAGATCGTAAGCGTCTTTGCCATTGCGCGCGGCCCCCGGAGCAAATCTCCGCGCAACGATACGACAGATTGCGCCAGTCCGGGAGCGTTTTCAGGCTTGGTCAGGCGCGCGGCTCTCGATCGGCCGGGCAAAGACGGCGAGCGCCACCAACGTGCCCACCGCGCCCGACAACAGATAGCCGCCCGACGACATCAGGCCGAAGCGGCTCGACATGTAGAGCGCGAGGAAGGGCGCGAAGGCGGCGCCGACCAGCCAGGCCAGATCCGAGGTCATGGCAGAGGCCGTGTAACGATAGCCTTTGGAGAAGCTCGATGCGACAGCGCCGGATGCCTGGCCGAAGGACAGACCGAGCAGGATGAAGCCAAGCACGACGAAGATCGATTCACCGACATCGCCGCCGTCGAGCAATTGCGGGGCAAAGCCGCTGAAGGCCGCGATCGCGCCGGCAGTCACGCTCAGCAACATGCGCCGGCCGTAACGGTCCGCGAGCAGGCCCGAGGCGATGATCGCCACGACGCCGACCGCGGCGCCGACCGACTGAATGATCAGAAAGCGCGCCGGCGATTGCGGCGTGAACAGAAACACCCAGGACAACGGGAACACCGTCACCATGTGGAACAGCGCGAAGCTCGCGAGCGGCGTGAAGGCGCCGATGACGATATTGCGCCCTTCCGCCTTCACGGTGTCAGCTACCGGCGCCGGCTCGAGATCGCGGCTCTCGAATTGCCGCTCATATTCCGGCGTGACGACGATGCGCAGCCGCGCGAACAGCGCCACCACGTTGATGGCGAAGGCGACGAAGAAGGCGTAGCGCCAGCCCCACTCGAAGAAATCATCCGCCGAGAGATTGGCGACGAAATAAGCAAACAGTCCGCTCGCCACCATGAGACCGAGCGGCGCGCCGAGCTGCGGGATCATCGCATACCAGCCGCGCTGCCGCTCCGGCGCACTCATCGCCAGAAGCGATGCCAAGCCGTCCCAGGCGCCGCCGAGCGCGAGCCCCTGCCCGACCCGGAACAGTCCAAGCAGCACCGCGGAGCCGGCGCCGATGTCGGCGTAGCCCGGCAGGAACGCCATGGCGACGGTCGAGCTGCCGAGCAGGAACAGCGCGACGGTCAATTTCACGCCGCGGCCATAGGTGCGGTCGATCGCCGTGAAAATGACGGTGCCGATCGGACGGGCGACGAAAGCGAGCGCAAAGATCGCGAACGAATAGAGCGTGCCGCGCAGCGCATCGACCTCGGGGAAAACGAGCCGCGGAAACACCAGCACCGAGGCGATCGCATAAACGAAGAAGTCGAAGAACTCCGACGTTCGGCCAATGATGACGCCGATCGCGATCTCACCCGGATGAAGCTCGTCGTGGCCGGTATTCACAAATCCTGGATCCCGTTCGACCACCGTAGATGACGCCAATGTACCCTCCGAAAGCATGCCCCGATCGTTCGTGTTTTGGACGAGCGAAGGCCAGTGTCGCCTGCACCGCGCGCCTGCCGATGAGCCGGTGCCGACTCATTGAAAGGCCTTACACCGCATATGCACAATAACTGCTTTGCTGCAACGCAGCTAGAAATTGCGGCACTATGCCATATAATTAGCATTGCATTGCAGAATATCAGCCATACCATCAATGCTGCACTGCAGCTAGACATTAATATTGCAGTGCATTAAAGCGGCTGAGTTTGGGGGCGGCCAGACGCGAAACCAAGCGCGGAACGTGCAACCCCCGCATCGTTAACAGGACCTGTCTTGAAGCGCCTTCGTACCCTCGCTCCGGCCCTCGCTTTGCTGCCTGTTTTTGCCCTGCTGGGCGGCTGCAATCTGGTGGTTCTGGACCCTTCCGGCGACGTCGCCGCCCGCCAGCGCGACCTTCTGATCGAATCCACCGGGCTGATGCTGCTCATCATCGTGCCGGTGATCGCGCTGACGCTGCTCTTCGCCTGGCGCTATCGCGCGTCCAACAAGGCTGCGACATACGCGCCGGACTGGGACCACTCGACACAGCTCGAGCTCGTGATCTGGGGCGCGCCGCTGCTCATCATCATCTGCCTCGGTGCGATGACCTGGATGGGCACGCATCTGCTCGATCCGTATCGGCCGATCGACCGGCTCGCCTCGGGACGTTCGCTCGGCGGCGCGAATGCGCGGCTCGAAGTCGATGTCGTCGCACTCGATTGGAAATGGCTGTTCATCTATCCGCAATTGGGCATCGCCACCGTCAATCAGCTCGCCGCACCGGTGAACCGCACCGTCGATTTCCGCATCACCTCGTCATCGGTGATGAATTCGTTTTCCATTCCCGCGCTTGCCGGCCAGATCTATGCGATGCCGGGCATGGAGACGACGCTCTACGCGGTGATGAATCAGCCCGGAACCTACGACGGCTTCTCCGCCAATTACAGCGGCGCAGGCTTTTCCGGCATGCACTTCCCGTTTCAGAGTCTCACCGCCGACGACTTCGACAAGTGGGTCGCACAGATCAAGGCCGGCGGCGGCGCGCTCGGCCGCAGCGATTATCTCGAGCTCGAAAAACCGAGCGAGAACGTGCCGGCGCGCGGCTATGCCAGCGTCGCGCCAGGTCTTTACAACGCGATCGTCAATGAATGCGTCGAGCCCGGCAAGATGTGCCTCAACCAGATGGCCGAGATCGACCGCAAGGGCGGGCTCGGACTTAAGGGCATCAACAACGTTCTGCCGCTCGCTTACGACAAATTCGCCCGGCGCGGCGCGCTGGGGCCGGAGGCGACCTATGTCGCGAGCCTTTGCGATCCTGAGCATCCGATGGGTGTGACCGCCGCTGCAGTTTCTCCCAGCGCCGCGACGCAAGCTTCGTCTGCTGCCGCCGCAGCACCTGCCGACGCGTCGCCGCTGCGCGGCGCCGGATTGCCGCGGCCGCCCTTTGCGACGTTCCTCGGCTCGCCGACGCCGCAACGGCCGACATCAACTTCGCTGCCGACGCCACCGCCGGAGACACCGACGCCGAGCCGGCCGTCCAACACCTGACATCGCGCGCACTATGCTTGAAAACAACTCAACGCTCCTGAAATTCATCTTCGGCCGCTTCACGCTCGACGCGCTTCCGATCCACGAGCCGATCCTGGTCGTCACGTTCATCATGGTGGCGCTCGGCGGCACGGCGGTGCTCGGCGCGCTGACCTATTTCCGGCTCTGGGGCTATCTGTGGCGCGAGTGGTTCACCTCGATCGATCATAAGCGCATCGGCATCATGTATATGGTGCTCGGCATCATCATGCTGCTGCGCGGCTTTGCCGACGCGCTGATGATGCGGGCGCAGCAGGCGCTCGCCTTCGGCGGCTCGGAAGGCTTTCTGCCAGCGCATCACTACGACCAGGTCTTCACCGCCCATGGCGTGATCATGATCTTCTTCGTGGCGATGCCGATGATCGTCGGCCTGATCAATATCGTCGTGCCGCTGCAGATCGGCGCCCGCGACGTGTCGTTCCCATTCCTCAATAATTTCAGCTTCTGGATGACGGTCGCCGGCGCGATCATCGTCATGATCTCGCTGTTCGTCGGCGTGTTCGCGCGCACCGGCTGGCTCGCTTATCCGCCGCTATCGGAATACGCCTACAGTCCCGATGTCGGCGTCGACTATTACATCTGGGGCCTGCAGGTCGCGGGTCTCGGCACGCTGCTCTCCGGCGTGAATTTCGTCTGCACCATCGTCAAGTTGCGCGCGCCCGGCATGACGATCATGAAGATGCCGATTTTCACCTGGACCGCGCTCTGCACCAACATTCTGATCGTCGCCGCCTTCCCGATCCTGACCGCGGTTCTGGCACTGCTCACGCTCGACCGTTACGTCGGCACCGATTTCTTCACCAACGATTTCGGTGGCAATCCGATGATGTATGTGAACCTGATCTGGATCTGGGGCCATCCGGAAGTTTACATCCTCATCCTGCCGGCCTTCGGCGTGTTCTCCGAAGTCACCGCGACCTTCTGCGGCAAGCGGCTGTTCGGCTACACCTCGATGGTCTACGCCACCGTCGTCATCACCATCCTGTCCTATCTGGTCTGGCTCCATCACTTCTTCACGATGGGCTCGGGCGCCAGCGTCAATTCGTTCTTCGGGATCACCACGATGATCATTTCGATCCCGACCGGCGCCAAGATGTTCAACTGGCTGTTCACGATGTATCGCGGCCGCATCCGCTTCGAACTGCCGATGATGTGGACGATCGCCTTCATGATCACCTTTGTCATCGGCGGCATGACCGGCGTGCTTCTCGCCGTGCCGCCCGCCGACTTCGAGCTGCACAACAGCCTGTTCCTGATCGCGCATTTCCACAACGTCATCATCGGCGGCGTGCTGTTCGGCATGTTCGCCGGCATCAACTACTGGTTCCCCAAAGCGTTCGGCTTCAGGCTCGATCCGTTCTGGGGCAAGCTGTCGTTCTGGTTCTGGGTGGTCGGTTTCTATTTCGCCTTTATGCCGCTTTATGTGCTCGGCCTGATGGGCGTAACGCGCCGGTTGCGCGTGTTCGACATCCCCTCGCTCCATATCTGGTTCATCATCGCCGCCTTCGGCGCGCTGTTGATCGCCGCCGGCATCGGCTGCTTCCTGGTCCAGATCGGCGTCAGCGTGCTCAAGCGCGAAGAGCTGCGCGACACGACCGGCGATCCGTGGAACGGCCGCACGCTGGAATGGTCGACGTCCTCGCCGCCGCCGGCTTACAACTTCGCCTTTACGCCGATCGTCTACAGCGCCGACGCGTGGTGGGACATGAAGGAGCGCGGCTATCACCGCCCGCTCACCGGCTTCAGGCCCATTCCAATGCCGCGCAACACGCCGACCGGAATCATTCTCGGCGGGCTTTCCGTCGCCTTCTCCTTCGGCATGATCTGGTACATCTGGTGGCTCGCGGCGCTCGGCTTCATCGGCGCCATCGCCGTCGGCATCGCCCATACCTTCAACTACAAGCGCGAATATGACTTCTCTGCGGACGACATCGCCCGCACCGAAGCTGCGCGGACGCACCTCCTCGGGGCCAAGGCCTGACATGACAACACTCGCCACGACAGGCGACGCCTTCGTCGCCACCCGGGATACCGCGGCCGACAGCCACGGCGCCGCGGCGGCGTCGCAAAGGACCGCGGCGACTCCGCAATTCTACGTGCTCGACGAGCATCCGCATCCGGCAGGCTACAGCACCCCGCTGGGCTTCTGGCTCTACATTATGAGCGACTGCCTGCTCTTCTCGGTGCTATTCGCGACCTATGGTGTGCTGGGCGGTAACTACGCTGCCGGGCCCTCGCCGCGCGATCTGTTCGATCTGCCGCTGGTCGCCGTCAACACGACGATGCTGCTGCTGTCATCGATCACTTACGGCTTCGCAATGCTGGCCATGCAGGACAATCGCGCCGGCCGCGTGCAGATGTGGCTTGCGGTGACCGCCTTCTTCGGCCTCTGCTTCATCGGCATCGAGCTCTACGAATTTGCCGACTTCATCCGCCAGGGCGCGACCCCGCAGCGCAGCGCGTTTCTCTCCTCTTTCTTCACGCTGGTCGGCACCCACGGCTTGCACGTCACCACCGGCCTCGTCTGGATGGTGACGCTGATGACTCAGGTGGCGCGCTACGGCCTGATCGAGGCCAATCGCCGCCGGCTGATGTGCCTCTCGATGTTCTGGCACTTCCTCGACGTCGTCTGGATCGGCGTCTTCACCTTCGTCTATCTGATGGGAATGCTCCGATGAACGACGCGCATGCGGCTCACGACGCCGGCCACGGTGGTCATAGTGCAGATCATAGCGACGGTCACGGGCTTCACCTCACGCTCGATGGCTATCTGATCGGCTTTGGGCTGTCAGTGATCCTCACCGCCATCCCGTTCGGACTCGTGATGTCGGGCGTTCTTGAAAGCAAAAACGCGACGGCCTTTGCCATCACCATCCTCGCGGTGGTGCAGATCGTCGTCCACATGGTCTATTTTCTGCACTTGGATGCGAGGTCAGAAGCCGGCTGGAACATGATGGCGCTGATCTTCACCGCCGTCATTTTGATCATCGCGCTCACCGGCTCGCTGTGGATCATGTACCACCTGCAGCAGAACATGGCGCCGATGAATATGAGCACGCTGCCTTAAGGCTGCTGCTCGCTCGCCGGCGCTTTAGCGCGCGCTTCGTCCGGCCGTTCATCTTTCGGTAAACTCGCGAGCCATTTTGCGCGGAGCACCGACGGCCGGTTCGGATAGCGTTCCTCAAGAAAAGTTGCGCCGGCGATACGGTCGATCCGGAAATGGCGAAAATCCCGGCGCAGCTCGCACCAGCCGATCAACAACCGAACGGCCTCGTGATAGCCGACGACGATCGGCCAGATGATGCGCTCGGTCTTGCGGTTCTCGGCGTCAAGATAGGTGAGCGCGATCTTGCGGCCCAAGCGAATCCAGGAGCGGGCTTGCGCCACATCAAGCCCATCGGGCGGAATTTTCCAGCCCGGCGGCGTGCGTGCGCCGGCATCGATGACCAGCGGCCGCAAGTTTTCCGGGATGGTCGCCGCGACCTTGGCCATCAGGTCGCGCGCGGCGCGCGCCAGCGCCACATCGCCGTGGCCCGCGACCCATTGCGCGCCGAGCACGGCCGCCTCGACCTCCTCCGTGGTCAGCATCAAGGGCGGCAGGTCGAAGCCGCCTTCGAGCACATAGCCGAAACCGGCCTCGCCGCGGATCGGCACCCGCTGCCCGATCAGGGCTGAAATATCGCGATAAATCGAGCGTTTCGAGGTCTCTAGCTCCTCGGCAAGATCGGCCGCCGTCACCGGCCGGGTGGAACGGCGCAGAATCTGGATGATCTGGAACAGGCGGTCGGCGCGGCGCATGAGGGAAGTATAACGGTGGCATGCTGACAGCATGGTGGCAACAGGCTGTCAGTAGCTTCCGGGCCGATAAACTCCCTGGCCAGAGCCAATTCGGAGCCTGAACGATGCTGAAGACCTATCACGGCAGCTGCCATTGCGGCGCCATCCGTTACGAGGCCGATATCGATCTCGAAAAGGGCACCGGCAAATGCAATTGCTCGATGTGCGGCAAGACCCGCAAGTGGAGCGTCATGATCAAGCCAGAGGCCTTTCGGCTGGTTTCCGGCCTGCATGATGTCGGCGACTATCAGTTCGGCACCGGCAGCGTGCATTACTTGTTCT
Organism: Xanthobacteraceae bacterium; assembly: GCA_035483735.1. GTDB lineage: Bacteria > Pseudomonadota > Alphaproteobacteria > Rhizobiales > Xanthobacteraceae > BOG-931. Next base: position 20,739 of record DATHPQ010000102.1, on the reverse strand, counting down.
GCAAGCATTGCGGCGTGCGTTCCTTCGCGCGCGGCCACATCCCGGAAATCGGCGGCGACTTCGTCGCGGTTCAATTGGCGACGCTCGACGACGTGACGCCGGAAGAACTTTTCGCCGCGCCGGTGCGCTACAGCGACGGCAAAAACAATAACTGGTGGAGTGCGCCGGAGGAGACGCGGCATCTTTGATCGCGACAGCGTTGCCACTTCAGGAAACGCTGACTTTCACCAAGCTCCAGCCCCTTGGGCGGCGGACATTCGCCACTGCCTTCTGCATATGCTAAGCGGCTTTACATCCGTCGGCCGCCATTGCCGTCGAAAATTCCGCAGCAGGAGGCGAGCATGGAACGGCAGCGCACGGGTGGAATGACCGCGATAGCTGTCCTCAACATCATTTTCGGCGGCGTTGAGATCCTCAACGGGCTGTACCTGGTTCTCGGTGCCTCCGCCCTGATGTACGAGTTATCGCGGTTGGACGTTTTCCAGATCCCCGTAGCCCGCTTGGCGTACGCGCTTCTGATTTTGGCAACGGGCATCGTCGGGCTCATCGCAGGTATCGGAATATTCGCACCGCGCCCATGGGGGCGCGCATTGAGCCTGGTGTACGGTCTGTTGTTGATGTTTTCGGCCGCCCTTTCCTTCTTTGCCGTCCCTGTCATCGCTTCGATAGGGACTTACGATATCGGTTCATTGAGTGCTGACGGCCTGGCGCGATTGATCATATTCGGCGTGATATATGTCGTATTCCCCGCGCCTTATGCTCTTCTGTTATATTTCGTTTTCTACAAACCTCCGAGGAGACCAACTTTTGGAAAGGATCGGCTTCCCGCAATTCTGGGAGGCACTCAGGAATAGTGTCGCGAAGCCTGGTCACCGTCTTCCGTACGGCGGGAAAGTCCTCGCCGAGCCTGGCCCAGAGTCCGTCGCCTCACTCCCACTCGATTGTGCCCGGCGGCTTTGACGTTACGTCATAGACGACGCGATTGACGCCTTTGACCTCGTTGATGATGCGCGTCGCCGCCGCACCGATGAATTTCATGTCGAACGGATAGAAATCCGCTGTCATGCCGTCGGTCGAGGTCACCGCGCGCAAGCCGACGACATAATCATAGGTGCGGTAGTCGCCCATGACGCCGACGGTGCGCACCGGCAGCAGCACCGCGAAGGCCTGCCAGATGTCATCATAGAGGCCGGCGCGACGGATTTCTTCGATATAGACGGCGTCGGCGCGCCGCAGGATCTCAAGCTTGTCGCGCGTAATGCCGCCCGGGCAGCGGATGGCAAGGCCCGGGCCCGGAAACGGATGGCGGCCGACGAATACATCCGGCAGACCGAGCTCGCGGCCGAGCGCCCTCACCTCGTCCTTGAACAATTCGCGCAGCGGCTCGACGAGCTGCATGTTCATGCGCTCGGGCAGGCCGCCGACGTTGTGATGCGATTTGATGGTAACGGAAGGACCACCGGTGAACGACACGCTTTCGATCACGTCAGGATAGAGTGTGCCTTGTGCCAAGAATTCCGCGCCGCCGATCTTCTTGGCTTCCGCTTCGAACACGTCGATGAACAACTTGCCTATGGTCTTGCGCTTGGCTTCGGGATCCTCGACGCCGTCGAGGGCTTTGAGGAACATCTCCGACGCGTCGACGTGAACGAGCGGAATGTTGTAGTGGCCGCGGAACAGCGACACCACGTTCTCGGCCTCGCCGAGCCGCAACAGCCCGTGATCGACGAACACGCACGTGAGCTGCTCGCCGATGGCCTCGTGAATGAGCACCGCGGCGACGGCAGAATCGACGCCGCCGGACAGCCCGCAGATCACCCTGCTCTTGCCGACCTGGCGGCGGATTTTCTCGATCGCCTCGTTTTTGAACGCGCGCATCGTCCAGTCGCCGGTGCAGCGCGCGATCTTGCGCACGAAATTGCGCAGGATGGCGGCGCCGTGCGGCGTGTGCACGACTTCGAGATGGAATTGGGTGGCGTAGAATTTGCGCGCCTCGTCGGCGATCATGGCGATCGGCGCGTTGGACGAAGTGGCGATCACCTTGAAGCCCTTGGGCGGCGCAGTGACGCGATCGCCGTGGCTCATCCACACCGGATATTTCTGGCCGACCTCCCAGACGCCATCGAACAGCGGCGTCGTGTCGGTGACCTCGATCTCGGCGCGGCCGAATTCGCGATGATGCCCGGCCTCGACCTTGCCGCCGAGCTGCTGCGCCATGGCCTGCTCGCCGTAGCAGATGCCGAGAACGGGCACGCCCGCGTCATAGATCGCCTGCGGCGCGAGTGGCGCGTCGCGATCGAGCACCGAAGCCGGACCGCCGGAGAGAATGACGCCTTTCGGCTTCATCTCGCGGAACGCGCTTTCCGCTTTCTGGAACGGCACGATTTCGCAATAGACTTTTTCCTCGCGCACCCGCCGCGCGATGAGCTGGGTGACCTGCGAGCCGAAATCGACGATCAGAATCTTGTCGTGGGAGTGCGAATCGTGCTGTGAATCTTGCGCCATAGCGGGTTCTAAGGCAGGCGCGCTGGCCTGTCGAGCCGGGGCAGATGTCATTTTGGATCAACCAGAACAGTTATCTAAACAGAACGCCGTAACATGCTGACGAAAAACCCGTCGGTATCGGTCCGGCGCGGCGTCATCAGCAGGCCCTCCTCGGAAATAAGCACGGCACGGCCGAAAAGATAGGCGCGTTCGCCCAAGGCCTTGGTCACATTGGCCGGTTTGTCCACGGAAAAATCGGCATGGCGGCCGGCAAAGGCCCGGATCTGGTCGCCGTTCTCTTCCGCCAGCACCGAACAGGTCACGTAGGCGATCCGGCCGTCCGGTTTGACCAGACTTGCGGCGCGTTCGAGCACGGCTTCCTGCTGCTTGAGGCGCTCGCCGAGAGCGCCGGGGCGGATGCGCCATTTAGCGTCGGGATTGCGCCGCCAGGTCCCGGTGCCGGTGCAAGGCGCGTCGATCAGAACGAGGTCAGCGCGGCCGGCGAGATCGCTCAACACGTCGGCCTCGCCTCTTGGCGTGCGTACCTGGACGTTGCGGGCATCCGCGCGCAGAAGCCGATCATGGATCGCCACCAAGCGGCGCTTGTCGCTGTCGGTCGCATAGATCTGCCCGTGGTTTTCCATCGCCGCGGCAAGCGCCAGCGTCTTGCCGCCAGCGCCGGCGCAAAGGTCGACCACTTGCTCGCCCGGTTCTGCCGCCGCGAGCACAGCGGCAAGCTGCGAACCTTCGTCCTGGATTTCGATCTGGCCCTTCAGATAGGCCGGCTCGGCGTGAATGGCCGGGCTCTTGGAGTCGGCGGCGAGCCGGATGCGAAGGCCCATCGGCGACCAGCGCGCGGGCTCGGCGCCGAGATGGGAAAGTTTTGGCACAATATCGTCGCGGCTCGCCGCAAGCGTATTGACACGCAGATCGAGCGGCGCGCGGCTTGCAAGCGCCTCGCCTTCGGCAGCGCGCTCGTCGCCGAGCGCGCGTGCGAAATAAGGATCGAGCCAGTCAGGATAATCGCCCTGAACATGCGCCGGCGCATCCGCAAGCGTGCGGCTCTCGAGCGCGGACTTTTCCGCTTCCGTCAGCAGATCCGGCGCAAAGCGCGCGCCGCTGCACAGCGCCTCGATGTCGGCAGTTGAAAGCCCGCGTTCCCGGCGCAACATGCCGATCAGCACCGCGCGCGCACTCGCCTCACCCATCAGCCAGGCCGACGAGGCTCTGCGCCGCAACGCGTCGTAAGCAAGACCCGCGATCGCGGCCCGATCGCCCGAGCCGGCGAAGCGATGGGACAGGCCCCAATCTTTCAGCGTATCCGCCGCCGGCCGGCGCCGCGTCTCGATGTCGGCAAAAACCTCAATGGCGGCCGAGAGCCGCGCCGATGGCGTCATGATCGCGTCATGGCAGCGTCAGCACCTCGATAATGTAGATCGCCCACATGATCGCGAGCACCACCGCCGAGACCGCAAACAGCGCGCCGCGCAGCCGCACAATATTGCTGGTCACGTGGATGAAGGCATGCAGCACGCGGAAGATCACAAAGATCCAGGCTAGTACGACAAAGGCAACGCCGGCGAGATGCGTGATGTATTCAAGAATTGTCAGAACATAGAACAGCACCGGCAATTCGAACTGGTTGGAAAACGCATAGGCGAATTGCTGGGTGCGTTTCGGCCAGTTCGGCTCGCGCAGCGACACGTCCTGCGGCCGCACCGCGCCGGAGCCGAAATCGCGGGTGCGCATCGGCGCCAGAATGAACAACAGAACAAAAGTGAGCACCACCTCGACGAAAAGCGGCAGCAGGATTGCTTGAACGGACATTGCTTGCCCCCGATGGAATAAATCGTCCTAACACGGCCCGTATTCTGCTGCCAATGACGGCACGCAGACCTTAAAGCTTCACGCTGATCGCCGTTTCACCGTCGGCGTCGATGAGCGCGCTGCGCCAGGACTTGCCGTCGAACAGCGCTTTCCGCACCGCGTCCGCCGTACCGCCGTGATTGAGATTGGCGGTGATCAGCGTGCCGCCGGTGCGCAAGAGCCCGCGCAGCGTCTTGTGCAGCGACGTCACCGGCGTGCCGCCGTCGAAAAACGCCACGTCGTAGCCGGGATCGAGCGTCGGCAGCACGCCCGCGAAATCGCCCTCATGCACGGTGATGCGGTGATCCATGGCGGCGGCGGCGATATTGTCACGAGCAAGCGCAACGTGATCGGGATCGCGCTCGATCGTATCGACGGTGGCATCGGGCGCACCGGACGCAAACGACAGCGCCGTGTAGCCGAGCGCGGTGCCCAATTCGAGGATGCGCCGGGCGTTGGCGGCGCCGGCCAGAGCCGCGAGCAGCGGACCGTTGTTGTAAGGATAAGCACCGCAGCCGTGCTTGGCGCGATGCGCGTTGGTCGCGGTGCGAATTTTCGCGAACGGATCGGCGGCCGGGCCGGTCATCGGAGCACTTTACGTCCGGCTCGGATAATTCGGGCTCTCGCGCGTGATGGTGACGTCGTGGACATGGCTCTCGCGCAAGCCGGCGCCGGAAATGCGGACGAACTCCGCTTTGTCGTGAAACTCTTCCATGTTTTTCGCGCCGACATAACCCATCGCCGCACGCAACCCGCCGGCGAGTTGATGAATCACATTCGCCACCGGGCCCTTATAGGGTACCTGGCCTTCGATGCCTTCAGGAACCAGCTTGAGCGTGTCCTTGATCTCTTGCTGGAAATAACGGTCGGCCGAGCCGCGCGCCATGGCGCCGACCGAGCCCATGCCGCGATAGGATTTGTAGGAGCGGCCCTGATAGAGAAAGACTTCGCCCGGCGTCTCATCGGTGCCGGCGAGCAGCGAGCCGACCATGGCGCAATCGCCGCCCGCGGCAAGCGCCTTGGCAAGGTCGCCGGAATATTTGATGCCGCCGTCGGCGATGACCGGCGTCTTGGTTTCGCGCGCGACCCCAACCGCATCCATGATCGCGGTGAGCTGCGGCACGCCAACGCCGGCGACGATCCGCGTGGTGCAGATCGAGCCCGGCCCGATGCCGACCTTGATGCAGTCGGCGCCGGCATCGATCAGCGCCTTCGCCCCTTCGGCGGTGGCGACATTGCCGGCGACGACTTCAACCGCGTTCGAAATGCGCTTGATGCGGCTGACGGATTCCAGCACCCGCCGGGAATGGCCGTGCGCGGTATCGACGACAACGAGATCGACGCCGGCCTCGATGAGCGCTTCGCTCCGCGCATAGCCAGCCTCGCCGACTGAGGTTGCAGCCGCCACGCGCAGCCGGCCCTGCTCGTCCTTGCAGGCATGGGGATTGGCCACCGCCTTCTCGATGTCCTTGACGGTGATCAGGCCGACGCAGCGATATTGGGCGTCCACCACCAAGAGCTTCTCGATGCGGTGCTGGTGCAGAAGCTTCTTGGCTTCCACCTGATCGACACTTTCACGGACCGTGACCAGCCTGTCCTTGGTCATCAATTCGGAAATCTTCTGCCGCGTGTCGGTGGCGAAGCGCACGTCGCGATTGGTGAGAATGCCGACAAGCTTGCCGGGAGCCTTGCTCTGGCCGTTGCCGCCGCCCTCGACAACCGGAATGCCGGAAATGCGATTTTCCTGCATCAGCGCCAGCGCCTCGGCGAGCGTCGCCTCCGGGTGAATGGTGACCGGATTCACCACCATGCCGGATTCGAATTTTTTCACCTGCCGCACCTGGGCGGCTTGCAAGTCGGGCTCGAGATTGCGGTGAATGACGCCGATGCCGCCGGCCTGCGCCATGGCGATCGCCATGGCGGATTCGCTGACCGTATCCATGGCCGAGGCAACGATCGGAACGTTGAGCAGGATATTGCGCGTGATCCGCGAGCGGATGTCGACCTCCGACGGCATGACGTCGGACAGGCCGGGCTTCAACAGAACGTCATCGAAGGTATATGCTTCGCGAAAAGCGCCTTTTGAAATCGCTGCCATTGCCAACTCCGCATGGCCCCAATCCGGGGCCTGCATATAGGGATAACGCCTCGCGGACGGAAGGACTTTTGACCTTCATCCGACTCATTCCAGGCGTTCACGGCCCGCTTTTGGGTTGGCGGTGGCGGATAGCATGCCTTGACCGCAATTGATAGGCCCCTGTGCGGATCGGGCGCGAAAAACGGGGCAAAAACAGGGGGAAATGCGATGAAGCGGGGCATCAACCGTCGCCAATTCGGCATGGGTGCAGTGTCGATCGGTGCCGTGTCGTCAAGCCTGGCGCTGACCAGCACCTGGCGCGCCCGGGCGCAGGCGGAGCCGGTGAAGATTCGCATCGGCTGGGTCGTGGTGCCGGCGTCGACCGCGCCGCTGGTGCTGGAGAAAAAGGACATCCTCACGCATTTCGGTAAGTCCTATATCGCCGAAGCGACCCGCTTCGAGGGCACCCCGCCGGTGATCACGGCGCTTGCCGCCGGCCAGCTCGATGTCGGCCCCCTCGCCTTTTCCTCCTTCGGGCTTGCCGTCCAGAACGCGCGCATGGACGATCTGCGTGTGATCTGCGACGAAATCCAGGACGGCGTGCCGGGCCACGGCAGCAACGAATTCATGGTGCTCAATGACGGCCCGGTGAAAACCGTCGCCGATCTCAAGGGCAAGGTGCTTGCCACCAACGCCATGGGCAGCGCAGTCGACATCGCGATGCGGGCGATGCTGCGCCGGAGCGGCCTCGAGGCCAACAAGGACTACACCGTCGTCGAAGCGCCCTTCCCCGCCATGCGCGCCATGCTGGCGGAGCGCAAGGCGGATCTGGTCAGCGCGGTGCCGCCGTTCTCGCTCGATCCGGAGCTGCGCGGCATGGCGCGCACACTGTTCACGCAGAAGGACGCGTTCGGCGTGACGCAGCTGACGATGTGGACGGCGCGCACCGGCTTTATCGCGCAGAACCGCGCCGCTTTGGTCGATTTCCTCGAAGATACGATCCGCGCCGTGCGCTGGTACACCGATCCGAAGAACCACGACGAAGCCACAGCCATTGTCGCCCGCCTGATCAAGGCGCCGCCCGAACGGGTCGGTTGGGCCTTCGGCAGCCGCGACCAATTTCGCGATCCCAACGGCCTGCCGAACCTTACGGCGCTGCAGAGCAACCTGGAGCAGCAGAAGAAGGTCGGCTTGCTTAAGGACGATATCGACGTCAAGACATATGCCGACTTGAGCATGGTCGAGGAAGCGGCCAAACGGCTGACATAAATTCGGCGGACATGCTGCCGCTTAAATCGCTGCGAGGCCCAAAACCGCTGATGCCGCCGTCAAAGTCCTACGACCGAATGGTGCCGTTGATCATTGCCACGGCGCTGTTCATGGAAAACATGGATTCGACGGTCATCGCGACGTCGCTTCCGGCCATCGCGCGGGCGCTGGTCACTAACCCGCTGACGCTCAAGCTCGCCGTGACCTCTTACCTGCTCTCGCTCGCCATCTGCATCCCCGCGAGCGGCTGGACCGCGGACCGTTTCGGCGCGCGCAACGTCTTCCGCTTCGCCATCTGCGTCTTCGTGCTCGGCTCGATCGGCTGCGCCGCGTCGCGCTCGCTCGACCAATTCGTGCTGGCGCGCATTTTCCAGGGCATGGGCGGAGCGATGATGACGCCGGTCGGCCGGCTCATCATGGTGCGCGCCGTGGACAAGGGAAACCTCCTCAACGCCATGTCGCTCGTCACCATGCCGGCTTTGATCGGGCCGATCGCCGGGCCGCCGCTCGGCGGCTTCATCACCACTTACGCATCATGGCATTGGATCTTCCTCATCAATGTGCCGATCGGACTTGTCGGCATCGTGCTGGCGTCGCGCTACATCCCCAATGTGCATGTCGAACACCGCGATCCGTTCGACTTCGTCGGCTTCATTCTTTCCGGCCTCGCCATTGCCGGCCTTGCTTTCGGCCTCTCGGCGATGGGGCTTGAATCGCTGCCGGTGAGCGTGGTCGCAATACTGATCTGTGTCGGCGCCGTATCCGCCGTGGCCTATGTCATCCATGCCAAACGGACGCCGGCGCCGATCCTCGATCTTAATTTGCTGCGGCTCCCGACATTTCGCGCCAGCGTGGTCGGCGGCTTTCTGTTCCGGCTCGGCATCGGCGCGCTGCCGTTTCTTTTGCCGCTGCTTTTGCAGATCGGATTCAATCTGACGCCGTTCCAATCCGGCCTCATCACCTTCACCAGCGCGCTGGGCTCGTTCTTCATGAAGGCTGCGGTCGCAAGCGTCTTGAGCCGCTTCGGCTATCGCAATGTGCTGATCTACAATGCGCTGATCTCGAGCGGATTCCTGCTCGCCTGCGCGGCGTTCGTGCCGGGCGTGCCGTTCTGGGCCATGGTCATCGTTCTTCTGTCCGGCGGTTTTTTCCGCTCGCTGCAATTCACCAGCATCAATACGATCGCTTATGCCGAAATCGAGCCGGCGAAAATGAGCCGCGCCACGGCCATGGTCGCCGCGGCCCAGCAATTGTCCTTGTCGACCGGTGTCGCCGTCGGCGCGCTGGTGGTCGAGACCACGTTGTGGCTGAAGCATTCGACGACGATGACGGCCGCCGATTTTCCGCCGGCCTTTATTGTGGTCGGCCTGCTCGCGGCAAGCGCAACCTTCATCTTCATGCAGCTCGCGCCGGATGCCGGATCGGAGCTTTCGGGGCGCAAGGCCGCCGAGGCGGACGTGGCGAACAAGAAGGCTTAGGGCGTCTACTCATAAAATACGCGACGCGCCAAATCCGCTATGCCCCATAAAGCGGACATGCGCCAGCGGGAGTGGAACGTCTGCCAAGTGGCGGGTAGATCCGCATAGATCCAACTGGCGGTTTCGGCAGAAGCAACTCAGCCACACGTCAGTTCCGATCTTCCGACACTTCTGCAAGCAATGGCTCAAGAAACTTCCGGTAGGGCTGCGCGCGGCCAATGGCATTTCGATAAAGCGGTCTGCGCACCTGAGCCGCGCTGGCTGTGAATATAGGCCGCTCAGTGTCGTGGAACATGAGGCAACGCCGATCCCACGCGAGCCCACAATGAGCCGTAATGCGCCGCGCGCTGCTCTCCAAATCCGCAACGATATCTTCGTAGCGCACTTCGAGGATTTTGGCCTGCGGCAGGACACGATGCCAGTGGCGCATCAAAGCTTCATAGTGGCGGTAGTACCGACCGAGTTCGGCCAAATCATAAGTGTGATGAAGACCCGCCGTGAAGTGTTTTGAAAAGCAAGACAAACATGTATCGGCGACATCGCGAACGGCATGAATGATGCGTGCATTAGGCAATGCGAGATAAATAAGGCCTAAAAAGAGAAAGTTCGACGGCATTTTGTCGACGATACACTTCGAATTCGGCGCGGAAGGAGCAATCTCGGCGACATAGCGCTCTCCCAGTTCTCGCAAATCCTCACTGGTAAGATGCAGGGCCGCCTGGGGAAAATCATGCCCGGCCGCGTTGCTGAGGCTTGCAACGGCGTCGCCGAAATTCGGCAGCTCGCCGGCGCCATACACGTCCGGATGACTCGCCAGGATCTGCTCGATCAGCGTCGACCCCGAACGCGGCATGCCAACGATGAACACCGGTATCGGCGACGGTTCGCCGGCATTCTGAGATGTTCGGAACAGTTCCGCCGTGAACAGCTCTCGCGTGCAATCGAGTTGCGCAAGAGTTTTAGCTTCGTCGTAAGCGATCTGTCGGCGTTTGAGCAGATTGCCGGCCGCGAAGTGGCTGAAGGCGCTGTCATACCGCTCTATATCGTCGTAAGCCTTGCCCAGTGCGAAATGCAGATTGATTTGCTGGTTGGTGGAGAGTGTTTCGATATTACGGTCCAAGGCTTCCATCGCCGCCAGGTGCATGTCGCCGACAGCGAAATTCTTGAACTCGCTCAGGCTGAGAAAAAACAATGCGTTCGACGGCGCTAATTCGATAGCTCGTTCTATCGACGATTGGGCTTCCGCCAGTTGGCCGAGATGTTTTAGCGTCAGCCCGAGATTGTGGTGAGCTTCGGCGAAATCGGACCTCAGCGCGATGGCGCGATGTATCGCCTCCTTGGCATCCTCAAGCCGGCCAAGCTGCAGGAGGGTGGCACCGAGATTGCTGTGCGGCTCAGGAAGCCGCGGACTGTGCGCAATTGCCAGATGAAAGGCCGCTTCGGCTTCGGTGAACTGCTGTTTCTCCTTGAGCGTATTTCCGAGATTGTTGAACGCTTCCGCGTAAGGTTGCCTGAGCACGATCGCGCGGCGCAGCAACAGCTCTGCTTCGTCTAATTTGCCAAGAACCCGCAATAGTTCGCCCAAGTTGTTGTGGGCTTCAGGAAAATCGGGATTAAGCGCGATGGCATCGCGGAATGCGGCTTCCGCCAGATCGAACCGGCCCGCCTTTAAATAAAGGACGCCTCGATTGTAATGAACCTCCGGCAAACCGGGATTGAGAGCCAGGATTTGGCTATAGAGGCGGAAGGCTTTCGCCGATTTCCCATATTGCTGGCACCGCACCGCTTTCGCAAACAGCGCAGTGACCGTACGACCTTGAGTGCTTTCTGCTTGGGCGCGCACGGGCAGCCCGGCCGAAGCGGTGGATTTAGATTCTGAACTGGGTGAATTCGGGCGTACGAGCAACGGGGCCATAATCGACCGCTAGCATCGTCGCCTCCCCTTCCACTTACGTCCCTATGGTAAAGGTTTGATTAACGACATAAGTTTTCGCGCGCCGCATCACGGCAAAAACTGGGAGTTCGCCGTCTGACTTGGGTCATTAGCTGCCAAAACGCGCTCTAATTGGCGTGTCCGCTTTATCTCCGAATGCGGACATGCCTCGGCGTGACTCAAATGTCCGCTAAGTACCAAAGGCGGACTCATGTACGGCAGCGATAAACTTCCCGGAAACAAGCTGAGCGACCACGCCGGCAACAAGGGGCACCTGCTACCAATTTGATTGGTCATTGCCGCGTTTAAGGCAGGTGTCGTTGGCGGATAGTTTCGACGGAACCGGCCTCAAGCCGCGTAGGCGGTGGGAACGGAAGGCGCTTTGTCCCATTCGACAATGGGATCGTAGCCCCAGACCCAGTCGGCGGTCCCATGGACACTACCCTTGCCGGCGACGATTGACGCCTTCTGCGCCGAGCTATCGTGCATGTGCTTGAAGCGGGCATTGGAGAACGAGAGCCGCTGCACCCCATGAACGCGAGGAATGCGGACACCTCGGAAACTGGCGAAGGCCTCAAGCGGGTTGCTGGAAGCCTGGAGCCAGCGCGCGAGGATGTAGGAGTCCTCGAACGCCTGGCAGGCGCCTTGCCCGGCATTGGGTAGCATGGCATGCGCCGCATCGCCGATAAGCTGAATCCGGGAGCGTCCCCAGTTCTGCGTCAGCGGCCGCGTGAAGAGGCCCCATTTTGAGCATTCGGTCACGAGGCTGAGCAGTTTCGCGAGCCGCGGCTCGGGTTCGGGAAAGCTCAACCGCATTTCGTCCGGATCGCCGCGGGTCGACCAGCCTTCCTCGACCCACTTGTCGGTGTCTTCCTGCGTGACGATGTTCACGAGCTTCTCGCCGCGGATGTAATACGCCAGGAGATGACGACCGGGACCCACCCACTGGATATGCCCGGTCGGCTCGAGCACGTCACGCGGAACATCGCGGCTGTTCAGCAGCGCGCGCCAGACCATTTGCCCGGTATAGGTCGGATTGTCTTGGCCGTAGAGCGCTTGGCGGATAACCGAGCGCACGCCGTCGGCACCGATCACGAATTGCGCTTCGACCTTGGCGCCGTTGGCGAAGGTAAGCTCGACGCGATCGCTTCGCTCCTCGATACCGACGAGTCGATGGTCGAGATGGACCAAGCGGCGATCCAGTCCGGTTGCCAATGCATCCAGCAAGTCGGCCCGGTGAAAGGTGTAGTACGGCGCGCCGAGACGGGCTGCGGTTTTGCGCCGGTCATTGAATTCGAGAAACTCACCGGTTTGCATATTCCGCGTGTAGATGCCCGGCGAGGTAAGGCCAACGTCGGCGATCTTTTCGCCCAGCCCAATGGCGATAAGCGCCCGCGTTGCGTTCGGGGCAATATTTACCGCTGCACCGACCTCGCCCAAGGCAGGGGATGCTTCAAAGACTTCAGCCTCAATTCCAAAGCGGGCCAGCGCATTCGCAGCCGCCAGTCCAGCGAGACCGCCGCCAACAATCGCCATGCGTATCATAATGTGCATCACTCCATAGAGCGGTGCGCGCGAGAGCCTGCCGAACAAAGCGCACGCGACAACCCGCAAGGATCCACAATATTAACAAGCGTGCGTCGATTGTCGATTCCCTGACGCTCCGATCAGACGCCGGCGCCCCCTCACTCCAGTATACAACATCGGCCAGCAACGGGGATTTTGCAGGAGGAGAAACTCGTCATAGATTGCTCCCGCGGTTCGCTGGCGTCAGTTGCTGATGACCCGGATTCGCGTGTTCGGGAGGACGCCATGAGGCTGAAAATAGCCACGGTTTTGCTCGCGCTCGGCGCGCATCTGCTGTCGCTTCATGGCGCGCAAGCGTTCCCGGATCGGCCGATCAAGCTGGTCGTCGCGTCGCCTGCCGGATCGCCGCCGGATGTCATGGCGCGGCTGGTGTCGGACAAGATGGCGAGCATTCTCGGACAGCCTGTCATCGTGGAGAACCGTCCCGGGGCCGGCGGCACCATCGGAGCCAAATCAGTCCTCACCGCAGACCCGGACGGCTACACGCTGCTGTTAGGAAGCACGAGCACGCTTCTCATCGCGCCTGGAGTTTACAAAAATGTCGGCTACGACGCAGCATCGTTTGCGCCGATCGGCCGTATCGCGGACACCAGCGAGGTTCTCGCCGTGCATCCGTCGGTGGCCGCCAAATCCGTAGCCGAATTGGTTAGCCTGGCGAAACAACGGCCAGGCGAGCTGAACTATGCCTCCGCCGGGAATGGCACGCTGCCGCATATCGAGGGCGAACTGCTGAAGGCGAGCGCAAAGATTGAAATGAATCATGTACCTTATCGCGGCGGCGGTGAGGCGCTGACGGGTCTCTTGGCCGGACAAGTCCAGGTCATGTTCTCCGTCCTGACACAGATGCTGCCGTATATCCAGGAAGGCCGCCTGCGCGGATTGGCTATTTCAAGCGCAACGCGCAGCAAGCTTGCACCGGAGATTCCGACCATGGTCGAGAGCGGCTTCGACCAGTTCGTCACAACATCGATCAATGGACTTGTCGCTCCCCCCAACACGCCGATCGAAATCAGACGGCAGCTGAGCGAGGCCGTGAAAGCCGCGCTCGCCTCGGCGGACGTTCAGCGGTCACTCGCGAATATCGGCGGCGAGCCGCGACCGTCATCGCCGGAGGAATTCGCGTCTTATCTGGCGGGGGCGCAACAGCATTGGGCGCACATCATAGCGGCCACACACATCTCGATTGATTGACGGCCCCGTAATGGCCCGGCCCGACCATCGCATGGTCAGTGTTTTTCCGGTAGTTTCTGCAGATAGTTCTGCCATGGCCTATCCGCGTCGAAATTTTCCGTCGAATTGAATTCCAGTTCCGATTCGTTCAAGGGCGTGATCTTCGCACTGAGCGCCAATGCGGCACTTTGCGCTTGCGCGTCGATGTGGGTGTAGATGGTCCGAACGGTGGCCTCTCGCACCGAACTTCCAACGACCGTATCCCCGTGACCTCGCATCAAAATGACTGGATTGGCGCCAAGCGTCTTGGCGAGCGCGTCGCCCAATTGCGAAGTGCGGACCAACATGCCGCGCTGCTTGTCGGACGTGTTTGCATCGCGAATTTCGAACAGCGGCGTTTCCGGCGGCAAGAACCCGGCTTGGGCCACCACGGGCTTTAGTGCGACGCCGGCGACACCGAACGGGATGACCGCCAAATCGTGGGTATGGATGACGGACTGAACGTCGCTGCGGGCCTTGTAGATTTGACAGTGAATATAGCGTTCCCCGTTCAGCCGCGGCGCATCGGCTGCGGTGGGCTTGCAGTCGAGGCCGACCTCGACGATGTCGTCACGGCTGACGAGCGCGGGCGCCATGGCGCGCGGCATAAAAAAGTGTTCGGGATTCTTGGCGGAGCGCGCGCTGATGTGACCGAAACTGTCCAAGATCCCTTCGTTCGCCAGAATGTGACTTGCGGTCACGATATCGGCAATGCGGGCTTCATCGTCGCTGGCTGGATCGCTTTGCGCGTGACTTTGCGCGCGACACGGGGCGGCCAAGAAGGCGGTGGCGAATAGGAGCGCGGCGCACGCAACGATCGTTTCTTTCATGAACATGACACGCTCTCGGCTTGAAGTTCAGTATCAGTTTCGCGAGTCCGTCGCGCCTCGGCTCCGAAACCCCTTGGCCAACAGATAAAGCTCGGCGGAATCGGTGCGGCTTGCCGGCGGTTTGACATGCTTGACGGTTTCGAAGTCGCGCTTGAGCTCGGCGAGCAGCACCGTCTCGGTGCCGCCTTGCAGCACTTTGCAGAGAAACGAACCGCCCCTGTCCAACACTTCGCGCGCGAAATGGGTTGCGGCTTCGGCCAGCGCCATGATGCGCAGATGATCGGTCTTGCGATGGCCGGTGGCATTGGCCGCCATGTCGGACAGCACCAGGTCGGCCTTGCCGCCGAGCATGTCCTTCAGACGATCGGGCGCCGTCTCGTCGAGAAAATCGAGTTTCAGGAATTCGACGCCCGTCATCGGCTTGAAGTCGAGAATGTCGAGCGCGATGACGCGGCCAGACGGTCCGATGCGCTGCGCGGCGATCTCGCTCCAGCCGCCAGGCGCGGCGCCGAGATCGACGACGCGGCCGCCGGGCTTGAGCAGGCGATATTTGTCGTCGATCTCGATCAGCTTGAAGGCGGCGCGTGAACGAAAGCCTTCCTTCTTGGCGCGCGCCACATAGGGATCGGCGAGCTGGCGTTCAAGCCAGGTGCGAGATGACAGCTTCCGGCGTTTCTGATCCTTCAGCCGCGCCATCAAAAACCCTTGCATTGGCGCAGGTCGACCCGGTGCTTACTTTTCCAGGACATGCGCTAGGCCTCTCCCCACACGCCGTCCTCGCGCATCATCTCGACCAGCATGCCTTCGCGCAGACCGCGATCGGCGACGCGCAGGCGCGGGCACGGGAAGGCGCGGCGAATGGCGTCAAGGATGGCGCAGCCGGCCAGCACCAGGTCGGCGCGCTCGGCGCCGATACAAGGGTTCGCCGCGCGCTCGTCAAAGGTCATCGCCATCAGTTCATCGACGACACCGGAAATCTCGACATCGGACAGCCAGCAGCCGTCGACGCGCCGACGGTCATAGCGGCGCAGCCGCAGATAGACGCCGGCGATCGTCGTCACCGTCCCCGACGTGCCGAGCATGTGGAAGCTGTCGAGGCCGGAGCGATGGGCGGTCGCAAAATTTTCGACAAGGTCCGCGACCTCATCGACCATGGCATCATAGATGTCGCGCGACACGACTTTGCCGCCGTAGCGTTCCGCGAGCGTAACGACGCCGACCGGCAGCGACGCCCAGCCGACGATATCGGGCGCCGGCGGACCGCGACGGCCAAAGCCCGAGCCATGCCCGGAGCGGTTGAGCCGCACCAGTTCGGACGAGCCGCCGCCGATATCGAACAGAATGACGCCCGACGCCGCCGGGTCGAACAGTTCGGTGCAGCCGGTCGCCGCCAGTCGCGCCTCGGTCGCGGAATTGATGATCTCGAGCTCGAGCCCGGCTTCCTTGGCAACGCGGCTTCTGAATTCCTCGCCGTTCTCGGCGGCGCGGCAGGCTTCCGTGGCGATGAGCCGCGCCCGCATCACGCCGCGCGCCTGCATCTTGTCGCGGCAGATCTGCAGCGCCTCGACCGCGCGCGTAATCGCCGCCTCGCTGATGCGGCGCGACGCGGCGATGCCCTCGCCCAGACGGATGATGCGGGAAAATGCATCGACGACGCGGAAGCCATCGCTGGTCGGGCGCGCCACCAGGAGCCGGCAATTATTGGTGCCGAGATCGAGCGCCGCGTAAGTCGCTGCGGAACGATCCGGCGCGCGCCCATCGTTGCGATGGGCATCGCGCCGAAAGCCATACGGTGATCGGCGACCCCAGCGAGGCCTGTTCGCACCCCCCCGGGCGTCGAGGCCGCCCGGCGGCGGAACCTCGTCGTTCATCCATGCCTTTCCGCCGTGCCGGAGCCCGTTTTGTCAAAAACGGCTCAACAGCGCGGTCTATAACCGAGCCCAAATCAAGCAAACTGTAACAGGGGCGGCAGCGAGGGCAATACGGGGCGATTTCTGCCCAAAACCGTGCCGTTTGGGCGTAGGTGCCATGTTCGCCGCCCAGTTGCCGGGGGCCGCCAACTCCATTATTTCAGCCCTATCAGCCTTACCGGGATCGAATCGTCATGACTTTTCAGCAGCCCGCCGCGAAACCGGCGCAGGACGCGGCGGATCAATTGGCCGCCGACAGACTGGCCGTCGAGAAATATGCCGTCGGGCAGTCGGTCCCGCGCAAAGAGGACCCGATGCTGCTGCGGGGCCTCGGACATTATACTGACGATGTCAGCCTGCCCGGCCAGGCCTATGCAGTGATGGTGCGCAGCCAAGTCGCGCACGGCCTTATCCGTTCAATCGACAAGGACGCGGCGCTGAAAATGCCGGGCGTCCTCGGCGTCTATGCGGCCGGCGACCTGCAGGGCTACGGACCGCTGAAATGCGGCGTGCCGTTCAACAATCGCGACGGCTCGCCGATGAAAAAACCGCTGCGCGAGGCGCTGGCCAAAGACAAGGTCCGCTATGTCGGCGACCCTGTCGCCTTCGTCGTTGCCGAGACGGTGCTGCAGGCGAAGGACGCCGCGGAAGCCGTCACGGTCGATATCGAAGCCCTGCCGGCGGTGACGTCGGCGGAGGACGCGGCGAAGAACGGCGCGCCGCAGCTCTATAGCGACGTCCCTAACAATGTCTCGCTCGACTATCACTATGGCGATGCCGATGCGGTGAACGCAGCCTTCGCCAAGGCGGCGCATGTGACGCGGCTTCGTCTCGTCAACAGCCGCCTTGTTGTCGCCGCGATGGAGCCGCGCGCCGCCGTCGCCGCCCATGACGGCAGCCGCTTCACGCTGCATGTCGGCACCCAGGGCGTGTTCGGCATGCGCGCCAATCTCGCCGAAGCCATGGGCGTGACGCCGAAGGAAATGCACGTGCTCACCGGCCAGGTCGGCGGCTCGTTCGGCATGAAGGCCGCCGTGTTTCCTGAATACATTTGCTTGCTGCACGCGGCGCGCGCGCTCGGCCGCCCGGTGAAATGGACCGACGAGCGCTCCGGCAGTTTCGTCTCCGACAGCCACGGCCGCAATCACGACGTCGACGCCGAGCTTGCGCTCGACGCCGACGGCAATTTTCTTGCCGTGCGCCTGACCAGCTTTGCCAATGTGGGTGCATTCCTGTCGCCGGTGGCGCCGATGCCGGGCACGATCAATGCGGTGAAGAACGTGCAAGGCATGTACCGCACGCCGCATATCGAAGTTTCGACCAAATGCGTGTTCACCAACACGTCGCATGTCTCGGCCTATCGCGGCGCCGGACGGCCCGAGGGCAATTATTATATGGAGCGGCTGATCGACGCCGCCGCGGCCGAAATGGGCATCGACCGCATGGCGCTGCGCAAGCGCAATCAGATCCGGCCGACCGAATTGCCGCGCAAGACCGCGGCTGCGACCACTTACGACAGCGGCGACTTTGTCGCGCTGACCAAACAGGCCTACGAGCTTGCCGACACCAAAGGTTTTGCCAAGCGCAAGCGCGAGAGCAAGAGGCACGGCAAGCTGCGCGGGCTCGGTATCGGCAATTTCCTTGAAGTCACCGCACCGCCGTCCAAAGAACTTGCCGGCATTACCTTCAATGCCGACGGCACCGTGACCTTGACCACGGGCACGCTCGATTTCGGCATGGGCCATGCTACGCCGTTCGCGCAAGTCCTGAGCGCCCGGCTCGGCATTCCCTTCGACAAGATTTCGCTGCTGCAAGGTGATAGCGATCGCTTGAGCTTCGGCGGCGGCTCGGGCGGCTCGAAATCGCTGATGCATAGCGGCACCGCGATCGTCGAGGCGTCTGCGAAAGTGATCGAGAAGGGCAAGGAGGCGGCAAGCCACGTGCTGGAGACCGCCGCCGCCGACATCAGCTTTGAGCGCGGCAATTTCACCATCGTCGGCACCGACCGCAGCATTTCGATCATGGAACTGGCGCACAAGCTGCGCAACGGCGGAAACCTGCCGCCCGACGCGCCGCAATCGCTCGATGTCGACCACATCAGCGACGGCCCGTCCGCTTCGACTTATCCGAACGGTTGCCATATCGCCGAAGTCGAAGTCGATCCGGAGACCGGCGCCGTCGAAGTGGCGAGCTACGCTTGCGTCAACGATTTCGGCGTGGTCGTCAATCCGATGATCGTTGCCGGCCAGCTCCATGGCGGCGTGGTGCAAGGCATCGGTCAGGCGCTGATGGAAAAAACGGTCTATGACGGCGAAGGCCAGCTGCTCACCGGCTCGTTCATGGATTACGCCATGCCGCGCGCCGTCGATGTGCCGTCCTTCGTGCTCGAGGACCACCCTGCGCCAGCCAAGACCAATCCGCTCGGCGTCAAAGGCTGCGGCGAGGCCGGCTGCGCCGGCGCGCTGACCTCGATCATGAATGCGGTCATCGACGCGCTTGCCGAGCGCGGCATCCGCCACATCGACATGCCGCTCACCCCGGCCAGCATCTGGCAGGCGCTGCGCGACGCCGAAGCGAAATCGGGCGTGGCATCCAAGCAATGACCGAAGCTACCGAAGTCCTTCCGGCCCGCAGCATAAGGCCGGCCGAGTCACGGCTCATCGCCGGCGTCTGCGCCGCCCATATGATGAGCCATTATTATATGCTGATGCTGGCGCCGCTTCTGGCGTTCATCCGTGATGATTTCAATGTCAGCTATACGCAACTCGCGCTGGCATTGACCGTATTCAACGTCGTCTCCGGTGTGCTGCAGACCCCGGTCGGGTTCCTGGTCGATCGTATCGGCCCACGGCGCGTGCTGCTTGTGGGCCTGTTTCTCTCCAGCATCAGCTATGCGATTGCCGGCGTCGTCGGCTCCTTCTGGGTGTTCATCGCGATGTATGGCGTCGCCGGGCTCGGCAATACCGTCTATCACCCCGCCGATTATACGCTGCTGTCGCGCCATGCGCCGACGGATCGCGTCGGCCAGGTGTTCTCGTATCACACCTTTGCCGGCATGGTCGGCTCGGCCATCGCCCCGGTGACGCTCCTGTACATGCAGAGCCAATTCGGCTGGCGCGGCGCTTATATCGGCGCGGCGATTTTCGGCCTGATCGTTCTGATTGCGCTCGTCGCGCAACCCGAGCCGGCGGCCGAAACCAAGCACGCCAAGATAGCCGCGAAGCAGCAGACCGATCTCGCCGACACCGGCTGGCGGCTCCTGTTGTCGCCGCCGATCCTGCTCAACCTTGGCTTCTTCGTCCTGATCTCGCTCATGGGCAGCGGGCTCAACACCTATCTCGTGGTGGCGCTCGGCGCGCTGCATGGAACACCGACCGCCATCGCCAATATGGCGCTGACCGCGCTCTTGGCGATGAGCGCTCTCGGCGTACTTGTCGGCGGCATTCTTGCCGGACGCACCTCGCGCCACGCGCTCGTTGCCGCATCGGGCTTGACCGTTGGCGGCGTCGTGACGGCGCTGGTCGGGCTGTTCGATTTCGGCTCGGTCCTGCTCATCGCTATTATGGGATTCAGCGGCTTCTGCGCCGGCATCACCTACCCCTCGCGCGACATGCTGGTGCGCGCGGTCACCCCGCCCGGCGCCTTCGGCAAAGTGTTCGGCTTTGTCTCGACCGGCTTCAATATCGGCGCCAGCATCGCACCGATCATGTACGGCATGCTGATGGACCACGGGCAGCCCCGCTCCGTGTTCCTTGTCTCCGCCGCCGTGAGTTTGCTCTGCGTTTCAACCGTCACCATCGGATTCGGCGGCCGGAAAGTGCGCTAAAACGACAGCCGGAAATGACATCGCCCGCCGCCTTCTGCTAATCTTCACACCAACAAAATCACGATTTGAGAACGATCAAGGAGTATCCCCATGAAGCTCTGCCGCTATGACGACGATCGACTGGGCGTGGTCCGTGGCGACCTCGTCCACGACGTCACCGAGGCGCAGACCGAAATCCGCAAGGCCGCGCCCTATGCGATGCGGGGCGATGCCGTCGTCGCCGCGCTGCCGCAATGGCGCGAGCGCATCGAGCGCATGGCGGACAAGGCG
>DATHPQ010000101.1:0-9434 GCA_035483735.1 Xanthobacteraceae bacterium | reverse complement strand
CAGCGACGGAAACAACAGCCGCCCGATGGCGACCACGGTGCCGACGGTGGTATGCGCCATGGCGCCGAACAGCTCAGACGACGCCACCGTGGTCACGGCGAGCGAGCCGCGCACGCCGCCGACGATGGAGACCACCCAGGTGACGACGCGGTTGGCGATGCCGCCGCGGCCCATGATCTCGCCGGCCAAGACGAAGAACGGCACCGCCAGCAGCGGAAAATTGTCGAGGCTGCCGAACATATAGGTCTGGATCGCCTGCAGCGGCACATGCGCGACAAACAAGATGGCCGCGAGCGACGTTAGCAGCAGCACGACGAAGATCGGCAGGCCGAGGAGAAGAAGGATCGCCGGCAGGAGGAAATAGACGAAGCCAGCTAGCATTTCACGGCTCGGGGCTCCGGCTTGAAATCACGTCATCGTGCCGCGCGCCCTGCGCGATGAGCCGCACCGCAATCAGCACCGCCATCAGCAGTAGTCCGAGCGGCACCGCGGCCTGCGGGACGACCAGCGGGATATTGGCCGAAGCGCTCCTCTGATCGAGCTCGCTCAGCATGGTCAGGACCGGCCAGGCGAAGACCGCAAGCGCGATGCAGGTCGCGATGGTGACGAGGTCGGCGAAGACCTCAAACACGGTGCGCAGGCGCCCCGGCAATTGCGACACCAGAACATCCATGCGGATGCTGCGCCCCATCCAGCCGACCGGACCGGCGGCGAGAAAGACGCAGCCGATCATCAGGAACAGCATTGCTTCCTCGGCCCAGAACAGCGACACCGAGAAGAAATAGCGGCCGATGATATTGGCGAAGTTGATGGCGACGCTCGCGATCAGCATCGCGCCCGCGGCGGCCCGCAACGCCGCCGTCAGGGCCGCTGCCGATCGCCGTAACATTTCGCGCATGTTCAGTTTTTCGCCGCCGCGGCGCGGACCATTTGCAGCATGTCGTGCACTGCCGGCTGATCCTTGGTCGCGGCGTCGCCGACCGGGTCGAGCAGCGTCTTCATCTGCGCGAGATCATCGGGCGAGAGCATATGCACGGTGCCGCCGAGCGCGGTCCAGTCGCTCTCAAGTTTCTTGGTGAAGTCGACTTCCCACGCTTGCGTCTTGGCCTGCACCGCGGCGCCGGAATCGATGACGATCTTCTGCAAATCCGGCGGCAGCGTATCGAGCCACGCCTTGCTGACGACGGCGAGCGAGATGATGAAGGTGTCGTTGGTCACGGTGACGACCTTGAGCAGGTCGTTCATCTTGAAGGCGACGAAGACCGACAGTCCGGAAATCGTGCCGTCGATGGTGCCCTGATCGAGCGCCGGCACGACATCGGACAGCGGCATGCCGATGCCGGTGGCGCCGAGCTTGGCCATTTTCTGCCGCTCCATCTCGGTGCCGTTGATGCGCAGTTTCTTGCCGCTGAAATCGGCAAGCTTCATGATGGCGTTCTTGGCACCGTAATCGGAGGCGCCGAGATCTTCGGTGGCGATGCCGACCATGCGCTTCCCCGCCGCCAGTTCGAATACGGCTTTCTGGACGGCAGGGTCGTGGACGGTCGCCGCCGCGTTGGCTTCGTCGCGGAACAGCATCGGGCTCGAGAACACGCCGAAGCGCGGATCGAGGCCGACGAAGAAATCCACCGGCCCGACATAGCCCTGGATATTGCCGAGCTGCACGCCCTCGATTTCGCGCGGAATCGGACCGAGCTGGCTCGCCGGATAGATCTGCACCTCGACGCGGCCGCCGGAGGCCTTTTCGACTTCTTCTTTGTAGAACTTGATGAATTGGTGCTGCGTTTCGTTGATGGTCGCGGTGCCGACCTTCATCACGAAATCAGCGGCTTGTGCCGGCGGGGCGAAGGTAAGTAAGTTTACCAAATAGATCAGTGCCGTAGCGGCGATACCCGCAAGTGCGTTGCGGGCGCAAATCGTGCGCAAAACAGCCATTGTTCCCGTCCCCAAAGGTCTTGTCTTAACTGCCGCGTCTTTGACGCGTCGCTTGTTCGGCCGCGCGTTCCGCGCCAACTATAGAGGCCCGGCACTGCTTGCCAAGCGGCCTTTTGCCGCCACGGCTGGCGCCATGACCGGCACAATGACCAGCGCAATATTGCGCCGCGGCCGCCCATGGTCAGGGCCATGACCATGGCCCTGACCATGGGCGATCATCGGTGGTTCTGAAACAGCCGATGGCCGCCGGTGCTCGCCCCGGTTTGCAATCGCGCCATCAATCAAATACCTCAGATGGGGGACGCGCATGACGTGACGGTTACGATTGCCGAAGTTGATTACACCACTCACCGCCATAGCGGATCGAACCCCGCCTGACCCAAATGCTTGCGCCGGTCGTAACGGCGGGCATGCAGACGCCGGGCTCGAGTCCTCGGCCGATAGTGTCGCCGATCGTCCCGGGTCCGGTCCGGGATCGCCGTCCTGTCGCGGGTCGCAGCATACGCATGTGCGATAACGGCGACACAACCTCGGCGAAGGATGCCGAGCCGGCTCAGTTGATCGGCGCGATCGTGCAACGGCGCGACCGGTCGGCCTTTGCCGCCTTGTTCGCCTTCTATGCGCCGCGCGTCAAAGCCATGCTGCTCGGCATGGGCGCAGGCACTGAGCTCGCCGAGGATATCGCCCAGGAAACGCTGCTCACGGTCTGGCGCAAGGCGGCGCAATTCGACCCGGCGCGCGGCAGCGCTTCGGCCTGGATCTATGCCATCGCGCGCAATCTGCGGGTCGATCGCTTGCGCCAGGATCAAAGAGTAAAAGCTTTGGCGCTCTACGAGGCTGCTGAAACCGCGGAAGCAGAAGGTCCCGACGAACCGCTGAGCGCCGCGGAGCGCGAACGGCGCGTGCGCGCGGCGATGCGGGAGCTTCCCGGCGAGCAGGCCGAAGTCGTCAAGCTCTCGTTCTTCGAGGGTCGCGCCCACGGTGACATCGCGAGACTGCTGCGGCTGCCGCTCGGCACGGTCAAATCGCGGCTGCGCCTCGCCATGGCGCGGCTCCGCAATCGCCTGGGTGATGAGTCATGACCGTCATGCATCATCCAAGCGACGAAACCTTGGCCGCTTTCGCGGCGGGCGCGCTCGATGAGCCGCGCGCTGTGGTCGTGGCGACGCATGTCTCCATGTGCGCGCACTGCGCGGCAGCGATGCGGGCGTTCGAACATGTCGGCGGCGCTTTGCTGGACGCGGCGGCGCCGGCGGCAATGAGCGCGGGGGCTTTGGAGCGCGCGATGGCGCGGCTCGATCACACCCCGCCGGATGCGGCGAGCGCGCAGAGGAATCCGGCCGAACTGCTTCCGGCGCCGTTGCGATACTATCCGGTCGGCCGCTGGCGGCGGGTCGGCGGCGGATTGTTCACCTGTCCGGTCGACGTGCCGGCGCACGGCGACGTTAGAGTTTTTCTGCTGAAAGGCGGGCCTGGAACGCGCCTTCTTCAGCATCGCCACACCGGTACGGAATGGACCTGCGTCATTCAAGGCGCCTATCGCGACGAGCAGCGCCGCTACGGCCCGGGCGATTTTGATGAAGTTGACGAGAGCATCGAGCACTATCAGGTGGTCGAGGAGGGTGAGACCTGCATCGCGGTCGTGGCGATGCAGGGCGACATCAGACTGCAAGGCTGGATCGGCAGATTGCTGCAGCCGTTCATCCGGCTGTGAGGACTGAACTACTGCGTGAAGCTGCGCGCCATCATCGCCGCTGCCGTGGCGGCAATGCCGGAGGCTAGCGCGCCGTAACAGATATCGATCACGGCGATCCGCAGCGTCCAATGCCGCAGCGTCGCATAATTGGTCAGATCGTAGGTTCCATACGCCAGCGCCCCGAACAAAAGCGCATGGCAGGACGCGGCGAGCACTGAGTCCGCGCGCAACCCCGGCATCACCGCAAAAACGACGATCCCAACCGGATAGGCCAGGTAGAAAGCGATCGCCGGCGCGAGGCGCAAGTCGTCGAGCAGAATGTCGGCAAGCGCTGGGCGGTACAGCATCTTTCCGATTGTGTTGAGCCAGCCGGCATCGATAACGCCAAAGACGACAAGCGCAACGACATAGGGAACGACATAGTTCATGGGATTCTCGGTTGGGCTGGCGCCGGCGCTGGCGCGGATTGAAGGATTTGCTGCAGTCGCGCCGGCCCCCCTGGCGCGGACTGAGGATTTGCGGGAGTCGCGCCGGCCCTGGCGCGTCGTAGGAAAGATGGTAACGCAGCACCCGGGATACGCTTGCCGCGCAACGCTGGATCACCAGAAGTTGAAAAAATTAGTCTCCGCGTCGGAGACTTTTCTTGACATTTGTCACTTTTTTAGTTACATTCTCGCCGAATCTCGCTCACGTCAGGGACGTATTCCGGATGCGATCTGAATTACGGAGCGAGTGCGGTGCCCGCGGGCGGTCTCGCAAATCGCACTCGGGCGGCTTTGGGCATCAGCCGACCGTCACTATGAGCGGTCCGTGAGGTGCATCACTGGACTGGGACAGGCAGGGGTGGGTAACGCCCACCTAGCAAAGTAGTCGTGGCGGCCTCGTCCCAGGAAGCCTGGCCTGAAGCTGGACAGGGGCGTTTCGACGCCCACAGAAAGAGCCGCGGTGGAACGCCGACAGGCGAGCGTGCTCCGCCGAGCACGCTGCCGCATCCGTAAGATGCGGACGGTTGGATACGCGTCTGTCGGCGTTCCGCTTCCCTTGTTCTTTCGCTTCTTAGCCTGGGTCGAGCGGAGCGAAACCCGGGAGCGGCGTGGGAGCTTCTACGGCAACGGCGTTTGCAAAATTCGGGCGCACATCGCGTTTCATCCTCCTCCCATTTTTCATCGGGGGAGGATGAAGAGGAGCGTATCGCCGGCTATCCGATCTGCGTCAAAATGATCAGCACCGTCGTCACGGTAACCGCACCGCCGATCCGCGTTGCGATCTGGGCGAAGGGCATCAGCTGCATGCGATTGCCTGCCGTCAGAATGGCGACGTCGCCGGTGCCGCCTTGTCCGCTGTGGCAGGCGGTGACGATGGCGGTGTCGATCGGATACATCTTCATCCAGCCGCCGACAAAAAATCCCGTGGCGATGACACCAACTACCGTCGAGACGATGGTGATGAGATAGGGCAACGTGAATGCGGCGACCAGCTTGTCCCAGGGCGTCAACGCGACACCGATGGCAAACAGCAGAGGATAGGTGACCGCG
Organism: Xanthobacteraceae bacterium; assembly: GCA_035483735.1. Lineage (GTDB taxonomy): Bacteria > Pseudomonadota > Alphaproteobacteria > Rhizobiales > Xanthobacteraceae > BOG-931. The sequence goes on along the minus strand of DATHPQ010000101.1, from coordinate 4,268 downwards.
GTGGAGAAGAATTTGTAGACGTGAAAGGAGCCAAGCTGCAGCGACGGCGAGACGGCGCGCGCCAATTTCAGCATGACCGCGATAATCAGCATCGCCACCGGCGCCGGAAAGCCGAACAGCCGCTGCGCCAGCGCGCCGATCAGATAAAGCGTGACCGCGGTAACGACAGCGGCGCCGATGGTCGTCACGTCGACATGGGCATCGCCGCCGTCTTCCTCGAATTCGAGCTCATCGTGCTCGCCGGGCTGCAAGCGGCCTTCGCCCGTGAGATGCGGATATTTCTTGCCGACATAGTTGAGGGTGCCTGCCAGCAAAATGGCGGTCAGGCTGCCGAGCATGACGGGCGGCAGCACTTGGGCGAACAGATCGCCTTGCGGCTGGTGCAGGATCTGCGCATAGCCGATGGACAATGGAATCGCGCCTTCACCGACGCCGCCGGCCATGATCGGGACGACGACGAAAAAGAATGTGTGGTAGGCGCCAAGACCCAGGAGAATGCCGACCAGCGTGCCGATAATGCTGCCGACGACGGAGCCCGCGGCCAGCGGCACGAATATCTTGAGAAAGCCTTTGATGAGAACGCCGCGGTCCATCCCCAGAATGCTGCCGACGATGATGCAGGCAATGAACAGGTACAAAAAGTTGGAGTCCTTGGTGAACTGCGTCACCGAGTTCAGGATCGAGGCCGGTAACAGGTGATGGAAAGCGAGGAAAGATGGGATGAAGGTGGCGAAAATCGCCGCCGCGCCGATATTGCGGATGATCGGAATGCGCTTGCCCAATTCAGCGCAGGTGAAACCGCCCATCGAGAGCAATACGATCGCCATCAAGATGTCGGAAGGAACGGTGCCGGTGGCGGCAAAACCGCCGATCACGGCGAGCAAGATCAGAAAAACCGGCAGTGGAATGATGCCGATCTTGAAGTCGACAATCGACCACCAGCCTTTGGGCCAGAAGCTTTCGGCGGCGCCTTGCGGCGTGGGCGCCGCAGCGGCGACTTGCGCCGGGGGCGCTATGGTCTGAGTGTCCTGCATCTGACGTCCTCCCTACTTCTTCTCTTGTTCAGACTAGCATACGGACATTCGTCATTCCGGCAAATAGGGCGCCGATGGCGAGCACGACCGGCGCCGCGAGCGAGAGGACGGAAAATGTCGCGAAGGCGCTGCTGCGGCCGACTTCAGGTCTTTTTGTCACCGTATTGCAGGACCTGAACCTTCTCGATGGTCACGAGCCCGCTCGTCATCATCGAGTCCAAGACCGGCAGGAAGGCATCGATCCTGTCCTGTGCATCGACGATTTCGACCACGACCGGCAAATCCTGCGATAGCCGCAGGATCTTGGTGGTGTGAATGTGGCTCGAATGGCCGAAGCCGATATGGCCCCGCAGCACCGTCGCGCCGCCGAGTTGCATTTCACGGGCCTTGAGCACGATGGCCTCGTGCAGCGGCAAACGGTTGAACTTGTCGTCCTCGCCGAAAAAGATGCGAAGCAGTACTGCGTCGCGCGGAATCTGCATATCAGGCCCCCTTTATCATATTGATGGTAGAGGCCAGCACGAAGCCGACCCACACCGCGATCAGACACAGCGCCACCGACAGACCGATATTGCCGCCGGCACGAAACCATTCGCCGTCGTTCATAAGATTAAGCGTCTGCAAGCTGAACGAGGAGAACGTCGTGAAGCCGCCGCAGATGCCGACCATCACGAACTGCCGCGCGGTCGAGCCAACGAAAACGCGGCCGTCCGGACCGGTGAGGGCGGCAAAGAAGCCGATGATGAACGAGCCACTGACATTGATGATGAGCGTGCCCCACGGAAACGTCTCGCCAATCGTCCGCGCCACCACGCCGGACAGCCAGTAGCGTCCGGTCGTTCCCAGCGCGCCGCCGATTGCAACCCAAATGTAGCTTTCCATCGAATTCGCTTTCCGTCTTTGCTGATTGGACAATACACCATGGTTCGTTGCCTCCCGGAAGCGAGCGTCACCGCCGCCATGTCATTGGCGAGCCGTCTCGCTGGTTGCGCGTATCATTTCACGACCAGCACCGGGCATGGTGCGATCTGCACGATGCGATCCGCCCGGCTGCCGATCATGCGCTCGTACAGGGCTGAATGACCCGTCGCCCCAATAACGAGCAGTTCGGCCTTGAGGCTTGCGGCCAATTGCACGATGTCGCGCACCGGATGCCCAGCTACAATATGGGTCTGAAGCTTCACGTCGTGTTGTTCGGCCATCGCGCGGGCGCGCTGGAGGACCGCGTGGAAGCGGCGAGCGGCCGTTCCGGCCTCCTGCCTTACCTCTTCGATGAATTCGGGCATGTAGTCGACCTCTTCGACCGAAATCATGTGCAGCTCGGACTTGTTTTGCCGCGCGATTTCGAGCGCCAATGCCAGAGCTTTGAAGGCGTGGTCGGAGCCGTCATTGGCGTGCAGGATTTTGCTGAACATTTGCGCCCCTCCAAGTTATTCGGCCGGTCTCGCGGCTTGCCGAAGCGGCGAGACTTCTTCTTGCTCGGCGGACGTCCTGGCGTCCGTTTCCGGCAGCAGGTGGCGCGGCAGATAATAGGCATTGGCAAGGACGGTCGGAATCACCGCGCTCGCGATCACGGTTGCGACCAGCGACGAGTATTGGCTCTGATTGATGATCCCGTGCGACAGACCGAACAGAGACGAAATTGTCCCGAACGTAAGCCCGGTGGACATCAGAAGGGTCGTGTACATAGCCTCCTTGTTGGGCGAGCCGAAGAATTTTGTGACCGGATAAACGCCGACGATCTTGCTGCCGATCTTGACGACGAGAAAGAAGATAAACGCGGCAGGCGCGGCTATGAGTGCGGGTATGGAGACGAACGAGCCGGCGCGGATGAAATAGAATGGCGTCAGCAATCCGAACGTCAATGTGCGCAGCCGCCTGACCAGCGCATGGTCCTTGCCGACCGTTCCGGCAAGCACCATGCCGATGAGATAAGCCGGCAGCACGGCTTCGCTGTCGGCCCAGGCGGCAAGCGCTCCCATTCCCAGCAGGCAGAGCAGCAGAAACTTCGTTTCCAGTTCCGAAGGCCGGCCGCCATAGAGGCGAAAGAACCACGGCGTCAGCCACGGCAAAATCACGAAGGCCACTGTGCCGACACCGAGGAAAATCAAGGTCTTCAGCGTAAAGGGCGCGAAGATGAGACCGAGCGCAACCACGGTTCCGAGGTCGGTGACAAAGCAAGCGGCGAGGATCGTCTTGCCGTATTCGGTGGTGTTGAAGCCGAATTCGATCATGACGGCATAGACGACGGCCACCGAAGTGGTCGACATGGCGACGCCGGCGAGCCAGCTCGGCATGACTTCCCATCCCAACAAATAGTGAGCCGCTGCGGCGCAACCCAGAAATGGAAACAAGAAACTCACGAACCCGACGGCGGCCGCCTCTTTCCACTTCAGTCTGAAAACCACCGGATCGAGTTCCGCGCCGGCGAGGAAGGTCAGGACGATCGCACCGATGCCGGACAGAAATTTGATCCAGGATTCGTCGGTGCCGAGCACCGCGGATCCGATCGCGGCGCCGATGATAAGCTGCGCGATTGTCCCGACGACGATTTCGGACAATGCGGTCGAGATGCGGAACCAGATCGACAACAGGCTCGCCACCAATGCGAGGCCTATCCACAATGCGGCAAGTGCCCAGACGCCGGTCATCGGCCAGTCTCCTGCTCATCTTCCAAGTCGCTTCAACGCGACAGCCTGTGCACGCCCACGTCAGGCGCACAGTTCAAGAATTCAAGCTTGGAAGCAGCGGGAGTACCAAGGCAGACTCCTACCGACGCCAAGCGCTCAGTAGGAGTCATCAGCCTCATCGGCGGTTACGGGGGGACTCCATCCCGCAATCATCTTAGCGGGCGCAGTCGGAATGGCAAGGCGATGCCGCGGCGCGGTGCGCCACCGGCTTGGCCGTTCCGCTTAACCTGCGAGGCGCTCGATCGTCTGCTCGGGGCCGCTTTCTTCTACAATACGCGCAAGTCCGGGAAACAGCCGGTCGGAATCGCCGCCGCTATAGCGGAATTCGCTCTGCGCGATCTTGGCATTATTGAGCTCGCGCAGCCGTGCATCGGCTTCGCCATAGAGGAAGGCGAGGAACGCGTAGCGCTTGCCGCGCGTCATCGGCGTCACCTGGTGCAGCGCGCCGCAGGAAAAGACCACGGCGCCGCCATGCGGCGCGCGATAGCTGCGGGTGCCGAATTCCGGGAAGGTGAGATCGCCGCCATCGTAATCGCCGTTGAGA
>DATHPQ010000100.1:0-10704 GCA_035483735.1 Xanthobacteraceae bacterium | reverse complement strand
CTGTTTCATGCCGGCGGGCTGCTTATTCTCTACGTGCTGATGCGCGCGCAAGCGATCCTGCCGTTCAATCCTGCTGAACAGTCGGCGGTCGCGCCGGATTTGTCGTTCAACACCGCCGTCAGCTTTATCACCAATACCAACTGGCAGAATTACGGCGGCGAAAGCACGATGTCCTATCTCGTGCAGATGCTCGGCCTGACCGATCAGAACTATTTGTCGGCCGCGACCGGCATCGTGCTCGCTGTGGCACTGATCCGCGGCTTTGCGCGCCACTCCGTGCGCACGGTCGGCAACTTCTGGGTCGATGTCACGCGCTGCACACTTTATGTCCTGCTGCCGATCTGCGTGCCCTACGCCTTGTTCCTGATCTGGCAGGGCATGCCGCAGACGCTCGGCGGCTATGTCGAGGCGACGACGCTGGAGGGCGCCAAGCAGACCATCGCCGTGGGACCCGTCGCTTCGCAGATCGCGATCAAGATGCTCGGCACCAATGGCGGCGGCTTCTTCAACGCCAATGCCGCGCATCCGTTCGAGAATCCGACAGCGCTGTCGAACTATGTACAGATCATCTCGATCTTCGCGATCGGCGCCGCACTGACTAACGTATTCGGCCGCATGGTCGGCAATCAGCGTCAAGGCTGGGCCGTCTTCGCCGTCATGGGAATCTTGTTCCTTGTCGGCGTCGTCTTTTGCTACTGGGCCGAGGCCCATGGCAACGACGCCCTCAATGCGCTCGGCCTCACCGGCGGAAACATGGAAGGCAAGGAAGTCCGCTTCGGCATCGTCGCCTCCGCGTTTTTTGCCGTCATCACAACCGCCGCCTCCTGCGGCGCGGTCAATGCCATGCATGACAGCTTCACCGCGCTCGGCGGCATGATCCCGCTTATCAATATCGAGCTCGGCGAAGTCATCATTGGCGGTGTCGGCGCCGGCATGTACGGCATGCTGCTCTTCATCATCGTCTCGATCTTCGTCGCTGGCCTGATGGTCGGACGCACGCCGGAATATGTCGGCAAGAAGATCGAGGCCAAGGAAGTGAAGATGGCGATGCTCGCCATCTTGGTCCTGCCGCTGATGTATCTTGGCTGGACCGCGGTCGCCATGGAAGTGCCGTCGGCAGTATCCGCGATGAACAATCCCGGCCCGCACGGCTTCACCGAAGTGCTCTATGCCTATACGTCGCAGACCGAAAATAACGGCTCGGCGTTCGCAGGGCTGAGCGCCAACACCCTGTTCTACAACATCACCGGCGCTATCGCGATGCTGGTCGGCCGCTTCTGGATGATCATTCCGAAGATGGCGATCGCCGGCTCGCTTGCCGCCAAGAAGTCGATACCGGCCTCGGCGGGCACGTTCCCGACCACAGGCGGGCTGTTCGTCGGACTGGTCATTGGCGTGATCGTGATTATCGGCGGTCTCACCTTCTTCCCGGCCCTCGCCCTCGGCCCGATCGTCGAGCAGCTCGCGATGAATGCCGGCACCCTTTTCTCTTCAAATTAGGTTCGGAGAATTTCGATGGACACCTCGACTGTGCGAAAGAACGCGGCGGTATCGGCTCTGCTCGATCCGAAGATCGTCATGCCGGCCATCGGCTCCGCTTTCGTCAAGCTCGATCCGCGGACGCTGATCAAGAATCCGGTGATGTTCGTGCTTGAGATCGTCACCATGCTGACAACCGTAATCCTGATTCGCGATCTCTTTACCGGCGCCGGTCATATCGCCTTTGAGTTTCAGATCATCCTGTGGCTGTGGTTCACGGTCCTGTTCGCCAACTTTGCCGAGGCCGTCGCCGAGGGCCGCGGCAAGGCGCAAGCCGACACGCTGCGGCGTCAGCGCACCGAAACTCAAGCCAAGCTGATCACCGGCTCGGGCGACCAGCAAAACTATCGTCTGATACCCTCGACCGAGCTCAAAGTTGGTAACGTCGTGCTGGTCGAAGCCGGTGACACCATTCCGTCGGACGGCGAAGTGATCGTAGGCATGGCCTCGGTCAACGAAGCGGCGATCACGGGTGAATCGGCACCGGTCATTCGCGAATCCGGCGGCGACCGTTCGGCGGTGACCGGCGGCACGCAAGTTCTGTCCGACTGGATCCGCGTGCGCATCACCGCCGCCCCTGGCTCGACCTTTCTCGACCGCATGATCCGGCTGGTAGAAGGCGCCGAACGGCAGAAGACGCCGAACGAGATCGCGCTGAATATTCTCTTGATCGGCTTGACCATCATCTTTGTGTTCGCGACCGCGACGATCCCAAGCTTTGTCTCCTATGCCGGCAGCACCATTTCCGTGGTGATCTTGGTTGCTTTGTTTGTGACGCTGATCCCGACCACGATCGGCGCGCTGCTTTCCGCCATCGGCATTGCCGGCATGGACCGCTTGGTGCGCTTCAACGTGCTGGCGATGTCGGGCCGCGCGGTGGAAGCCGCCGGCGACGTCGACACTCTTCTCCTCGACAAGACCGGCACGATCACGCTCGGCAATCGCCAGGCGACTGAATTCAAGCCGGTGCAAGGGGTCACCGAACAGGAGCTCGCCGACGCGGCGCAGCTCGCGTCGCTCGCCGACGAAACGCCGGAAGGCCGATCGATCGTCGTGCTGGCAAAGGAGAAATACGGCATCCGCGGCCGCGAGCTCCATGAGCTTAAGGCCAACTTCATCCCGTTCAGCGCCCAGACCCGCATGAGCGGCGTCGAGATCGGCTCGTCCTGGGTCCGCAAGGGCGCCGTCGACGCCATCCTGAACTTCCTCAACGGTCCGGCCCCCGTCGTCACCGGGGGCGCCGTTCAAGCGCTGCGTCTGAATGTGAGCGCCGAAGCCGCGCGCGAAATCAATACGATTGCCGACAGCATCGCCAAGTCCGGCGGCACGCCGCTTGCTGTCGCCAAGGACGGCAAACTCCTCGGCGTCATTCATTTGAAGGACATCGTCAAAGGCGGCATCCGCGAGCGCTTTGCCGAATTGCGCCGCATGGGCATCCGCACCGTCATGATCACGGGCGACAACCCGGTCACCGCGGCCGCCATCGCGGCCGAGGCCGGCGTTGACGATTTCCTGGCGCAGGCGACACCCGAGGAGAAGCTGCGGCTTATCCGCGAGGAGCAAGGCAAGGGCAAGCTCGTCGCCATGTGCGGCGACGGCACCAATGACGCGCCAGCGCTCGCGCAAGCTGACGTCGGCGTCGCCATGAATACCGGCACGCAGGCAGCTCGCGAAGCGGGGAATATGGTGGACCTCGACTCGAATCCGACCAAGCTCATCGAAATCGTCGAGATCGGCAAACAGCTACTAATGACGCGTGGTGCGCTGACCACCTTCTCCATCGCCAACGACGTGGCGAAATATTTCGCCATCATCCCGGCGATGTTCGTCGCGTTCTATCCGCAGCTGCAGACACTTAACATCATGAAGCTGGCGACGCCGGAGAGCGCCATTCTGTCGGCGATCATCTTCAATGCGCTGATCATCATCGCCCTGATCCCGCTGTCACTGAAGGGCGTGCGTTATCGCCCGATCGGTGCCGGCCCGCTGTTGCTGCGTAATCTTTGGATCTACGGCGTCGGCGGCGTGATCATTCCGTTCATTGGCATCAAGGCGATCGATATCGTCGTCGCCGGCCTGCACCTGGTTTGAGAGCTTGGGCTGAGAAACTGAAGCCTTAAGGAGAATTTCCATGTTGCGCGAAATCCGTCCGGCGATTGTCGTTCTTATCGCCCTCACACTCATCACCGGTGCCGCTTATCCCTTAGCGATGACCGGAATTGCCGAAGTCATCTTTCCGCATCAGGCACAGGGCAGCCTGATCGAGCGCGACGGTCATGTCATCGGCTCCGAACTGATCGGCCAGACTTTTACCAGTGATAAATACTTCCATGGCCGGCCCTCGGCGACGACTGCGCCAGACCCGAACGATTCGACCAAGACCGTTGCCGCCCCGTACAACGCGGCGAATTCGGGTGGGTCTAATCTTGGGCCGTCCAACAAGGCGCTGATCGACCGCGTGCAAGGCGACCTCGATACCTTAAAGAAGGAGAACCCTTCGGCGTCGGTGCCGATCGATCTGGTCACCACATCGGCGAGCGGACTCGATCCGGACATATCGCCGGAGGGCGCCCTGTTCCAAGTGCCGCGCGTCGCCAAGGCCCGCAATCTGCCGGAAGACCGCGTGCGCCAATTGGTGGCCGATCACACCGCGGGCCGGTGGCTCGGGCTTCTCGGCGAGCCGCGCGTCAATGTATTGGAGCTTAACCTGGCGCTCGACAAATTGGCCGCCGGTTAAGGCATGTTCCCCAAACATGCCCTAAACTGGACCGCTCCGGGTGCCTGGAGCGGTCCTCAATATTTGGGCAGATCATGCTAAAAGGACGCTCCTGACGCCTGACATTTTCGAGACGACTGGTTCGTGATGGCCGATCAGCGGCGCGAAACCGAACATAGACCTTCGCCGGACGCACTCCTTGAGGCCGCACGCCGCGAGGACCGGCGCATCGGCAAGCTGCGCATCTTCGTCGGCGCCGCTCCCGGTGTCGGCAAGACCTACGAAATGCTGCAGCAGGCCCATGCGCTGAAGAAAGACGGCTACGACGTCGTCGTCGGCGTTGTCGAGACGCATGGCCGCCGCGAGACCGAGGCGCTGCTCGAAGGCCTCGAAGTCATTCCGCGCAAGCGCATCGAATATAAGGGCCAGTTCCTGCAAGAGATGGATCTCGACGCGGTGATCGCGCGCCGACCGCAGGTCGTGCTGGTGGACGAGCTCGCCCATACCAATGCCGATGGCAGCCGCCATCCCAAGCGCTACCTCGATGTCGAAGAGCTGCGGAGCTACGGCATCGACGTCTACACCACCGTCAATATCCAGCACATCGAAAGCCTCAACGACGTCGTCGCACAAATCACCCATGTGCGCGTGCGGGAAACCGTGCCCGACGCCGTGTTCGACAGCGCCGACGCCGTCGAGATCGTGGATCTCACGCCCGACGACCTGATCCAGCGCCTCAAGGAAGGCAAGGTCTATGTGCCGAAACAGGCTGAGCGCGCGCTCGAGCATTTCTTTTCGCCCGCCAATCTGACGGCGCTGCGCGAGCTCGCTTTGCGCCGAACCGCGGAGCGGGTCGACGAACAACTGCTTTCGGAAATGCAGGCGCATGCCATCCAAGGGCCGTGGCCGGCTGGCGAGCGCTTCGTCGTCTGCATCAGCGAAGATCCGCGCTGCGCGGGGCTGGTGCGCTATGCCAAACGCCTCGGCGACCGGCTTCATGGCCCGTGGGTGGCGCTCTATGTCGAAGGCCGGCGCAGCCTGCAGCTCACCGAAGAAGAGCGCGACCGCATTGCCGATACGCTGCGGCTCGCCGAGGCGCTCGGCGGCGAAGCCGTCACGATCCCGGGCAGCGACCGCAATATCGCCGACGACGTCATCGCCTATGCGCATGCCCATAACGTGACGCAGATCATCGTCGGCAAATCGACGCGCTCGCGCTGGTTCGAGATGATGCATGGCTCGGTGGTGCGCGATCTGGTGCGCCGTTCCGGCAATATCAGCGTTCACGTCATTGCCGGCGACCAGGTTTCGGGAAAGCCGATCCCGAAGAAGACGGTGCGGACGTCGGACCGGGACGATGTGTTCGATCCGCAGCCCTATTTGTTCGCGATTTTGGCGGTGGCCTGTGCGCTCGGGGGCGCCGAACTGGTCGATTACTGGGTCGGGGTCGAGAACGTCGATCTCGTCTTCCTGACCGCGATCGTCGGCGTCGCCGTGCGCTTCGGGCTGATGCCGTCGCTGTTGGCAAGCTTGGCCTCGGCTTTGGCCTACAATTTCTTTTTCCTGCCGCCGATCTACACTTTCACCATCACCGATCCGCACAATATCGCGGCCTTTGCGCTGTTCACGCTGGTCGCCGTCATCGTCTCCAATGTTGCGGCGCGCGGCCGCATGCAGGCGGTGACCGCGCAAGCACGCGTGCGCACGGTGGAATCGCTTTACTCGTTCAGCCGCAAACTTGCCGGCGCCGTGACGCTCGACGATGTGCTGTGGGCGACGGCCTACCAGACCGCGCTGATGCTGCAGGTTCGCGTCGTCCTGTTGTTGCCGGAGAACGGCTCGATCACGGTGAAGACGGGCTATCCGCCCGAGGACACGTTGGATGACGCCGATGTCGCGGCGGCGAAATGGTCGTTCGAGAACGATCGCCCGGCTGGCCGCGGCTCCGACACTTTGCCCGGCGCCAAGCGCTTGTTCCTGCCGATGCATACCGGGCGTGGCGCCATCGGCGTGATCGGCATCGACAGCGACAAGACCGGCCCGCTGCTCACCCCGGAACAACGGCGCCTCCTCGACGCGCTGATGGATCAGGGCGCGCTTGCCATCGAGCGCGTGCAGCTCGTCGAGAACATGGAGCGCGTCGAGCGCACGGCGGAGACCGAGCGATTGCGCTCGGCGCTGCTCACATCGATTTCGCATGATCTGAAGACGCCGCTCGCCTCCGTGCTCGGCTCGGCCGGCACGATGCGTGACCTCTCCGACAGACTGAGCGACAGCGAAAAGGCCGAGCTGCTCGCGACCATCATCGACGAATCCGAACGGCTCAACCGCTTCATCGCCAATCTCCTCGATATGACGAAGCTTGAATCCGGCGCGGTTATGCCGAAGCTCGCGCCGCACGATCTGTCGGAAATCATCGGCTCGACCTTGCAGCGCACGGTCAAGATTTTGCGGCATCATTCGGTGCAGCTCGACCTCGCAACCGATATGCCGATGGTGTCGCTTGACGCGGTACTGTTCGAGCAGGTGCTGTTCAATCTTCTCGACAATGCCGCGAAATATGCCGCGCCCGGCACCACCATCTTCATCCGCGCCTGGCGCGACCGCACCACAGTCTGCCTGCAAATCCTCGACGAAGGTGAAGGCATCCCACAGTCCGACCTCGAACACATTTTCGATAAGTTCTATCGCGTGCAGAAGACCGATCAAGTACGGCCGGGCACCGGGCTAGGGCTCGCCATTTCACGCGGCTTCGTCGAGGCCATGAACGGCACCATCGTCGCCGGCAACCGCACCGACCGCCGCGGCGCCGCATTCACGATCACGCTGCCGGCGGTGAGCGAGTCGCAAAAATTGGACGCGGCCGCATGAGCGCCGCACCGCTTCGCGTGCTGGTCGTCGATGACGAGCCCCCGATCCGCAAGCTGTTGCGCCTGGGGCTTGCCGCGCACGGCTATCACATTCTCGAAGCGCCCAACGGCAAGACTGCGCTCGAGCTGTTAAGCGAAGCTCCCGATCTGGTCATCCTCGATCTCGGCCTGCCCGACATCGAGGGCCACGATCTCTTGCGCACCATCCGCGCGCGCAACGAGAGCGTTCCGATCGTGGTGCTGTCGAGCCGCGGCGACGAGGCCAGCAAAGTGCAGGCGCTTGATTTCGGCGCCGACGATTATGTGACGAAACCGTTCGGCATGGACGAGTTGCTCGCCCGCATGCGCGCAGCGCTGCGCCACCAGCTGCAGACCCATGGCGAGCGGCCGGTATTTCGCATCGGCGATTTGTCGGTCGATCTGGTGCGCCGCATCGTCAAAGTCGGCGACAAGGAAGTGAAATTGTCGCCGAAGGAATACGACCTGCTGCGCGTCCTGGTGCAGCATGCCGGCAAGGTGCTGACGCACAAATTCCTGCTCGGCGAATTGTGGGACGATCTCACCGACGCCCAATATCTGCGGGTCTATGTTCGGCAATTGCGCCAGAAGATCGAGGCCGATCCTGAACGGCCGCAATATGTGCTGACCGAAACCGGCATCGGCTACCGGCTGCGCGCGCCGGATTGAGCGCTATTGTCGATGACTATTGTCGTCTCTTGCCCGCCTGCCCATATTCATAAAGGGTCAGTTTCGGCAATTCGGGGAGATCGCTCATGGCCGACGAACTCGTTCTCTATACCAATCCGCAATCGCGCGGGCGCATCGCCCGCTGGATACTCGAGGAAGTCGGCCAGCCCTATAAGGTCGAAGTGCTCGATTACGCCTCGACCATGAAGGGGCCGGCTTACCTTGCCATCAATCCGATGGGCAAAGTGCCGGCACTGCGCCACGGCGATGCCGTCGTCACCGAAACCGCCGCGATCTGCGCTTATCTCGCCGACGCCTTTCCGCAGGCCGGCCTGGCGCCGGCGCCGACATCGAAAGAGCGCGCACCCTATTATCGCTGGATGTTCTTCAGCGCCGGCCCCCTCGAAGCAGCGCTGAGCAACAAGGCGCTCGGCTTTGTCGTGCCGCCGGAGCGTGAACGCATGATCGGCTATGGCAGCTTGGCGCAGGCTTTGAACGCGCTCGAGGCCGCGGTGTCGAAGAGCGACTATCTCGCCGGCGACAAATTCACGGCCGCCGATCTTTATGTCGGCTCGCATATCGGCTTCGGCATGATGTTCGGCACGCTGGAAAAGCGGCCGGCCTTCGAGAAATATTGGCAGCGGGTCAGCAGCCGCCCGGCCTACAAGCGCGCCAATGAGCTCGACGAAGCACTGACGAAGAAAGCCAGCTGATCCGAAGATTCATTCAGGGCAACCGCAGCAGCGGATGCCCCATTTTGATGGCTGCGCCCTCGCGGACATTATCGCAGAACTCGAAACCGTCCGGCGCAAAGACGATGATCGTCGAGCCGTGCTGGAACCAGCCGAGCTCGTCGCCTTTCTTGAACGCGCTATCGCAAGCGATGACCGTACGGCCGCGATAGTCGTGGTTCAACAGTCCGTCGATGCAGTGCAGATGGATGCTCGCCACCAGGATTGCGGCCACCGCGACCAAGGTGACGGTCTGGCCGCCCGGCGCCAGCGTGGTCTTGATGATCGCACGCTCGTTCTTGCAGAACAGCCGCTCGATCCGCTGTAACGCGATCGGACTGACGTTCCAGGTGTCGCCGGAAACGTAGATCACCTTGTCGATGCGGCCGTCATAGGGCGCATGGAAGCGGTGATACATGCTCGACTTCAGCCGCAGCGTGACATAGCGGCCGTTGCGATGCGCCTCGACCAGCGCCGGATCGGGCAACAGATCCTGCAGCGTATAGGGAAAGCCCTTGGCCTGAAAAAGCTCGGTGCCGGCGATTGCGCCGTGGGCGCCGACGATCGCGTCGCAGGGGCTTGTGACAGTGCCGGTTGCACTGTCGACCGGGCGCGCGCCGTCCTTGAGCTCGCGGGTGAAGCAATCGTGCAGGCTCTTGAATTCGGACCTTTTGGCCTCGCTCAAGTCGAGGTCGGAGAACAGCTTCCATAGCGCAATCGAGGCGTCGCGCACGAACGGCTGCTCGATCTGGCTGAACCAGCCGATAAACTGCGTCGCCAACCGCCTTGGAATGCGATTGGTCAACAGAAAGTTGATATCTTCCTGGTCGAAGATGCGCAGGATTTGAGTCCTTACCGTCATGTGATTGTTAAATCTCCCGGCTAAACCGCGATTCGATGGACGGCAACATGACTCTCGCCTTTTATGGCCTCGGCGCCGCAGCCGTCGCGACTTCGGTCGCGACCCTGAAGAAGCGGCTGCAATTGTCGCAGGCCAAACACCGCTCGCTCGCCGGCCATGCCCGGATGTCGCGCTGGCTCGCCGGCTTTGTGCCGTTCTACGACTACAGCGAGGAGCGATTCTTCTGTTCGGACGGCGCGCCGGAAGAGATCGCCGCGCGCCGGCGCGATGGCCTCACCCGGCTGTCGGCGCAGTACAAGACCCGCTTTGCCGAAACGATCAAGCACACCGCGCAGACGAGCGACGCGATTTCCGATCTGCAATTCACCGACGCCTACCGCGTGCCGTTCCAATATCGCCGCGTGGCGCGCGCCTATCTGCCGTCGGCGAACTTCGTGCAGTCTTCGAGCGGCGTCACCGTGACCGACCTCGACGGCAACCGCGACTACGATCTCACCGGTTCCTACGGCGTCAATGTGCTGGGCTACGACTTCTACAAGGGTACGATGGAGCGCGGTGCCGCGCGGGTGCACGAGCTCGGCCCGGTACTCGGCCCTTATCATCCGCTGATCGTCGAGAACGCCGAGTTGCTCAAGCAGATTTCCGGGCTCGACGAGGTGTCGTTCCACATGTCGGGCACCGAAGCCGTCATGCAGGCGGTACGGCTGGCGCGCTATCATACCAAGCGCTCGCATCTGGTGCGCTTCTGCGGCGCCTATCACGGCTGGTGGGGCGACGTGGCGCCGGGCGTCGGCAATCCGGCGCCGGCGCACGAAACCTATACGCTGCAGGAAATGTCGGACGCCACGCTGCGGGTCTTGCGCCACCGCCGCGACATCGCCTGCGTGCTGGTCAATCCGCTGCAGGGATTGCATCCGAATGCCGGAGCACCGGCGGATTCCGGCCTGGTGGACAGCGCCCGCACCGCGCATTTCGACCGCGCCGCCTATACGGATTGGCTCAAGCGGCTGCGCGCCGTCTGCAGCGAGCGCAATATCGTGCTGATCTTCGATGAGGTTTTCGTCGGCTTCCGCATCGCCGCCGGCGGGGCGCAGGAATATTTCGGGGTCGCGGCCGATCTGGTGACCTACGGCAAGACGCTCGGCGGCGGCCTGCCGATCGGCGTCCTGTGCGGCCGCGCCGAGCTCATGAAGCGCTTCCGCGACGACCGGCCGGTCGACGTCTGCTTTGCCCGCGGTACCTTCAACTCGCACCCTTACGTGATGGCCGCCATGCATGAGTTCCTTGAGCGGCTGGCGA
>DATHPQ010000099.1:0-4793 GCA_035483735.1 Xanthobacteraceae bacterium | reverse complement strand
ATGGTCGGCTCGCTCGTCCATGTCGGCGAAGGCAAGTGGAGCATTGCCGACCTGGCCGAAGCGCTCGCCGCGCGCGATCGCACCCGCTGCGGCCAAGTCGCGCCGCCGCACGGGCTTTACCTCGTGCGGGTGGATTACTAGTTCCTGGTCTTGAGTTTCTTGGTCTTGAACAGCGCACCGCGGATGGACGTGCAATGCCGGAGAGTGATGTCGAAGTCGTTGTCATCGGCGGCGGTGCGGCCGGTGTTGCCGCGGCCAAACACCTGCACCGGGCGTCGGTCCGCTGCCTGCTCGTCGAGGCGCGTCCGCGGCTCGGCGGCCGCGCTTACACCGTAATCGATTCATCCGGCTATACGCTCGATCTCGGCTGCGGCTGGCTGCATTCCGCCGATCGCAATCCGTGGGTGCGCGTCGCTGAAGAAGAGGGGGCAGCGGTCGACAAGACGATGCCGCCCTGGCAGCGCGGCACGCTCGAAATCGGTTTTCCGCGCGCCGAGCAGAATGATTTTCAAAACGCCATGGGCGAGTTCTTCGCGCGGCTCGAACACGCCGCGCAGGGCGACAAAGATGTCGCCGCCGCAAGCTTGTTGGAGCCCGGCGGCCGCTGGAACGGGCTGATCAATTCCGTCGGCACCTATATCAGCGGCGGCGATCTTGACCGGCTGTCGGTGAAGGATTTCGAGCGCTACGAAGATTCCGGCGTCAATTACCGGGTGTTCAAGGGCTACGGCGCGCTGATCGGCGATTACGGCGCCGACGTGCCGCAACGGCTCGATTGTCCGGTCACGGCGATCGATCACGGCGGAAAACGTTTGCGCATTGAAACCAGCCAAGGCGCGATTGCAGCGGACCGGGCGATCGTGACGGTGCCAAGCGCGGTGCTCGCCGCCGGGCGCATCGCGTTTACGCCTCAGCTTCCGGACAAAATCGCCGCCGCACGCGGCCTGCCGCTTGGCTTGGCCGACAAGCTCTTCATGTCGCTCGATGGTGCGGAAGAGTTCGAGCCGGAAACGCGGCTGTTCGGCCGCACCGATCGCAAAGGCACCGGCGGCTATCATTTGCGGCCATTCGGGCGGCCGCTGATCGAGGGCTATTTCGCCGGCGGTCTCGCCGCCGACCTCGAGGCCGGCGGCGACGGCGCCTTTTTCGATTTCGCCGTTTCAGAACTTGTCGGATTGTTCGGGGGCGATTTTGCGCGCCGCATCAAGCCGATCAAGGTGCATCGCTGGGCGCACGATCCCTATGCGCTCGGCTCTTACTCGTTCGCGCTGCCGGGCTACGCTGATAGCCGCCAGATTTTAGCCGCGCCGGTCGACAATCGGCTGTTCTTCGCCGGCGAGGCCTGCTCGGCGCATGATTTCTCGACAGCGCATGGCGGTTATTTCACCGGCTTTGCGGCGGCGGAACGGATCATTGCCGCACGCCGAAAGGCTTAGGCGAAATACTTGTCGATGATGCGCCGATAGACCGCCGTCAGCTTTGTGAGATCGGCGACCGGCGTACGCTCGTCGACGGCATGCATGGTCTGCCCAACCAGGCCGAATTCGAGCACCGGGCAGTAATCCTTGATGAAGCGCGCATCAGACGTGCCGCCGCTGGTCGAAAGTTTTGGCTTGTGCCCGGTCACCTCGCCGATGGCGGCGACGGCGAGATCGGTGAAGGCGCCGGGCTTGGTCACGAACACGTCGGCATTCGACGGTTGCCATTCGAACGCGTGTTGAATACGCCCGCCTGCGGCTGTTTTGGCGCGCTGCTCGATCAGTGCCTTCAGCGTGCTCAGCGTATGGCAATCGTTGTAGCGGATGTTGAAACGCGCGCGCGCTTCACCGGGGATCAGATTCACGGTCGGGTTGCCGACATCGACCGAGGTGAATTCAAGATTGGATGGCGAGAACTGCGCGCTGCCGTCGTCGAGCGGTGCTTGCAAAGCGGCGATCAGCGCGACCAGCCCACGGACCGGATTGTCGGCGCGCTCGGGATAAGCGACATGACCTTGCCGGCCGCTGACGACGAGCGTGCCGTTGAGCGAGCCGCGTCGCCCGGCCTTGATCGTGTCGCCGAGCGTCTCGACATTGCTCGGCTCGCCGAGAATGCAGTGATCGAATTTTTCGCCGCGCTCGGCCGCCCATTTCAGCAGCTTGATGGTGCCGTTGACGGCGATGCTCTCCTCGTCGCCGGTGATCAGGAACGAGATCGAGCCTTTGATCTTGCCGTCATGCGCGGCGAGATAATCGAGCGCCGCGGCGACAAAACAGGCGATGCCGCCTTTCATGTCGACGGCGCCGCGGCCGTAAAGCATGTCCTGCGCAACCTCGCCGGCAAACGGCGGATGCGACCAGGACGTCTCATTGCCCGGCGGCACCACATCGGTATGACCGGCAAACAAGAGATTCGGTTTGGCCACGCCGAACCGCGCATAGAGGTTGTCGATCGGCGCGGTGCCGGATTCGCTGAAAACCCTGCGATGCACTGCAAACCCGGCCTGCTCCAAAAGCCCCTGCAAGAACCCGAGCGCGCCGCCGTCGTCCGGCGTGACGGAGCGGCAGCGGATCAGATCGCGGGCAATGGCAACGGGATCGGCGGTCATGGCTAGTCTCGATAGTATCCTCAAACCGTACCGAGCGGGTCCGGCCCGTATTGGTTCGGGCCCGGTATGCCCCTGCGGAAGCCGAGTTCGACCAAGAGGAACAGCGCCAGGATCGTGAACGGCACGGCGATCAGCACCGAGATGGAGCTCGGCTCATCGTCGGTGCCGGTCATTTCCAGGACCGTGAGGAGATCGAGAAAGGCGCTGGCAGCGAAGAACACGATCAGAAAAACAACCGGCATGTTGCGGTCATGCGCGCGTTTCACCGCGAGCGCGAACTCCGGATAGACGAAGGCGACGTCGACGATGGCGCTGAGCCGGTCGCCTTGAATCTGTTCGGCGATGAAGTGAGCGGCAACCTCGACGACGCTGAGGACCGCGACCGCGATCCAGAATGTCTTGCGGCCGATGCGGCCTTCAAAACTGTTGTAGAGAAAATTCCAGTCCATGAATGCCTAATCCAAAGCCCGCTTCATGGTCTCGCCTAATCCCGCAGCAATTCGTTGATGCTGGTCTTGGCGCGGGTCTTTTCATCTACACGCTTGACGATGACGGCGCAGTAAAGGCCGGGCGCCGCCGCGCCGTTCTTATTCGCCTTGCCGGGCAACGTGCCCGGCACCACGACGGAATAGGGCGGCACTTCGCCTTGCAGCACTTCGCCGGTGGCGCGGTCGACGATCTTGGTCGAAGCGCCGAGAAACACGCCCATCGACAGCACGGCGCCTTCGCGCAGGATCACGCCTTCGGCGACTTCCGAGCGCGCGCCGACGAAGCAATTGTCCTCGATGATCACAGGTCCTGCCTGCAGCGGTTCGAGCACGCCGCCGATGCCGGCGCCGCCGGAAATGTGACAGTTCTTGCCGATCTGCGCGCAGGAGCCGACGGTCGCCCAGGTATCGACCATGGTTCCGGAATCGACATAGGCGCCGAGATTGACGAAAGACGGCATCAGCACCACGCCAGGCGCGATATAGGCGGAGCGGCGCACCACGCAGCCGGGCACCGCGCGAAAGCCCGCGCTGCGGAAGCTATTGTCGCCCCAGCCGTCGAATTTCGACGGCACCTTGTCCCACCACGCGGCGTGGCCGGGGCCGCCGCCGATCACGGTCATGTCATTCAAGCGAAACGACAGCAGCACGGCCTTTTTGAGCCATTGGTTCACCTTCCACACGCCGTCGGCTGCTCTTTCGGCGACGCGGACCGTGCCGCGGTCGAGCAGATCGAGCGCCTGTTCCACGGCGTCGCGGATTTCGCCTTTGGTCGTCGGATTGATCTGATCGCGCCGCTCAAAGGCCGCGTCGATGGTTTCGGCGAGTTTGTCCGTGGTCCCGGCAGACGACAGTGAAGACGACATGGAAATAGCCCGGAAAGTTGCCCTAGATTCTTCGTTTACGCATGATCCATTCCGAAAACCGGCTTCCATCCTCGGATCAAGTCCAAGGACATGCTTTTTTAAGATCATGCTCTGACGCGGTTTGTCGGGGCAGGGGACGGCGATGTCAAGTTGGCGCAATTGTCAGGTTGGAGCAATTGTCAGGTTGGACTCATGGCTGCCGCGATCTCGCGCAAGAATCCGGCGAGATCGTCGGTGACGTGGTCGACATGCGGCGCGTCGCGGCCGGTCAGTTCCCAGTCTTCGCGCAGCACGACGCGCGCGCCTTGCGGCACGACCAGCACGGTCGTCATGCCGAGCGCATGCGGCACTTCAAGATTGCGCGCCAGATCCTCGAACAGCACGGCTTGCCGCGGATCGACCCGGTGACGGGCGAGGAAACGCTCATAGACCGCGGCGTTCGGCTTCGGCTCAAGCTCGGCCGACTTGATGTCGAATATGTCTTCGAAGTGCTTATCGATACCAAGCCGGCGCAGCACCTCGTCGGCGTGATTGCGCGTGCCGTTGGTCAGAATGAGTTTACGTCCCGGCAATTCCTCAATCGCCGCGCCCAGCGCCGGATTTGGCGTCAGCGGCGAGTAATCGATCTGATGCACGATGTCGAGGAACTCGTCCGGCTCAAGCCCGTGCTCTTTCATCAAGCCGCGCAGCGTCGTGCCGTAGCGCTTGTAATAATCCTTCTGCATCCGGAACGCTTCGTCATGCGTGACCTTGAGCAGGCCGACGATGTAGTCGCGGATGCGCACATCGACCTGCTGCCACAGATTCAAATGATGCGGATAGAGCGTGTTGTCGAGGTCGAAGACCCAGGTC
>DATHPQ010000098.1:0-17503 GCA_035483735.1 Xanthobacteraceae bacterium | reverse complement strand
GGGTGTTGCTGAACATTATTGTTTGGTCCTGCGAAATTCCCTTAAGAGGAAAAAGATGCCGTTGCGTCGTTATTTGGGAGCCATGCGCAGCGCGCCGTCGAGACGGACGACTTCGCCGTTAAGATAGCGGTTCTCGATCATGTGTCGCACCAAAGCGGCATATTGGGGCGGCTGCCCAAGGAGCTTTGGAAACGGCACCGCGGCGGCCAGGCTTTGTTGGGCCGCTTCGGGCAGTGCATGCAGCATCGGCGTGGTGAAAATTCCCGGTGCTATCCCGGTGACACGGATGCCGAACTGGGCGAATTCGCGCGCCGCCGGCAGCACCAGGCTCACCACGCCGCCCTTCGAGGCGGCATAGGCGGCTTGGCCGATCTGGCCGTCATAGGCGGCGACAGATGCCGTGCAGACGATGATGCCGCGCTCGCCGTCCTGCATTGGCGCGAGATTTTGCATTTTCGCCGCAGCAAGCCGCATCACATTGAACGTGCCGATCAGATTGATCGAGACGACCTTGGAAAACTCCTCGAGCGGCATCGGTCCGTCGCGGCCGACGATGCGCTTGGCCGGACCGACGCCGGCGCAATTGACGACGATGCGCGCCGGGCCGTGATCGGCGGCGGCCTTGGCGATGGCTTGTTCCGTCGCCTCGGCACTCGTCACGTCGCAATCGATGGCGATGCCGTTGATGTCGATGGCGACTTCGCCCGCGGCTTTCGTGTTCACATCGAACACAGCGACCTTCGCGCCGGCCTCCGCCAGCAGGCGTGCCGTCGCGGCGCCAAGCCCCGAAGCGCCGCCGGTGACGATCGCCGCCTGTCCTTTGATATCCATCTTCAATGCACCTGTGCGGTTTGCCGATCGGCGACAATAACGTGCCGCGGCGACGCCGCGGCGTAGAGGTCATCGACTAAAGCTTGACGATGGGCAAGCACCGCGCGCTGATTGATCGAGCCCTTGTCGGTCATCTCGCCGATATCGAGCGACGGCGGCTCGGCAAGGAGAATCATGCGCGTGACTCGGTTCGAGGTGCCGGTGCTTGCCGCGACAAAGCTGTCGAGCAGGCGGGCGAATTCGGCCACGACGCGCGCATCCGCCGGCAACGATTGCGCCGTTGCATCGGGCGCGAGACCGGACGCGAGTTTCTTGCAGGCGTCGAGATCGGGAAACACCAACGCACTGACATCGTCGCGATCGGCGCCGGCGAAGACCACATCACGAACCAGCGGGGCAAAATGCGCGATGAAAGCGGCGCGTAACGGCCCGACGCTGACCCAGGTGCCGGTGGCGAGCTTGAAATCCTCGGAAAGCCTGCCGTCGAACAACAGCCCCTTGGCCGGATCGGCCGGGTCGGCGAATTTCAGCGCATCGCCGATCTTGTAATAGCCCTCGTCATCGAAGGCGTCGGCATTGAGCGCCGGCGCCCGCCAATAGCCGGGCGTGATATTGGCGCCCTTGAGCCGGGCTTCCAGCTTGCCCTCGCGCGGCACGAGCTTGAGATCGACGCCAGGCAGCGGCAGACCGATATTGGCGGCGCGCTCGGATTCCCAGCTGCAGGCGAGCGCCGCCGGCGCGGTTTCGGTCGAGCCGAGGCTCGACATGAACAGGATGCGCTCGCCCACGGTTGCGAAGGCGAGGCGATGATAAGTATCGAGCACATGCTGCGGCAACGCCGCGCCGGCATAGAACAGGACTTTCAGCCGGCTGAAAAATTTTTCGCGCAGCGGCGGCTCCGCCGTCAGATAGGGCAACAGCATCTCGAAGCCCTTGGGCACGTTGAAATAGATGGTCGGTGCGACATCGCGCAGATTGCGCGCGGTCGCTTCGATCGCGCCGGGCAGCGGCTTGCCCTCGTCGATATAGAGCGAGCCGCCATTGTCGAGCACGATGCCGAAATTGTGGTTGCTGCCGAACGTGTGATTCCACGGCAGCCAGTCGATCAGCACCGGCGGTTCGTCGGCAAGGAAGGCGAGCCCGCCGCGGATCATCGCCTGATTGGCGCACAGCATCAGTTGCGTATTGATCACGCCCTTCGGCTGGCCGGTCGAGCCGGAGGTGAACAGCACTTTGGCGATGGTCTCCGCGGTGACTGTGGCGTGCGCTGCTTCGACAGAAGCGGCCGGCGGTGTCGCCAAGAGCGCCGAGAATAAAGTCGTCGGCCGGTCGGGAAGCGGATTGACGGTGACGGCGATCTCGACATTCGCGGGCACTGCGGCGGCGATGGCGCGCGCGAAAGCAGCGCCGTTGGCGGCAAAGACGAGGCCCGGTGTGAGAATATCGACGATGGCTTTGAGCTTGCCGAAATCCTGCGAGAGCAGCGAATAGGGCACCGAGATCGGCGCATAGGGGATGCCGACATGCATCGCCGCGAGTGCGAGCAGCGCATGTTCAATGTCGTTGCCGGAGAGAATGGCGATCGGCCGCTCCGGCGAAAGCTTGCGCTCAAGCAACGCAGCGGCGACGGCGCGCACCGCCGCAAGCGTCTGCGCATAAGTCAGCTTGCGCCAGCCGCCTGCGGCATCGCGCTGGGCGATGAAGATGCGCTCCGGTTCAGCGCGTGCCCAATGCACCAGTCGCTCGGTGAGCTTCTGCGGATGCGGCGGCAATTGCTGCGGCGAGCGCATCAGGATTGCGCCGTCGGCACGCTGCTGGATCACAACGTCGGGCGCGCCGAGCTTGACCGGCCGCAGCGGCGGCCGAGTGTCTTCGGTCAGCGTCGTCGCGTTGGCCATATCATTGGCCATATCAAGGTTGCGCCATCTTCAGCTTCGCGCCACTTTCGGCGCGCGCTTTTCCAGAAACGCCTTCAGCCGGGCTTTCGCCTCCTCATCACCTTGCGCGATAGCGGCAGCGAGAGATTCCGCGACGAAGCCTGCCGACGGGTCGCTGCGCGCTATGCGCGGCAACAGATGCGTCACGGCGAAGTTGGTAAATGTCGCATTGCCGGCGATGCGGTGCGCGAGTTCCATGCCTTTGGCGAGACCCTGGCCTTCGTCGACCAGATATTGCGTGAGCCCGATGGTCTGGCCTTCTTCGGCAGAAAGCGTGCGGCCGGTCAGCATCATATCCATTACGCACGCAGTGCCGATCAAGGGCGGCAGCCGCACCGAGCCGCCGCCGCCGACATAGATGCCGCGGCTGGCCTCGGGCAGCGCGTAGAAGGCCGAACGCTCGGCGACGCGGACATGCGCGGCGGCGGCCAATTCGAGCCCGCCGCCGACCACCGCGCCGTGAAGCACGGCGACGACAGGCGCGCTGCCGAACTCGATGCGCTCGAAGGCGCGGTGCCAGGAGCGCGAATGTTCGACGCCTGCGAAGGTGTTGCGCTCCGAGAGTTCGCTAAGATCGAGGCCGGCGGAAAAATGCTCGCCTTCTCCCGCAATCACCGCGGCGCGGATGTCCTCCGGCAGGTTCGAGAAGAAGGTCTCGATGCCGAAAACGGTGGGATCGTCGAGCGCATTGCGCTTTTGCGCCCGCGCAAGCTTCAGCACGGCGACGGCGCCGTGCCGTTCCGCCTTCAATGTCGGCGGCAGGCTGGCCGCCAATTCGGCAAATTCGGCTTCGGGGCCTGCGCTCATTGGGCGTTCGTTGGGGCGTTCGTTGTTATTGACCGTGGCAGCAATCGGGGCCATTTGACCCGTTCCGCGGCGGCCCGTAAATAGCCTGCGCAAGCATGATCCGGAAAAGTGGGAGCCGGTTTTCCAGTAAGATCATGCGCCATCTAAATCCGGACGGGCCCGACATACGGAGCGGCCGATGCGAGAAGTCTTCATTTGCGACGCCGCGCGTACCCCGATCGGCCGCTATGGCGGGGCGCTCGCCAAGGTGCGCACCGACGATCTCGCCGCGGTGCCGATCAAGGCGCTGGTCGCGCGTAACAGCAAAGCCGACTGGTCGCGGCTCGACGAAGTGTTTCTCGGCTGCGCCAATCAGTCCGGCGAAGACAACCGCAATGTCGCGCGCATGGCGCTGTTGCTGGCCGGCCTGCCGGACAAGATCCCGGGCGTCACCGTCAACCGGCTCTGTGCCTCCGGGCTCAACGCCGTGGGCGACGCCGCGCGCGCGATCCGCAGCGGTGAAATGGATTTCGCCATCGCCGGCGGCGTCGAATCGATGACCCGGGCGCCGTTCGTGATGGGCAAGGCCGGTGAGGCGTTCTCCCGCTCGGCGGAAATTTTCGACACCACGCTGGGCTGGCGCTTCATCAATCCGCTCTTGAAGGCGCAATACGGCGTCGATTCCATGGCCGAGACCGCCGAGAATGTCGCCGAGGAATTCCAGGTCACCCGCGCCGACCAGGATGCATTTGCGCTGCGCTCGCAGCAGCGCGCCGCCAAGGCCATCGCGCTCGGCTATTTCACCAAAGAGATCGTTGCGGTCCCGGTGCCCGACGGCAAAGCCGGTCCGACCACCTGCTGCGAGGACGAGCATCCGCGGCCCGACACTACGATCGAAAATCTGCAGAAGCTCAAGCCTATCGCGCGCAATCCCGGCACCGTGACCGCCGGCAATGCGTCGGGCATCAATGACGGCGCTGCCGCGATCATCTTGGCGAGCGAGGACGCTGCGAAGACGCATGGGCTGACCCCGCGCGCCCGCGTGCTCGGCATGGCGTCGGCCGGCGTGCCGCCGCGCATCATGGGCATCGGTCCGGTGCCGTCGACGCGAAAACTGATGGAGCGCCTCGGACTCAAGATTACCGATTTCGATCTGATCGAGATCAACGAGGCCTTCGCCGCGCAGGGGCTCGCCTGCCTGCGCCAGCTCGGCGTGCCCGACGATGCCGACTACGTCAATCCGCACGGCGGGGCGATCGCGCTCGGCCATCCGCTCGGCATGTCGGGAGCGCGGCTGGCGCTGACGGCGGTTCATGGCCTCGAAAGGGGTCATGGCAAACGCGCGCTTGCCACCATGTGCGTCGGCGTCGGCCAGGGCGTGTCGCTCGCGGTGGAGCGGGTCTGAACAATTCATTGCTGTTCCTCGATGCCCTGCATTCCGCGGGGCGCCTCACTTGAATACGGAGAACTCTCGCGTGCCGATGTCGCCCGGTTACATTCCCTTCCATCCCAACCCGTCAAAGCCGAAATACAAGCCGCCGGCAGGCGCGGTCGATGCGCATTGCCATGTCTTCGGGCCGGAGGCGAAGTTTCCTTATGCGCCGGAGCGCAAATACACGCCCTGCGATGCGCCGAAGGAGAAGCTGTTCGGGCTGCGTGACTTTCTTGGCTTCGACAAGAACGTCATCGTCCAGGCGTCGTGCCATGCCAAGGACAACAGCGCCATGGTCGACGCGCTCGATGCCTCGAACGGCAGGGCCAAGGGCGTCGCTTTTATCGGCGAAGAGGTCACCGACGACGAATTGAAATGGATGGACAAAGCCGGCGTGCGCGGCGTGCGCTTCAACTTCCTCAAGCGGCTGGTCGACTTCACCCCGCGCGATGTGCTGCAGCGGATCGCCGCCCGCGTCGACAAGCTCGGCTGGCACATCGTCGTCTATTTCGAAATGCCGGACCTGCCGGAACTCGAGAGCTTCTTCACGTCGCTGCCCACCACCGTCGTGGTCGATCACATGGGCACGCCGACGGTGAAAAAGGGCGTCAACGATCCTGAGAACCTGCGCTTTCACGATCTGATGGACAAGCACAAGAATTTCTGGGTGAAGGCGACCTGCCCGGAACGCATGACCATCGCCGGGCCGCCCTATGACGATGTGGTGCCGTTCGGCAAGGCGCTGGTCGAGCATTTCCCCGACCGCGTGATCTGGGGCACCGATTGGCCGCATCCCAATATGAAGAAGGAAGCGCCCGACGACGGCGTCCTGGTCGATTACATCCCGAAGATCGCGACGACGGCTGCGGCCCAACACCAACTGTTGGTCGACAACCCGATGCGGCTTTATTGGGGGTAGGTTGACCCCGGCCAGCTTGCAGGGATTCTAAATTATTTCTTGCATGAGACCCCCGCTTTCGCATGACGCGAGGGCGAAGGAAGGCTTACGTTGCCAAGCTTCTCCGCGCTATATATGTCAACCCAATCAGGAGACGGCCGATGGCCCGCGAACAACACGATTACGACGACATCCCGGGCACGTTTGTGTTCGATGCCGAACGGTCCCGGGAAGGGTTCGGCATCAATATGTTCTGCATGTCGCTGATGAAGGACGCCAACCGCAAGGCCTTCAAAGCGAACGAGGCGGAATATCTCAAGAAGTTCAAACTGACGCCGGAGCAGACCGATGCCGTGCTCAAGCGCGACTACAACCGGATGCTGGAACTTGGCGGCAACATCTATTTCACCGCGAAGCTCGGCGCCACCGACGGCCATTCGTTCCAGCACTTGGCGGCCGTTATGACCGGCGCGACGCAGCCGGACTATGCCGACATGATGCTTAAGGGCGGCCGTTCGGTCGAAGGCAATCGCTCGCGCACCGGCAAGAACAGGCCGTCCAAATATCTTGAGGCGGAGCCGGCGCGAAAGGCCGCCGGCAAGCCGAAGGCAAAGGTCGCTAAAGCCAAGACCAAGGCGAAAGCCAAGGCCGGCAAATCCAAACCCAAATCTCAGAAACGGAAGTGACACCGTGGCCAGGATCATCGCAGGAATAGGTTCATCGCATGTCCCCGCCATCGGGGCCGCGCTCGACAACGGCAAGACCGAGGAGCCCTATTGGAAGCGGGTTTTTTCGGGCTTCGTGAAATCGCAAGAATGGATGCGTGAGACCAAGCCGGATGTCGCGATCGTCGTTTATAACGACCACGCCTCGGCCTTCTCGGTCGAGATGATCCCGACTTTCGCGCTCGGCTGCGCCGCGGAATTCCCGCCGGCCGACGAAGGTTGGGGCCCGCGCCCGGTGCCGGTCGCCAAGGGCCATCCGGCGCTCGCCTCGCATATCGCGCAGTCCTGCATTCTCGACGAGTTCGATCTCACCATTTGCAACAAGATGGAAATCGACCACGGCATGACGGTGCCGATGAATCTTCTGTTCGGCAAGATCGAGAAGGACGGCCATTGGCCGTGCCCGGTCATTCCGCTGGCGGTGAACGTGGTCATGTATCCGCCGCCGACCGGCCATCGCTGCTACATGCTAGGCAAGGCGATCCGCAAAGCCGTGGAATCCTTCCCCGACGATCTGCGCGTCGTGATCTTCGGCACCGGCGGCCTGTCGCACCAGATTTCCGGCCCGCGCGCGGGCCTGATTAACAGCAAGTGGGACAAGGCCTTCCTCGACAATCTGTCGAAGGATCCCAAGAAGCTCGTCAAGATCCCGCATCTCGAATATATGCGCGAGGCCGGCGCCGAAGGCATCGAAATGGTGATGTGGCTGATCATGCGCGGCGCGCTCGACGACAAGGTGGATGAAGTCTATCGCTTCTATACCGTGCCGGCGTCGAACACCGCGGTCGGCCATATCATTCTCGAGAACAAGGCGCGCAAAAGCGCGGGCAAGCGCAAGCCGGCGGCGAAGCACAAACGCGCCGCGGCGAGCGCCAAGGTCGATCGCATTCGCAGCTAACAGGTGCACGTCATGGCCGGGCTTGTCCCGGCCATCCACGTCTTTAGGGCCTGAGCGCCAAGACGTGGATGCCCGGCCATAGGCGAGCGAAGCGACGCCGTTCTTTGAACGGCTGTGGCCCGGGCATGACGGCCGTGAAACGATTTGGAAAATCCGAGAGGCATGTGATGAAAATTTGCGTAGCGGGGCAGGGCGCGTTCGGCCAGAAGCATCTTGATGCGCTGAAGCGTATTCAGGGCGTCGAGGTGACGTCACTGGTCGGCGGCAATCAGGATTCGACCGCAGAGGTCGCGAAGAAATACGGCATTCCGCACTACACCGGCGATCTCTCCGAAGGCATCAAGCGCGCCGACGCGGTGATCCTGACCACGCCGACGAAGATGCATTTCCGCCAGGGCGAACAGGTGATGCGCGCCGGCAAGCATGTGCTCGTTGAAATTCCGGTGACCGACAGCGTCGAGGACGCCGAAAACCTGGTGAAGATCGCCAAGGAAACCGGCGTCATCGCCATGGGCGGCCATGTGCGGCGCTTCAATCCCAGCCACCAATACATCCACAAGAAGATCGTCAAGGGCGAGCTGAAAATCCAGCAAATGGACGTCCAGACCTATTTCTTCCGGCGCAAGAACATCAATGCCGCCGGCAATGCGCGCAGCTGGACCGATCATCTGTTGTGGCATCACGCCGCCCACACCATCGACCTGTTCCAGTACCAGGCCGGTGAAAACATTTCCGATTGTTACGCGGTTCAGGGCCCGATCCATCCGCAGCTCAATATCGCGATGGACATGGGCATCGTCGCCAAGACGCCGTCCGGCGCGATCCTGACGCTGTCGCTGTCGTTCAACAATGACGGCCCGATCGGCTCGTTCTTCCGCTATATCTGCGACAACGGCACCTACAAGGCGCTGTACGACGACCTGTCCGACGGCAAGGACAACAAGATCGACGTCTCCAAGGTCGACGTGTCGATGGACGGCATCGAGCTCGAGGACCGCGAATTCATCGCCGCGATCAAGGAAAAGCGCGAGCCGAATGCGAGCTTGCAGCAGCTCCTGCCGTGCATGCATGTGCTCGGCAAGCTCGAAAGCATCATCGACCCGCAGCGCAAGGCGCACGCCTAACCCTGACGCGCCACACGGTTCTCCGCTATAGTCCTCCCCAAGAACAAAACTTGATACAAAACTTGATACAAAAACTTGGGGAGGATTTTTTAATGCGCGCGTATGTTCGCGTTGTTGTCGCCGCCGTTGCATTCGCGGCGTTAGGTGCCGCAGCTTTTGCGCAAGACGCTTATCCGTCAAAACCCGTCCATATCTACGTGCCTTATCCTCCCGGCGGCGCGGTCGATATAGTGGCGCGCACGCTCGGCGACGCGCTCGGCAAGGCGTGGAATCAATCCGTCGTCATCGAGAATCGGCCGGGCGCCGCGGGCATCATTGCCGAGCAGGCTTTGGTGCAGGCCGCGCCGGATGGCTACACGCTGATCCTTGTCGCCTCCGGCCATGCGTTGTTGCCGCATTTCTACGACAAGCTGCCTTACGACACGTTCAAGGACTTTACGCCGATCTCGCAGATCGGCTCCTCGCCCAACATGCTCCTGGTCCGCGCCGAGTCGCCGTTCAAGTCGGTGAACGATGTCATCGCCGCGGCGCGCGCCAAGCCCGGCGCGTTGTCTTACGGCCACGCCGGCAACGGCACGTCGCCGTACCTGTCCGGCGAGTTGTTCAAGTATATGGCCAAGGTCGAGATCACGCCGGTGCCGTATAAAGGCGGCGCGCCGGCTCTGGCCGATCTGGTCGGCGGGCAGATCCCGCTCACCTTCAACAATATTCCGGAATCGCTCGGCCAGGTTCAGGCCGGCACGGTGCGTCCGCTCGGCGTGACGACCGCCGAGCGCTCGCCGGTCCTGCCCAACGTCCCCACCATCGCCGAGGCCGGCGTGCCCGGCTATGACACCGGCGTTTGGTGGGGCGTGTTCGCGCCGGCCGGATTGCCCGCGGCGATCCAAGCCAAGCTCGCCAAGGACTGCGCCGACGCGGTGCACACGCCCGGCATGCAGGCCAAGCTTTTGCAGCTCGGCGCCACGCCGATCGGCTCGACCGCGGACGCGCTCGCCAAGGTCACGCGCAACGACTACGACAAGTGGGGCCCGGTCATCAAAGCCGCCGGTCTTAAGATCGACTAGAAACAATCGAGAAACACGACGCAGCTATTCGGAAAAGATCATGCTCAAATAGCGGGTCGGCGTGGGACAATGACCTTGCGAAAGTCGGTCCGCGCCGGGCTCTCTTAGATCGCGGCGCCGGCATTAATCGCAGCCGCGATATGAGACAAAGCGCTAACTGGACAATGCCGGTGTCAAATGTTGGTATGCGCGCCAATCGCCTATCCAATCTAAAGGCACTGGGAGGAACTATATGAAATTTAATGACTTTTTGCTGGCGGCTGGCTGCGCCACGGCAATCGCCGCGGCCGCAAGCGCGGCGCAGGCGCAAGACGTCAAGATCGGCCTCATTCTGCCGATGACCGGCCAACAGCAATCGACCGGCAAACAAGAAGCCGCCGGCGCCAAACTTTACATGCAGCAGAACGGCGATACCGTTGCCGGCAAGAAAATCGAGCTCATCATCAAAGACGACGGTGCTGTTCCTGATAACAGCAAGCGCATCGCGCAAGACCTGATCGTCAACGACAAGGTGACCTTCCTCGCCGGCTTCGGCGTGACGCCCGCGGCGTTGGCCGTCGCGCCGCTCGCCACCGAATCCAAGACGCCTGAGATCGTCACCGCGGCAGGCACCTCGATCATCACCCAGAAATCGGACTACATCGCGCGCACGAGCTTCACGCTCGCGCAGTCGACCGTGCCGCTCGCCGACTGGGCGGCCCAAAACGGCATCAAGAAAGTGGTGAGCATGGTGTCCGACTATGCGCCGGGCGCCGATGCTGCGAAATCCTTCGCCGCCGAATTCACCGCCAAGGGCGGCCAGATTGTCGACAGCATTACGTTCCCGCTGGCGAATCCCGACTTCGCGCCGTTCCTGCAGCGCGCCGCCGATCAGAAGCCCGATGCGGTCTTCGTCTTCGTGCCGTCCGGCCAAGGCGGCATCTTCGTCAAACAATTCGTCGAGCGCGGCATGGACAAGGCCGGCATCAAGATCATCGGTCCGGGCGACGTGACCGACGACGATCTCGTCAACGGCATGGGCGATCCGGTGATCGGCACCGTCACCGCGCATATCTATTCGGCCGATCATGACTCCGCCGCCAACAAGGCTTTCGTCGCCGCGTTCGAGAAGGCCAATAACGGCATGCGGCCGAACTTCATGGCGGTCGGCGCCTATGACGGCATGCACCTGATATACGAGGCGCTGAAGAAGACCGGCGGCAAGACCGACGGCGATTCGCTGATGGCTGCGATCAAGGGCATGGCCTGGGAGAGCCCGCGCGGTCCGATCTCGATCGATCCGGAAACGCGCGACATCGTGCAGAATGTCTATATCCGCAAAGTCGCGAAGAAGAACGGCGAGCTCTTTAACGTCGAATTCGCCACCTTCCCGTCGGTCAAAGATCCGATCAAGGCCGCGGCGAAGTAAGCTTCGGGCATGAGGAAAAGCGCGCGGGGTGGGGGCCCCGCCGCTGTTCCGAGCCAAACTAAGACGCCCCCATAGCCGGTGCTCGTGCATCGGCGATGAGAACTGAGTAGGGTGGCCAAAAGCTGCCTATGCCTTTTCCCGCCGGGTGGGGGAAGGACGAGTGGGGACGGGCGTTGAATAAATCATGCTGACCATCCTGTTCGACGGCGTTGCCTACGGCATGCTTCTGTTCGTGCTGGCATGCGGGCTGTCCGTCACGCTTGGCCTGATGAATTTCATCAATCTCGCTCATGGCGCCTTTGCCATGGCGGGCGGCTATTGCACCGTCGTCCTGGTCAACCGCTTTGGCGTGCCGTTCGCGCTCGGCCTGCCGCTGGCCTTCGTGGTGACGGCGCTGTTGGGCGGCCTGTTCGAGCGCACGCTCTATGTTCACGTCTATGCCCGCAGCCATCTCGACCAGGTGCTGTTCACCATCGGCCTCGTCTTCATGTCGGTTGCGGCGGTCGACTACACGATGGGTTCGTCGCAGCAATTCGTGCAGATCCCGGAAGCGCTGCAGGGCCAGATCAATGTGTTCGGCATCGGCATGGGCAAATATCGCCTGCTCATCATTGCCATCTGTGGACTTCTCACCATTGCCTTGCAGTTGATCCTGAACAGGACGCGGTTCGGCTCGCGGTTGCGCGCCGCGGTCGACGATCAGCGCGTGGCGCGGGGGCTCGGCATCAATGTCGGCGCGGTGTTTGCGCTGACATTTGCCTTTGGCTCGGGGCTTGCCGGTCTCGGCGGCGCGCTCGGCGCCGAGATTTTGGGTCTCGATCCGACCTTCCCGCTCAAATACATGATCTACTTTCTGATCGTGGTGACGGTCGGCGGCACGTCGAGCATTACCGGGCCGTTCTTTGCCTCGATCCTGCTCGGCATCGGCGACGTCGCCGGCAAATATTACGTGCCCAAGCTCGGCGCCTTCGTGATCTACGCCATCATGATCGTCGTCCTGATCTGGCGGCCGCAGGGTCTGTTCGCCCGCGCGACGGCGCGGTAATGGCCATGGATAGTCAAATGGCCAAATCCGCGACCGCCGATCAGGTTTCAAGCTATTTGAAGCGCCGCGCCCGCTGGTCGCCGCTCGAGATCGCGTTCTGGATTTTTGCCTTCGCCACGATCTGGCTGTTTCCGAGCAAATATCTGATCCTCAAGGACACCGCGATCCTCGCGCTGTTCGCGCTGTCGCTCGATCTGATCCTCGGTTATGCCGGCATCATCTCGCTCGGTCAGGCGGCGTTCTTCGGCATTGCCGGATATTTTTCCGGGCTGGTCGCCAAATACGGCTTTATCAACGAACCGGTGATCGCGCTGATGGCGTCGGGGCTGGTCGCCGCTGCGCTCGGTTTCGTCACCAGCTTTCTGGTACTGCGCGGCTCGGATCTGACGCGGCTGATGGTGACGCTCGGCGTGTCGCTGATGCTCGGCGAAGTCGCCAACCGCTATTCCAATATCACCGGCGGCGCCGACGGCCTGCAAGGCGTCGATATCCAGCCGATTTTCGGCCGCTTCCGCTTCGATCTCTACGGACACAACGGTTACGTCTATTGCCTGATCGTGTTGTTCGTTTGTTTCGTGGTGGCGCGCCGCGTGGTCTATTCGCCGTTCGGCCTGTCGCTGCGCGCGGTGAAAGGCAATTCGCTGCGCTCGTCCGCCATCGGCATTCCGGTCAAATGGCGGCTGGTCGCGATCTATACGTTCTCGGCCGGCATTGCCGGTATCGCCGGCGGGCTGCTCACGCAGACCACGGCATTCTGCTCGCTCGACGTGTTCTCGCTTGATCGTTCGGCCGATCTGCTGCTCGTGCTGATCATCGGCGGCACCGGCTATCTCTATGGCGGCCTGATCGGGGCGGTGATCTACAAATTCCTGCAGGACTGGATCGCGAACCTCACGCCGCAATATTGGCAGTTCTGGATCGGGCTTGTGCTGGTCATCATTGTGCTGATCGGCCGCGACCGCATGCAGAGCTGGATCGCGACCGCGCGCACGGCCATCGAGAACCTCGGCTCGGGCGCTGTGGCGCGCCCGGCGAAACTTGCCGCGCCGGACGGGAAGTGAGCGATGCCGATCCTGCAAACGACAGGGCTGGAAAAGCGCTTCGGCGGCATCGTCGCCACCAACAATGTCAATCTCAGTGTCGAAAAAGGCGCGCGCCACGCTTTGATCGGCCCGAACGGCGCCGGCAAGACCACCTTCATCAATCTGCTCACCGGCGTGCTCAAGCCGAGCGCCGGCCGCATCACGCTCGAAGGCAAGGACATCACCGAGACGTCATCGCATGAGCGGGTGCGGCTCGGCATGGCGCGAACCTTCCAGATCAATCAATTGTTCCTCGATCTCACCCCGCTCGAATCGGTCGGGCTTGTCGTCTCGGAACGGCTCGGCTCCGGCGCCGATTGGTGGCGGATCGTCGGCACCAAATCGTCGGTCACCGGCGAGATTGTCGAGATCATCGAGCGGTTCCATCTGACCGATGTGATGTTCGATCGCGTCTCAGTGCTGCCCTATGGCAAGCAGCGGCTCCTGGAAATCGCGCTCGCCTTCGCCTGCCGGCCGCAGGTGCTGCTGCTCGACGAGCCTGCCGCCGGCGTGCCGGAGGCCGAGCGCCATGAACTGCTCGCCACCATCGAGGCGCTGCCGGCCGAAGTCACGGTGCTCCTGATCGAGCATGACATGGACCTCGTGTTCTCTTTCGCCGACCGCATCTCGGTCCTCGTCAACGGCGCATTATTCGTCGACGGCGCGCCGGAAGAAGTCGCGCGCGACCCGCGGGTGAAGGCGGTCTATCTCGGCGAGGAGCTCGATGCCTGATCTTCTCGCCATCGAGAAATTATGCGCCGGCTATGGCGAGGCGGTCGTGCTTTCCGACGTCTCGCTGTCGCTGCGCGAAGGCGAGGCGATTGCGCTTCTTGGCCGCAACGGCATGGGCAAGACCACGCTGATCAATACTGTGGTCGGCGTCACCCATTATTTCGGCGGCAAGATCGCGCTCGATGGCAAGGACATCACCAGGATGCGTCCGGACCAGCGCGCCCATAGCGGGGTGGGCTGGGTGCCGCAGGAGCGCAATATCTTCAAATCGCTCACGGTGCTGGAAAACCTCACTGCGGTGGCGCAGCCCGGCCGCTGGACCGTGGACAAGGTCTTCACCATGTTCCCGCGGCTGTCCGAGCGGCGGCAGAATTTGGGCAATCAGCTCTCCGGCGGCGAACAACAAATGCTCGCCGTCGGCCGGGCGCTGGTGCTCAATCCGCGCGTGATGCTGCTCGACGAGCCGCTTGAGGGCCTCGCCCCGATCATCGTCGACGAGCTCTTGGCGGCGCTGCGCCGGATCATCCGCGACGAGGGCATGTCGGCGATCCTGGTCGAGCAGAACGCCAAAAAGATTCTTCCCGTGACCGACCGCGCCATCATCTTGGAGCGCGGCTGCGTGGTCCACGCGGCCGACAGTGTCACGCTTGCCGCCGACCGTACCGCGCTCGAGACCCATCTCGGCGTCACCGATCACGGCCCGCGCCGCATCGGGCGGGCTAAGCAGAATTCCTAAGATCGGTCTTTCGCACTCGCTCGCGCTCGACGCATATTTGTCGCGAAATCTGTATTATTGTCCTGCGGGGCGTATTCGGCGCTGAGGAGACCAATCATGCGGCAGCGCAAGCGCGCCTTGTTCACGGCTTTTGTTTTCATCGTCGGCATGATCGCGGCGCTGCCGCAAGCGCAGGCCAAGATTCTCGCGCAATGGGTTCAGTTGGGCCCGGACGGCACGGCGAGCGTGCGCGTCGTCACCGAGGATGCCTGTCCCTCGGTGAGCTTTGACGGCACTGCCGTGCCGATGTCTGTCCGCTCCGAGCCGGGCCAAAGCTTCGACAATGTCGCGCCGGCGCAATTTCCGGTGCGGGGCTGCGAGCTTGCGGTGCCGCCGGGCGCGATCGCGGCGATCCTCGACGGCAAGCCGCTGCCGCTGCCGCGCCCCAATCCGCAGCGCATCGTGATGTTCGGCGACACCGGCTGCCGGCTCAAGACCGGCGATCCGTGGCAGGCCTGCAACGATCCGAATGCGTGGCCGTTTGCCAAGATCGCGGCATTGGCCGCCGCGGCGCGGCCCGATCTTTTCATTCATGTCGGCGACTACGAATATCGCGAAGATGCCTGTCCGGCCGGCAATGCCGGCTGTGCCGGCAGCCCCGCGGGCTACGGCTGGGCGCCATGGAATGCCGATTTCTTCGCGCCCGCAGCCCCGCTGTTTGCCGCGGCGCCTTGGATCATGGCGCGCGGCAATCACGAAGATTGCAGCCGCGCCGCCGAAGGCTGGTTTCGCTTTCTCGATCCGGCGCCGCTGGACAAGACCTGCCGCGATCTGACCGGCGATTACGTGGCGCGGCTCGGCGATTTCGGTTTTCTTGTCGTCGACAGCGCCAAGGTCAAAGATACCGCAGGCGCGGACAGCGAACAGGTTCCGATCTTGCGCCGTCAGTTGCTCGATGTGCTGCCCAAGATTCCAAACAATGCCTGGCTGGTGACGCACAAGCCGGTCAACGCCATGCTGGCCAAGCCGGGCGACCCTTCGGTCAATATCGTCTCCAACAAGGTGCTGCAGGCGGCGCTCGGCGCCGACATGCCGGCGAGCGTGCGGATGTATGTCGCCGGCCATATTCACTTCTTCCAGTCGGTCGACTTCAACGGCGCGCGGCCGGCGCAGCTTGTCGTCGGCACCGGCGGCGACAATCTCGAAGGCATGCCGACGGCGAGCGTGACCGGCGCCGACATTAACGGCCGCACCGCCGGCAATGCCGTCACCTATTCCGGCTTCGGCTACATGGTCTGGGACCGCGTCGACGCGACGGCCTGGACCGGCACTTTGTTCGACGTCAACGCCAAGCCGCTCAATCACTGTCGCCTCAGCGATCGCGCGTTGAGCTGCGGCTCTTGACCTCGCATGTCCCGGAAAAGTGGATACCGGTTTTCCGAAAAGGACATGCGCAAAAATC
Organism: Xanthobacteraceae bacterium; assembly: GCA_035483735.1. Classification (GTDB taxonomy): domain Bacteria; phylum Pseudomonadota; class Alphaproteobacteria; order Rhizobiales; family Xanthobacteraceae; genus BOG-931. The sequence goes on along the minus strand of DATHPQ010000098.1, from coordinate 1,364 downwards.
GAAATTCTGCGCGGGTCTGTGCCCCGCCTCGCTTCGACCACTTTGTCTTCATTACCCTCTGTGCCGGAGGATCAAGGAGGTCATCATGACGGCATCGCGGTTTACGAGATTGCGCATTTCATTTCTCATTGCGGGCTTTGCGATCGCGGCGGCAGCTTCGCCCGGTGCGGCTCAAGCCCAGCAGCAACAGGCGACGCCGTCGTCCGGACCCGAGGGCGGTATTGTTGTGATCGGCGAGGGCAGCATCAGCGCTGCGCCGGATTACGCGGAGGTCAATGGCGGCGTGACGACGCGCGCCAAGTCGGTGAAAGAAGCGACCGACGCCAATTCCAAGCTGATGGCCGCCATCACGTCGGCATTGCAGGATGCCGGCATCGCCGCCAAGGACATTCAGACCTCGCGCTTCTCGATACAGCCGGTCTACACGCCGGCGGATCCGCACAACGAGTCGAAGCTCGCAGGCTATAGCGTCAGCAATCAGGTTAATGTGACGATCCGAGATATCGGCAAGGCCGGCGACATCCTCGACCGCTTGGCCACAGCCGGTGTCACTAATGTCGGCAATATCGAGTTCCTCCACAGCGATCCGTCGAAACTGCTCGATCAGGCCCGCGCTACGGCGGTCGCCGACGCCAAACGCAAGGCCGAAATTTATGCGAAAGCGTCCGATATCGCGCTGGGCCGCGTGGTGTGGATCACGGAAGATGCAGGTCTGGCGTCGCCGATGCCGATGATGGCGCGCATGGCGGCCGGCGCGCCAATGTCACCGGTGCCGATTTCGGTTGGCGAGGACGCGCTGCATGTGCGAATTACGGTTGGCTTTGCCATCGCCAATTGACGTCATTCGCGTCTAGCCGGGCTTTGTGAGAAGCTGTTCTCATGTATGGCTCAACGATTGGGACTCGACGTTACACTTTCGCCGATCTCAAGACGCTTCTCGCCAAGGCTTCGCCGCTGCGCAGCGGCGACCGGCTCGCCGGCATCGCCGCCGATAGCGGCGAGGAGCGCGTCGCCGCGCAATTTGCGCTGGCCGATCTGCCGCTTCGGACATTTTTGAACGAGGCGATTGTTCCTTACGAGAGCGATGAAGTCACGCGTCTGATTATCGACAGCCACGATCGGAACGCTTTTGCGGCTGTGGCGCACCTGACCGTCGGCGGCCTGCGTGACTGGCTTCTAGCCGATGAGACCACTGCGCCGGTGCTCAAGGCGCTGGTGCCCGGGCTGACGCCGGAAATGGTCGCCGCCGTGAGCAAGATCTGCCGCTTGCAGGATCTGATGGCGATTGCCGCGAAATGTTCGGTGGTGACGGCATTCCGCAACACGCTCGGCCTGCCCGGCCGCCTATCGGTGCGGTTGCAGCC
>DATHPQ010000097.1:0-10963 GCA_035483735.1 Xanthobacteraceae bacterium | reverse complement strand
CTCAATCGCATTATCGATCACGTGCGCTCCGACGAACTGATCGTGTTCTCGACCGATTATCCGCATTGGCAGTTCGACGGCGAGGACGCGTTGCCGGATGGGTTATCCGATGCGATGCTGCGCAAGATTCTGGTCGACAATCCGCTGGCGACCTATCCGCGGTTGCGCGCGGCGGCCGGCGCGGGCGAGCCAAGAATTCCGATGCGCGAGGAGATGGCGCGATGAACAAGCCGGTGCCCGAACGCGAGACCAAGGCCGCGCAGCGGCTTGGTTTTGTCGACTGCGACATCCATCCAGTGCAGCGCACGCCGAAGGATCTCTATCCTTACCTCGAGGCGCGCTGGCGCGAGCACAGCGAAACTTTTGGCGGCCATCTCTGCCAGGGCTTGAGCGGGCAACTGTCGTTTCCGCGCATGATGGCGAGCGGCATGCGCGCCGACGCCTATCCGTCAAACGGCGGGCCGCCTGGCTGCGATCTCGAACTGATGCAGCGCCAGCATCTCGATCTCAACGGCTGCGACACCGGCATGATGGTGTGCTTGTCGCGCGGCGGCATGGAGGAGCGCAACCTCGAATTCGGCGCCGCGCTCGCGCACGCCGTCAACGACTGGCAGATCCACGATTGGGTGGAGAAGGATCGCCGCCTGAAAGCCGGCATCGTGGTGCCGCAGGAATATCCCGAATTCGCCGTGCGCGAGATCGACGCCCGCGCCGAAGAGAACGAAGCCTTCCGCCAGGTGATCATCTCGCCGCGCTCAAGCGAGCCGCTCGGCCGGCGCAAATATTGGCCGATCTACGAGGCCATCGCGCGCAACAATCTGGTGCTCGGCCTGCATCCGGCAGGCGCCCCGGGCGGCCATCCCTCCAGCGGCACCGGCTGGGGCACCTATTACATGCAGGAGCATTACACGTTCGGCACCAGTATTTCCGGCAATGTCGTGAGTTTGATCACCGAAGGCGTGTTCGAGCGCTTCCCGAACTTCAAAGTGGCGCTGATCGAATCCGGTTTCTCCTGGGCGCCGTCGCTCGGCTGGCGCATGGACAAGCAATGGGCGCACATGCGCAAGGAAACGCCGCATCTCAAGCGCCCGCCGTCGGAATATTTGCGCGAGCATTTCTGGTTCTGCACCCAGCCGATGGAGGAGCCGGAAGAGCCCGCGCATCTTTACGACGTGCTCGACTGGATCGGCTGGGACCGGCTGATGTTCTCCAGCGATTATCCGCACTGGGACTACGACGATCCCAGGCAGGCCTTGAGCTTCAAGATGACCGAACCGCAATGGGCCGGCATTTTGCGCGATAACGCGAGCGCACTGTATCGGCTCGCATGATCCAATGAGTCGTTGTCGGCGATTTGGACGCAGAGACTTTCTGTCTTTGGCCGCTGCTGCTGCGGCCCTGCCGCGTGTTGCGCGCGCGGAATCCTATCCGGCGCGGCCGGTGCATATGATCATCGGCTTTCCGCCGGGCGGCGCCACCGACATCGCCGCGCGCCTGATCGGGCAGTGGCTGTCGGAGCGGCTCGGCCAGCCGTTCGTGATCGAGAGCCGGCCCGGCGCTGCCGCCAATCTCGCCACCGAGGCGGTCGCCCGCGCCGCGCCCGACGGCTATACGCTTCTGGTCGCGGTCGGCACCAACACCATCAATCCGGTGCTCTATCCCAATCTCAATTTCAATTTCATCCGCGATTTGGCCATGGTCGCCGGCATATTGCGCACGCCCTTGGTGCTCGAGGTTAATCCGGCGGTGCCGGTGAATTCCGTGCCGGAGCTGATCGCCTACGCCAAGGCCAATCCCGGCAAGCTCGCCATCGGCTCGTTCGGAACGGGCAGCATTTCTCACATCGCCGGCGAAATGTTCAAGATGACCACCGGCACCGACATGGTGCACGTGCCTTATCGCGGTTCGGCGCCGTTGGTGGTCGATCTCCTCGGCGGCCAGGTGCAGGTCGCCTTCGACAATATGCCGCCGTCCATCGAGCATATCCGCGCCGGCCGGCTGCGCGCGCTGGCGGTGACGACGGCCACGCGTTCGCCGGCGCTGCCCGACCTGCCGACCGTGGCCGATTTTCTCCCGGGTTTCGAGGCCAGCGCCTGGGCCGCGATCGCGGTGCCGAAAGCGACACCGCGCGACATCGTCGACAGGCTCAATACCGAGATCAATGCGGGGCTCGCCGATCCGAAAATCCTGGCGCGGCTCGCCGACTTCGGCGCCACGGCGTTTGTCGCTTCGCCGGCCGCGCTCGACACGCTCGTCGTCGAGCAGACCGAGAAATGGGGCAGGGTGATCCGCGCCGCCAACATCAAGGCGGACTAGGTCGTGGAAAAGGCCCATCGCGTTTAGACGCCAATGCTCTGATGTCGCGTCCGCTCTCGGAGCCCAGCCGACATGGCGGGAACCACGGCCGGCCTCGTCCCGGTCGAAAATGATCCTTAGCGTGCATTGGCTAGCCGCTCAGGTGCCGCCCCTATGCGATCTTTATGAGAATGCGCTCGTTTCCATATCGTATTCCTATGCGGTCATGAGCAGATTTCGGGCTAGCCGAAAGCAACAAAACGCCTGACTGAATGTTAATTCAGTTGGACGTTGCGACAAGCGGCGGTTCTTTGCCGTGCTTCATTTGCCGAGACCGTGGCCGCGTAACTGATGCACCGCAAATTCTTCGCGGATGATCACCGGCTTTACATCGGCGCGACACAGCGCCAGAGGCTCAAATCAGGAGGAAAGGCCATGGAAACGCCGCCGGACCTGATCGTTCACAATGGGAAAGTAACAACGCTGCAAAGCGACCGTCCCGAAGCCGAAGCGTTTGCGGTCCGCGGAGAAAGGATCATCGCAGTCGGCGGCGACGCCGAGATCATGGATCTCCGCGCCCCCAGTACCCGGCTCATCGACGCGGGAGGCCGTCGGCTGATCCCCGGTCTCAACGACTCTCATCTGCACGCGGTGCGCGGCGCGCTCATGTTCAACCTTGAGCTCCGCTGGGACGGGGTGGCTTTCCTCAGGGAGGGTCTCGAAATGATCGCGACCGAGGCCAAGCGGACGCCCGCTGACCAATGGGTTCGCGTCATGGGCGGCTGGACTCCTTTCCAGTTTTCGGAAAGGCGGATGCCGACCGTCGCTGAGCTAAATCAGGCGGCGCCGCACACGCCAGTCTTGGTCTTGTTCGCCTATAGCGAGGTCCTGATCAACGAGGCCGGGGTGAAACGTTTAGGGCTGACGCCGGCAAGCGATACAGCCGGGGACGGCAGCTACAAGTTTGTCGATGGCGGCGCGATCGTCACCGGGAATATCGCCGTGTACGCGGTTATTGCAAAGCTGCCGGCACTTGCGAATTTCGATGACCGTGTCAATTCGACCGAGAACTTTCTGCGAGAGTTAACCCGCTTCGGAATCACAAGCACCGTCGACGCCGGAGAGAGCGCGACGGCCTATCCCGACGACTACAAGCCCCTGCAGCTGCTGGCTACGAATTCTCGGCTTCCGGTGCGGATATCGAACTTTCTGTTCGCGCAAACCTCTGGAACGGAGCGTGCGTTCTGGGAAAAGTGGACTAAGGAGGCGACCCCAGGGGTGAACCGGGCCGCTTGTCGTCTCGGTGGGTATGTCCTCCGCGGCGGTGGCGAGGTGATGGTCTGGAAAGCGCACGACTACGAGAACTTCATGGCGCCACGGCCCGACTGGGACGCCAGCGTGGAGGATAATCTCACTCAGGTCGTGCGCCAGCTTGCCAGCAATAACTGGCCAATCCGTATGCACGCGACCTACGACGAGACCATCACACGCATCCTCAACGTCTTCGAACGCGTGTTTAAGGAGACCTCCTATCGGAATCGCTGGGCGATCGACCACGCGGAGACGATCAAGGCGCCGAACATCGCTCGGATCAAGGCGATGGGAGGCGGCATCGCGGTCCAGGACCGGCTCGCCTTCACGGGCGAGATGTTCGCCGAGCGCTACGGCGCTGAGGCCGCCGCCGAGGTTTTCCCACTGCGCCAAATCCTTGATGCAGGTATCCCCGTCGGCGCCGGGACCGACGCCACACGGCCGACCAGTTACGATCCGTGGCTATCGCTTTACTGGATGGTGACCGGGAAGACGATTGGCGGAATGCAGCTTGCGTCAAAAGAGAACCTCGTCTCCCGCGAGGAGGCTCTTCGCCTTTACACAATCGGAAGCGCGTGGTTCAGCGGCGAGGAAAAGCTCAAGGGCAGGATTGCGCCGGGGCAGTACGCCGACTTCGCAATACTCTCCGACGACTACTTTGCCGTCGACGATGAAGGTATTCGCTCGATCGAATCGGTCTTGACGGTGACAGGCGGCGATATCGTGCATGCCGCGCCGCCGTTCGGCGACCTCGCCCCGAAGCCGGTTTCGCCCGTCACTCCCGACTGGTCGCCGGTCGCACTCTTCGGCGGCTATCACCGACAAGCCGCGTGCGAAGAGGTGATGAAGCCGGCGGTGCTCGGCTGAACAAACTGTCTGCGGCACAGCGCTGACCGGCTGCGACGCGCAGGCAATGAGGAGGAAATCATGGACGCTTCACACCCCATTGACGTTGCTCACCCGGACACGGTGCTTGTTGGGGGGAAAATCGTCACCGTCGATCAGAATGCTACCGTGGCCGAGGCTCTTGCAATTCGCGACGGCAGGATATCCGCCATCGGATCATCTGCCGAGATTCGTTTGCTCGCGGGCCCACGGACCGCGATTGTGGAGCTCGGCGGCCGCACCGTCATCCCCGGTCTAATCGACTCGCATCTTCATGCGATCCGCGATGGCCGCACGTACGGGGTCAGGCCCGATTGGTCCGGGGTTTCCACATTGCAGCAAGCCTTGCACACTATCCGCGTTGCGGCACGCGAAAGTTCACCCGGGACCTGGATTATCGTCGTCGGAGGATGGGACCCTTATCAATTTGCCGAAAAGCGCTCGCCCACACCCCAAGAACTCGATGAGGCGGCGCCGGACCATCCGGTTTACGTACAGCAGCTTTACGATCTTGCCGTCCTTAACCGGCAGGCGATGCAGGCGCTCCACATCACCGCGAAAACGGCAATTCCGCCCGGCGGCAAAGTGGAAATCGACGCGGGCGGAGAGCCCACGGGCGTCGTCAGAGCCGATGGCAATGTCGCAACTCTCGCCGGGCTGGAACGGCGGCTGCCGGAACCCTCATTCGAGAAACAGGTCGGCAGCACCCACGCCTATTTCCGCGAGCTCAATCGGGTCGGCATCACCGGCATTCTCGACGGGGGTGGGAGCGACTTCGTACCCTCCCAATACCATCCGCTCTTTGCGCTATGGCGGCGTGGCGGTCTGACGCTACGTGTGCGCTATGATCTGACCTCGCCCAATCCCGGCAGCGAATTATCCGACATCAAGACGTTCACCCAGCTGTTACCGCCGCGATTTGGCGACGACTGGCTTCGCTTCAATGGGCCGGGCGAAATCGTCATTTGGGGCATGCACGACGGATCAGCCACGGCAAGGACGTTTACGCCGAGCCCGGAGGCGAAAGCTGCGCTTTTGGATTTTGCCCATTGGGCAGGGCGTAACGGTTATCCCTTGCACATCCACGCCTCGCAGAACTCCAGCGCCGAGCAAATTCTCGACGTGTTCGAGCAAGTGAACCAGACAACGCCAATTGCCCCGCTGCGATGGGCCATTATTCACATCGAAGACGCGAGCGACGAGACCCTTCGTCGGATGAAGGCACTCGGGGTAGGGTACGCTGTACAGGACCGTCTCTATTTCGCCGGTGACGACTACGCGAAGCTGCGTCCGGCTGAGACCCTGCGCCGCGCTCCGCCCGTAGTGACGGCGATGAAGATGGGCATCAAAGTGAGCGGCGGAACGGATGCGCTTGCAATTTCGTCCTTTAACCCATTTGTGTCGCTGCGGTGGTTTCTCGATGGCAAGACAATAACGGGCGCCACGACACGTAGCCCGGATCAGCTTCCCTCGCGCCTTGATGCGCTGCGCATCTATACATTGAACGGCGCATGGATGACGTTCGATGAAAATGAGCGCGGCTCGCTTGAACTCGGGAAGTTGGCGGACCTTGCCGTGCTCGATCGCGATTACATGAGCGTACCGATAAAGGACATCGGCATAATCGAGTCGGTCCTGACTATTGTTGGAGGACGGATCGTCTATGCAGCAGACCCCTTTCACCAATCCAAAGCGGGAAAACAGCTAGCAGCCGTAGCTTGAATGGATCTGATGAAAAGTATTCTGGCCGGATGCGCCCGAATCGGCAAATAGCAAGCTTCCAGCGGTTCCTTCGACACGGCCCTTTCATCGAGCCCTTGAGACATAGTGGCCGTGTGCCGATGCCTCCGGTGACGAGTTCTGCGATCGATTTGCGTCCAACCTGAACGGTGCCGGTGTTCGCACCTGTCGATGTCCGCTGTTGGCCCTTCGCGTCGTTTCGCGGCAGTGCAGCATTTCGTTCGCTTTTGGAGCGAAGCAGACATTCAGGGAGCAGCGAGGCGTGCTCACCGAATCGGATGTGCGAGTACGTGCCCTAATCAACGCGCGGCGGCCGAAAGCGAAATCGCGCCTCATTTCGCAACAAGCAGCTCGGGCCGAAATTCGAAATGCATGGTATCGAAGTGATACCATTTGCCGCCCCAAATAAAGCCGTGCTTTTCGAAGATCGCGACGATCTCCTCGGGCATGCGGTTGCGATAAACGATCGCGCCTTCGTGCGGCCGCCAATACCAATAATCCGACACCGCAGTATTGAGATCGATGGCGATACCGTAACCGTGCGGGCTCGGTTCACCGGTGTCCGCCACGGCCCGGCAATTGTAAGTGCCGGCGATCGGGTAGGCGGCGCGCTTGATTTTGTCCGGCAGCGCGTCGATCTCCGCCGATACCGCGCGCAATTGCGCATCGACGCCGTTGATCGACGTGATGCGGATCGCTTGGCCCCATGTGTTGGGCAGCCATGCCAGCGACGCAAGGCGCGGCGACACCTCGCCCTTTTGGCAATCGCCGTACATTTTCGCGAAGAAGTCCTTATTGCGGAAACGGCCCGGATCGACATCAACCGCAGGCGGCTTTGCGAGCCGGCCGCGCGGGTAAGGGATGCGAAACTGATCGGCGATAGACGCGTGCCGCAACAGCTCCGGGAACGGCTTATTCTCGGTGCCATCCGATACCGGCATCGCGGTGCCGTCGCGCCAACGCAGCACTTTGTCGTCATGCCCTGTGAGGGCACCCGGGTAAGCGGCGACCAGGGTGTCGAGCGCGGTGCGAAGTTGGTTATCCTGCGCGCGAAGCGGCGTTACGCCCGCGAGCATCGCCAGCCCGATGACGAAGCAAACCTTCGTCATCATTCGGTTGCCCATGCCGCTCAATCGGCCGCCGCTCAAGCGTGCGGCCAGTGCCGCTCGCGGAACCAGGCGCGGTAGTCCGTCATCTTGGCGCGCTGCGCCGTCGGCGCGTGGCGCTTGCAGGTCGACGCCTCGTCGCTCCTGTCCGGCGCGCCCCAGCGCAGCTCGACGCAGTCGTTGAGGTTATAGCCCATCTCGAGATCCGCGGCGCGGTTGATCACGTCTTGCAGCGACAGCGTCCAGGTCGAGCCGTCGCTGCGCGTATAGGTGAACTTGCGCGCCGCCAGCTCCGCCGCCAGCACGCTCTGCAATTCGGCCTTCACCTGCGCGACGCTCTCGCCGCGCGGCATGGCATAGCGCTCGGGCTGCCGCGCTACCTTGTCCGGATAGCCACGCACCACGTCGATCGCGATGAGGAGGCGAAAATCCCGCGCAGGCGTCGCGAAATCCTCCCAGGCGCCGTTGGTGGCGAAGATCGCAGGCCCGTTCGGCATGGTCGCCTCGCCCTTGCCGCTGTTCTGGAATTTTCGCCCGTTCTCGACCGAGCCGACGCGGGTCTTCACTTGCTCTTCGAGCGAGTCGATTGCTCCCTTCATCGCGCGCACCGGATCGAGCGGCTCGGGCGACATCACGTCATCCATGCGATCGTAGAATTCGTCGACGCCGAGCTGCGATTGCTCCAGCGAAAAATCGCCGTACTGCGAATTTTTGGCGATCTCGGCATTGGTCAGCCGCCGCAAGCTGCCGCCCGCGTCGCGCATGATCGGCCGGAAGCGCTTGAAACCCGGGCTGCCGAGCAAGGGCTCGTGGGCAAACAGGAAACTGCCGCGCCAAAAGCGCTTGCGCGCCACCGTGCCGTCGGGTTCGCCGTCGACAGCGAGGAAAACGCCGGCCGCGCCGCCGGACTCCGGCACGCGCCGCACCAGCATCAGAACGTGGCCGTAGGGATCGGCGTAGACGGTGCCCGGACGCAACGCCTCCTGAGTCAACGGCACGGTATAAAAATCGGTGTTGTCGTCGGTGGCCAGCACGCGCACGGCGCCTGACTGCACGGCGTCGGCGACGACCGGCAGATAAGCGCCGAAACCCGCCGCCAATCCGTCGCGCTGCGCCGCCGCGGGGGGATTGAGATTGGTCAGCCACGAGTAGCATTTCGGCGCGTGGCCGCCGCCGCCGCGCGAGCAATTGGAGTAGCCGAACGGCAGCCCCATCTTGAAGGCGAAATAGGCGCGCAAGAAATAAACCAGATCGGCGCAGTCGGGGCTGATCGGCGCTGAGACTTCGTCTTCGCCGGCGCCCAGATAATTGAACAGCATATTGCGCGACCGATCGCGCAGCACGGCGCGCAGCGTCGGCCACGACGGTTCCGCGTTGAGCGGCGCATCGAACAGTTTTTGGATCCACGCCGAATACAAGTTTTCCGTGGCCCGGTTCCATGACGCGCGCACCGGCCAGACCGCACCGGGCGTCGCGCCCGGCGGCGGTGCCGGGGTGTCGCGTACGGCGATATCGCGGGTGATGGTGCCGCAGCCTGACGCCGCCAGTGCCGCGCGCCACGTTCCCACCGCCGGCGCCGCCACCTCGACGTACCAGAAATACGGTGGCCCGCCTTGGCGGTCGCGCGACTTGGCAACGACCCTGCCATCAGGGCCGCTCAGGGAGAGCTCGCCATCGAGCGGTTTCTCGGCCGCGAAAACGACGCGCAACGGCATGCCCTTCCACGGCGCCATCGGCGCCGACAAGACCGTGACCTCGGCCGCTCCTTCCTCGCAGCTGCCCGATGGGTTTTGCGCCAGGGAACTTGTCGCTGAAAAAACAAGGACCAAAAGCGCGCCTGCGATCGGCAGCAATGCCGTCATCGCAGCTGCAAACCGGCGTGTTGCAAGCAAGTGAATCCCCTTCGTGAAATGCCCTAAAACTGCATCCGATCCCGGCAGCCTGGGCCGCCCTGCAGGATAGCGAATTGGTCAGGATCAGTCAGCGGGCATGAAGGCGATTTTGCGGCCAGTGGAACCCTCGCGCCGTAAATGCCGCAGAATCCGCCTGTCGCCATTCAAGACCTTCGGACAAAGGCCTAAGATCAAGCGATCGACGGTTGCGCGCTTGAGGGGCGCGGCGGCGGCCTGTTCGACAACGACTAGGAGAGGAAAATGAGCTCGATCTCGAATTCCATTTCGCGTCGCGACGTGCTGGCCGTTGCGGCGGCTGGCGGCGCGCTTTCGGCGGCGACGGTGGCACAGGCGCAGACCGCTCCGCCGATGCCGCAACCGACGCGTCCCGGCAAGGGCGGCACCAATCCGGGCCCGAAGAATCCGGTCCGCGCCAGCCAGAACCCCGACATTCTCTCGCCGCCGGCCACCGACCACGGCACGCTGCCGAATTTGCGCTTCTCGTTCGACGACTCGCACATGCGCCTGGAGTCGGGCGGCTGGACCCGGCAGGTGACGGTGCGCGAGCTCGGCATTTCCAAGAACATCGCCGGCGTCAACATGCGGCTCAACTCCGGCGGCGTGCGCGAGCTGCATTGGCACAAGGCCGCCGAGTGGTCCTACATGCTCTATGGCACCGCGCGCATCACCGCGATCGATGCGCAGGGGCGTAATTTCGTCGACGACGTCGGCGTCGGCGATCTGTGGTATTTTCCGCCGGGCATCCCGCATTCGATCCAAGGCCTCGGGCCGGACGGCTGCGAGTTTCTCCTGGTGTTCGACGACGGCGATTTCGACGAGGACAACACCTTCCTGCTGAGCGATTTTATCAAGCACACGCCGCCGGAGGTGTTGGCCAAGAATTTCGGCATGGACGCTTCTGTCTTTGCCAACGTGCCCGACCCGAGCCAGCTCTACATCTTCCCGGCGCCGCTTCCGGGCCCGCTCGAAGCCGACAAGATCGCCGGCGCGACGCCGGTCCCCCAGAGCTTCAGCCATCGCATGATGGCGCAGACGCCGACCAAGACCAAAAGCGGCACAGTGCGGATCACCGACACCAAGAATTTCCCGGTCTCCAAGACCATCGCCGCGGCTTTGGTCGAGGTCGAGCCGGGCGGCATGCGCGAAATGCATTGGCATCCGAACACCGACGAGTGGCAGTACTATATCTCCGGCCAAGCGCGCATGGGCGTGTTCGCGTCGTCGGGCGAGGCGCGCACTTTCGATTTCTTCGAGAACGACGTCGGCTTCGTGCCCTTTGCCATGGGGCATTACATCGAGAACACCGGCACCACGACGCTGCGCTTTCTGGAAATCTTCAAGAGCGACTATTACGCCGACGTGTCGTTCGACCAGTGGCTGGCGCTGACGCCGCCGGAACTGGTCACCGCGCATCTGCACACCGATCCGCAGTTCATCGCCAAACTGCGCAAGGACAAGGCGTCCGTCGTGCCGGCTTGAGGGCAACGGTTACGTTCGTGAAACTTCAAACAAAAACCCCGGAGCTTTCGCTCCGGGGCTTATTGCGTCACGCATTCGCGGCAGCGATCAGAACCGGTAGTTGACGCCGGCGCGCACGATGTTGGTGGTGAACGACACGTTGTCGGTCACAAGGGCGCCGCAGGAGATGCCGCAATTGAACTTGCCGAGGTCGACGTAGAGATATTCGGCCTTGGCGGTCCAGTTGCCGGCGAT
>DATHPQ010000096.1:0-15977 GCA_035483735.1 Xanthobacteraceae bacterium | reverse complement strand
ACTGGCAATGTGTCCGTGCACACGAGCAGGGAGATTGGTGATGAGAAAAGCTCTCATTCTCGCGGCAGCCGCCTTGGCGTTTTCAGCGGCCAGCGCATCAGCCCAACCGGGATATGACATCCGGCCGGGGCAGGACTTCGGTTACGCAACTCCCTACAACTACTCCGCTCCGGGATATGTGGCTTCGCAGCGAGTATACAGGAGACCGCTGTACAACCGCGCCCCGGGGTATCGGAGCCGCGCTCGTGATTGGCGCGGCGATCGGTATGGATGGCGCTAAAGCCCTTCCCGGTAATCGGCTGCACTTGCTTTTTTGAAGCTGTCTTTGAAGCTGTCGTCGGCTGCATCTTAAGGCGATGGCGATTCGTCGGCGATGCTTCGCGACGACAAAACTTTACGAGCTCGGCGAACTACGCGTGCGGCCGGCAGGCGCGGCAGGACAGGATTTAAAGTGCATACCTGCAGATCCAGCCTACAAGCCAAATCGTTGCGGCCAATATCAAGCCGGGCAGGTTTATGACCGGGAAGTGTGCCTCCAGTCCGAACAGGAAGTCGAACGCCACCCACAGCGAGACGGTTGCCGCGAGGGCCGTCGCTGTCCAAAAAATCGTATACCGGGCTTCCATGATAGATGCCGGCCAAATTTCTTCTGCTCATTTAATCCGGCGACGCCAACTTTGGTTCCGAATTCGCGAATGCCGGTCAATCGCTACCGGCGGCGACACGACAGGGGTGGCTGCAGATAGTGCTGATGTTGGAAGGCGTCGAGTACCGGCTGAAGTAAGCTAGCCTCGTGTGCAACAGCTTTTAAAAATGCAACGACCCCACACCGATCTGAACAGTGTAGGGCCGCCGGGTTCGAGAGCCCAGTGTGTCGGGATAGACTCAAGAACCAAAGCTACCGCTTTGGCTTGGAATGCTCGAAGGCAGACCTACGGAGCCTCGCCCTCTGCTGTCATGCACGCGACGTATTTGTCGCCGGCGAATTTTTTCCCGTCAGTACATTTCTTGAGTGCCGCCATGCGGTGAGCGCTGATGGTATTTGGCGGACCGGGCGGAGCCTTTTGCGTGTCCACCTGGGCTGATGCTTGCGACACAAAGGCAGCCGCGGACGCGCATACGGCAAGAGCGAGCAGAGTGTGACTCACAGTAGTCATGGCTTAATCTCCTATGGGAAATGTCAGTGCCGGTCGAAATAGGTTGGGGTGGGCGGACGACACCAGGATGCTCGGGGCTGGGGGCTTGAATGAACAACGACGCCGCCCGTCCGATTCCTTAACCTGATCGAGGGCGGCCGGTTCCTCTGCCGCTAGGATATTTGTAGCTCCGCCAGATTAGCGCGGGGCAAACCGATGCCGCCCCGCGGCGCTGTTGCCACTGCGCAATCCGTCTCAGCACGGGGGCTTTATGCCAGTCGTGCTCGTCGAAGGCGTCGCTGTACCAGCACATCCGGGCTGAGGGGATGACTGAGGCGCAGTGCCGGATTTACCCGAAGGCCCGGTGCCAGCAGTGTTGCTGGTCACACCAGCCGGATGTGTGCCCGACGCGCCGCCTTCGTGTCCTCCGGCGCCGGCGGCTCCAACACCCGCACCACCGCTTGCTTGAGCCAATGCAATCGTGGCGCTCGCGATGAGTACGGCGGGAGTGATCATAAAAATACTTCTACGCATTGCTGAAAACTCCGGCTTGATGTTCGGTCACGAAAAGTCCTGACCTCTTGTGGACCAACAATCTCGCCAACGGCGCGTTCCATGTTAGGTGGCGGCCCGATATTTATGGGCCTTTTATTAGCTCGTTCCGTGTCAAGCAACGACAAGGTGCTTGGCAATCACAACGGCTACAGCGGCCAATAAATCTGTCTTGGCGAATACGGGCGGCCTCGTTGGCCGCCCTCTTGCTTTTCAGAGGCGCGTTCCGCGCTGCGAATTAGCCCGGCATCGCGCATAACTTAGCCCGACCGATCTCAGGCCTGCGCGGGTCTTTGATGACCGTCCAAGCCGATTCCTGTGAGGTGTCCGAACAAGGCTGCAAGCTTGGCTCGATCGGCGTCCGGCAGCTGCGGCTTGAGCAGGGACGCCACGTTGCTGCGCAGGTGCGCCGCGTCGCCGGTCCCGAACAGCACGACATCGACGCCGGGTTCGTGGCGCGCGTAACGGTAGGCGGCATCGATCAGATCGGAAGCGCCGCCGTCGTGAATCAAAAAGCCCAGCGGATCGTCAGTGGCGCCCAGCGATGGGTCGACCAGTCCTTTGGCAGCGAGCTCTTTCACCTCGCGCGCGATACGCGGGGGGTCGGCGAAGATGCTGCGCACCGCGAACATCAGCAGCGTGCCAATGCCCTTGGCCTGCGTCTGTGAGAATACATTGTCGCGCGCGACTTGGTGCATCATGTGGAAGCCCACCATGAACACGTCCCAGACCGGATCGCGCAGTGCGCTTTTGAGCATTTCGTTGGTGTAGTCGGCGATCGGGTTCTCGGTGACGCCGATGTGCCGGATCTTGCCTTTCCTCTTCTCCGCTTCGAGCGTCGGCGCCAACGTGTTGAGCGCATAGTCATAGTCATCGAGCTCGACGCCGTGCAGATTGAACACATCGATGCGCTCTGTGCCCATGACGCGCAGCGAATTGTCGAGGCTCGCCACCACTCGCTCCGGGGTGAACCGTTCGCCGTCGCGGCGGACCGACGATTTGGTCGCGATCACGACCTGGTCGCGCGGCAGCGACTTAAGCGCGCGGCCAACCACGCCTTCGGTGCCGTAGGCCGGTGCGGTGTCGATGAAGTTGATGCCGAGGTCGGTCGCTTCCAGGACGAGCCGAGCGGCTTCTTCTTCCGTCTTGCCGGTTTTGAGACCCATTCGGCTGAAACCGCCGGTGCCGAGGCCGGCTACGCTGACGCGGAGCTTGGTGCCGCCCAAGGTGGTGTATTGCATCGTGATCCTTTGCGGGGAATGTGCGGGGAGGGTGGACAAGGATAACACATTGCACCAGCCGCCGCGGTTCGCGCAGATCCTCCGTTGAGTAGGAAGCAAGAGTTGCGCGCGACCGTCATCGGCCAAAGTCCTTGACCAAAAATAACGGCGAAAGCGCGTGGAATCCGCCCGGATCAGTTTTATTGGTCCGTGAATCGCGCCATCAAATTTATTCCGTGCTCGCCAAGAATCTAAAGCAAATAAATCTGCTTCAATGTCATTCGCCCGTCATTCGCCGATTTTAAGCGTCGGGGTGGGATTAAAAAGTCGATAACGGGTGGGGTTTTTAGTGTCGTTGAGTAAGCGTACCCGCCGCCGTCTCATGGCGGGCGGTTCGGTTTTCGTGCGTCGCATGTCGTTCGTGGGGACCGTGGCGGCAGGGTTTGCTGTCATGGCTGTGCTTCCGGCCAGAGCCGGGCAACTCACCGCGGGCGCGTTTACGACCTACAATGCTGCAAATGCCAGTTCGATACAGCCCGGACCATTTGCGCTTTATGCGGTGCCGGTCGACCAGCTGCAGCCGACCCAGTTGAACGAGGGCTTCACCGAAGTCGGCAAGAAGACGACCGGCTTCGATATCCTGCAACCCTCGCAGCTGTCCTCCACCGCCAATCTCTTGAGCGACATCGAGCCCGTCGTGATCGGACCGGGCGGTGTTCTCTATCTGACCGACGGCCATCACACTTTCACGGCGCTCGAGAATTCCGCCTACGGCGCCTCCAATCCCACCGTCTACGTCAATGTGATCGCCAATTTTTCGAATCTCACGCAAAGCCAGTTCTGGGCGGCGATGCAGTCGGCCGATCTCTTGCTGCCGCTCAATGACGGCGTGCCGCAGACCGTGAACCTCAGCACCGGTGCGCCGATCCCCACCAGCCTGCAGGGACTCACCCAGGATCCCTATCGCGGGCTCGAATATAGCATCCTGAAAAACAAGAACTCGAAGCTGTTCACGACGACGGCCAACATCGCGGGCGTGGTCGGCTCGGCCGTGCCGGGACTCGACAAGATCACCGGGCTTTACGGAGACTTCATCTGGGCTGACGCCTATCGCAACGCCAATGGCGGGCTCGGCCTGCCCTATCTTTCTCCCGGCGATATCCAGCTGGCCACGAAATGGAATCTCAACGGCGCGAGCGTCACCACTTTGCCCAATATCGGCGCGGTCGCCGTGGCGCAGCTGCCGGGCTATATTCTGCCGTCCGGCGACAATATCACCATCAATAACACCATCAGCAACGCAACGCTCTCGACCGGAACGCTGGACGGCAACGGCACCTTCACCGGCATCACCCAGTTCAATCTCGGCACTGCCAGCAACCCGATCTTGGTCGGGACGGCGCAATCCGGCTTCGTCATGCAGCTCGGCAGCGATCTCGGCGGCGCGGTGACGTTGAGCGGCAACAACACCTATACCGGCGGTACGACGATCATCGCCGGCAATCTAATCATCGCCAATGATGCGGCGCTCGGCGCCGCGCCGCCGGCGAATTTCACGCTCAACCCGAACAGCGTATTGGGCAGCGTCCAGGCGGCGAACGGCATCATCTTCGACAGCCTGACCGAAGGCAACGGCACGCTCACCATCGGAACTACGTCCGGCAACGGCACCGCGACGTTTACGACCAATCGTCCGATCGCCGTCGACGGCGAGACCGCCACCATCAATCTCAACGGCTACAAGGTCACGCTCAACGGTCAGATCGTCTCGCTCGGCACCGCGGGGAACGGCCTGGGCAATGCCACCGGCGAATCCGATCTCACCATCAACGACACGTCGACGAGCGCCAATGGCGTGCTGCTTCTTCCGGGCAGCGCCAATAATTCGAATTTCTACGGCAACTGGATCATCACCGCCGGCACCCTGAACGTTTCCAGCGATGCGTCGCTTGGCAACACCACCGGGTCGTCTTTTCAGATCGGACAGATTGACCTCAATGGCGGCACTTTGCAGGCCGGCGCCAGTTTCAGCTCCGTCCGCAGCCTCTTTCTCGGCGGCGGCAGCACCTACGATACCAACGGCTACACCACATCGTGGAGCGGCACGCTCACCGATGTGCAGCGGACACTGACGATCGAGAACTCGAATGCGGGCGGAACCGGCGCGGTGGGCGCCGTCACGTTCGGCAGCCTGGCAGCAGGCTCGACCGCGATCATCGCGGTCAACGCCGGCGCCGGCACGTCCGGCGGCGACGGCACGACAGTCAGTTTCGCCGGCGGCATCACGCGCAATGGCAATACCGATCCGGGTGCGACCGCCAACGCAACGGTCTTCATCGACCCGGCCACCGGCAGCAATCTCGGCGTCAGCGGCACGAACGGCGTCGAAGTGTTTTCGAGCGGCGCGTCAACGACGTTGACCAATGGCATTGCGCCGGTCTGGATCATCACCGATAGCGGCGGCGGCGCCAGCACCAATCCCTACAATTTCCTCACCTACAGCGCGGCCAATGGCTACAAGATCGCGACCTATACCGATACCGGGGCGGGAACGACCGGCGGCATCACCACCGCAACCAGCGGCAGTGTCGTCGAGCAGACCGGCAATGCGACGCTGACAGCCAATGCCCAGGCTTATGCGTTGAAGGTCGACAACGGCGCGACCATTACTGCGACCGGCCACACCATCACGCTTGGCGACGGCACCGATCCGGCGGGTCTTATCCTGGAAGGTACTACATCGATCACCGGCGGTACGCTCGCTTTCGGCGCCAGCGAGGCCGTGATCGACGCCAAGGCTACGAACACGATCAGCTCCGCGATCACCGGCACTGGCGGCCTTACGCTTTCGGGCTCCGGCACATTGGTCCTCAGCGGCTTGGCCGGAGGATTGACCGGGCCGATCACGGTCGATTCCGGCACGCTGCAGCTGAATACGGCGAACTTCTTTTCGACCTCGGGCGGCGGCACGACGGTCTGGCTGTCGAACGTGAAAAGCAAGCCGTCCAACGCCATCCTGACGGTCGACGCCAATAACGTCATCAGTGCGCTCAACAGCGACGGCAACAACAGCGCCGTCAACATTGCCACCGGCGTCACTTTGACCATCGGCGACAGCAACAATCTGAACTCCACTTTGCCGAGCGTGATCACCGGCACCACCACCGGCTCTTTGGTGAAGGCGGGCACAGGATTGCTCGATATTTCCGGCGGTACGGCGAGCTTCGGCACCGGCGGCACCGTTACGGTCGATGCCGGCGCGTTGCGCATCGGCAATGGCGTGTTCGGCACCAGCGCAACCACGCCGATCACGGTCGATGCCGGCGCCGAACTGCAATATTCCGGCAATGGCGGCTCGGTGTTCAACGATCCGATTCAAGGCGGCGGCGTCTTCCACCTGGTCGGCGGCACGGTGAAGCTGACCGGCGCCAACACCTATACCGGCGGCACGGTCCTCGAGGTCGGCAGCACGCTCGATGTGACGACCGCGAACCTGCCCACGGGCGGAAATATCTCCAATGCCGGAGGCACGCTGGTCTTCGACCAATCGACCGTCGGTTTTTTCAGCGGCGTCATGAGCGACGGCCAGCAGTCGGGCGGACCCGGCAACCCGAACGATATGGCCTGCACCTTGGTCTCGTGCAGCACCGGCACTCTGTCCGGCACGCTGATCAAGGACGACAGTACGACCGGCAGCGGCGGCAATGTGACGATAACCCAGCAGCAGACCTATACTGGCATGACCTATATCGAGGCCGGTACGCTGACGCTGGGTGCGGTCGATACGATCGCGACCAGCGAAGGCGTGGTGCTCGGCCGCGTCGGCGGCGCAGTCTGCAATCCGTCGCCGTGCAGCGGCGTGACCGCGATCCTGGCGCTCGGCGCCAACAACACCATCGCGGGCTTGTCCGACGACGCGGCCAATACGACCCAGGTCCAGCTTAACGGCCATACGCTGACGCTCGCGCCCGCTGCAGGCACGTCGTGGTCCTATGCCGGCGCGATCGTCGACAACGGAACGAGCGGAAACCTGGTGCAGAACGGCTCCGGCACCACAATTCTGACCGGCACTAACACTTATACCGGCACGACGACGGTCGATGCCGGCATGCTGGAGGTCAACGGCAAGATCACGAGTTCGTCGAGCGTGACGGTGAACTCGGGCGGTACGCTCAGCGGCGACGGCACGGTCGATCCGCCGGCGCTGACGATCAATTCAGGCGGCACCTTCGCTCCCGGCACTCCCGGCGTCCCCGGCAGTTCGATGACCGTGGCCGGCAATCTCGTCTTTCAATCCGGCGCGATTTATCTCGTGCAGCTCAACTCCTCGACATCGAGCTTCGCCGTCGTCACCGGTACGGCGGCGCTCGCCGGTACCGTCAATGCCAGCTTTGTGGCCGGCAGCGTCCCGCTCGATAAATATACGATCATGAAGACGGCCGGAGTGACCGGAAGCTTTTCCTCGGTCACCACCAACCTCGTCAATGTCGATCCAAGTGTGGTCGTGAGCGGTACCAACGTGCTCTTGACCCTAACCTCGTCGATCGGCGCGGCGTCCGGCCTTGCGGGCAATCAGCAGAAGGTCGCGAACACGATCGACAGCTTCTTCAACAATGGCGGCACATTGCCGTCCGGCTTTGCTGCCGTTTACGGCCTGACCGGCGGCGCTCTCAACAATGCACTGGCCCAGCTTGACGGCGAAGACGCCACCGGCGCGGAGAAGGGCTCGTTCCAATTGATGAACGACTTCCTCGATCTGATGCTCGATCCGAGTGCGGGCGGAGGCGGCGGCGCTCCAACCGGCGGCGCGGCAGGTTTTGCGCCGGAGCAAGACGGCAATCTGCCGCCCGACGTCGCACTCGCTTACGCCAAAGCGCTGAAGCAGCAATCCTCGCAGAGCCAGGCGCCGCAGAACTTCGATCAGCGCTGGAGCAGCTGGGGCTCGGCCTTCGGCGGCGCCGGCCATATCAACGGCGATCCGGCAGCCGGCACCAATAATGTCACCGCGAGCGACTACGGCTTTGCGGCAGGCATGGATTATCACGTCTCACCGAACCTGATCTATGGCTTCGGCCTCGCCGGCGGCGGCACCAATTGGACTCTGGCGCAAGGGCTCGGCAGCGGCAGAAGCGATTCCTTCCAGGCCGGCGTCTATGCCAAGTCGCATTGGGGCCCGCTCTACTTCTCCGGCGCGCTGGCCTTCGCCAATCACTGGTTCACCACCGACCGCAGCGCGCTCGGCGATCAGCTGCAGGCCAGGTTCATGGGCCAGAGCTACGCCGCGCGCGGCGAAGTTGGCTATCGCTATGCGCTTCCGGTCACAAGCGCCGTCATTGGCGTCACGCCCTATGCCGCCCTGCAAGCGCAGGATTTCCATACCCCGAGCTATAGCGAGGTCGATCTGATCGGGGGCGCGCTGGCGCTGTCTTACGATGCGATGAATGCAACGGATACCAGAAGCGAGCTCGGCGCGCGCTTCGACAATCTGCAGGTCGTCAACGGCATGCCGCTGGTGCTGCGCGGCCGCCTCGCCTGGGCGCATGACTGGATCACCGATCCCGCGCTCGGTGCAGTCTTCCAAGCCTTGCCGGGCGCAAGCTTCACCGTGAACGGCGTAGCTCCACCAAAGAACTCAGCTCTCACCACCGCCGCTGCCGAACTGCACGTCACATCGAACTGGACCGCGATCGCCAAATTCGACGGCGAATTCGGCGCGGGCGCGCAGACCTATGGCGGCACCGGGACGCTGAAATATTCGTGGTGAGCGCCGAATCCTAGCCGGCCGCTTTCCCGAAATGATTGTTCTGATCGGCCACCTGTATCACTTATGACGGGCACTTCGCTCAATATCGAAGCTGCGCGCGTAGTCGTGCAAAGCTGCAGCGATGCGCCCGATCACGGGCCTCCAATCACGCGCGGCATCCTGCCGGAACTGGCGCAGGCTCGGATACCAGGGTGAATCGTCGCGATCCCGGAGCCAGCGCCAGCAGGTATTGTAGCGGTTCATCAGCCAAACGGATTTGCCGAGCGCGCCGGCGAGATGCAGCACCGACGTGTCCACCGAGATCACCAGGTCCAAATTCTCGATCAAAGCCGCAGTGTCGGAAAAATCGTGGAGGTCGTCGGTGAAATCGACCACGCGGTCGCGCCAAGGACCCTCCCGCAGTTGCTTCTGGGCGTCGTCGCCTTTTTGCAGGCTATAGAAGCTGCACGCGTCCACGTCGAAGAGGGGTGCAATCTGGTCGAGAGCGAGGCTCCGTTCGTGGTCGAGCCGATTGATGTGCGGCTGGTCCTTCCGCGGATTGCCGGCCCAAACCAGGCCAATTCTGGGCTTGGTGTGTGCGCCGAGCCGCTCGCACCATGCGGCCGTCTTTGCGGCCGGCGCCGACAAATAAGGAACATCGCATGGGATCGTGTCGAGGCGCGTCCGGAACGCCAAGGGCAGACTGAGCAGCGGACACTGCACGTCGAAATCCGGAAGCGGATCGCCGGCGGCAACGATCTGCGGCTTGCCGGGCAGACTTGGCGGCAGATTTGGCAGCAGACTTGTCATCAGCGCCTGCAATGGACCCGGGACTTCAAGAACGATCTGCGCGCCAAGAGCTGCGACGCGCGGCACATACCGTGCAAACTGGATCGTGTCGCCAAAGCCCTGCTCGCCGTACAGGAGAATGGTCTTGCCGGCCATGTCGTCCGGCCCGCGCCATAAAGCCTGCGCAAAGCTCCGTTTGTTGGTCCTGAAGCGCGCCGTTTGCCAGCGCCATTCGTATTTTTCGAAGCCGCGTTCGAAGTCGCCTAACAGCAGACGATATGTCGCTTCATTGACATGCGCCTCGGCGTAATCGGGACGCAGGCTTTGGGCTTGCGCAAAGCCGTCCAAGGCCTCGTCGATCCGATCCAGCTCGGCGAGCGCAATGCCCCGACCGCAATGCGCTTCGGCGAAGTCCGGCCGCAGCTCGAGCGCCCGGTCGTAGCTTTGAATCGCCTCGTCAAAGCGTCTCAGGTTGGTGAGCGCCGTGCCGCGACCGCAATGGGCCCCGGCGAGATCCTGCCGCAGTGCCAGCGCGCGATCGTAGCCTTCCACGGCCTCCGCATCTCGCCCGAGTTCGCGCAGAACGCCGCTGCAATGCACATAGGCTTCCGCATAATCAGGCCGCGCCGCGACCGCACTGGAGAAGCTCACGAGGGCTTCGGCAAGACGCCCCTGCACGGCGAGAGCGCTGCCGAGATTATTCAAGGCGATGGCGTCGCGCGGATTTTGTTTCAGCACGAGACCAATCAGCTGCACGGCTTGCGCATGGTCGCCAAGCTGATGAAGCGCGACGCCAAGCGCATGCAGGCAGTCAAAGTGACCGGGCTGCACCGCGAGTATTTGCTTGTAGACGTATTCCGCTTCGCGAATGCGGCCATCCTGGTGCAACTTGGAGGCGTCGGCGAACAGCGCCGCGATCAATTCCGACTGCCGGCGCGCGAGTTCGGGCAAACCTGCGGGATCGGATCCGAGTTCGTTCTCCGACGCAGGTCGCGAAGGAATGTCCGCTTTTTCCATCATCGTCCCGTGTCGGCCGAACAACGTTGCGCAGACCGCTCCGTAATTTCGCTAACACGCTCAAACCACTAGTTGATTCGTAAGAGCTGAGAAAGGCGTCCGCACCGTGATGCGTTTTGTCGCCGAGCAAAACAGGTCATTGGCGCAAGCCGGCTTGCATCTGCTTTGCCACTATGCGATACTTTGCATCGCAAAGTGAGCGCGGCGATGGGACGGGATGGCTGACCTCGACAAGGCTCTCGATAAAGCTCTGGCCGATATTCTGGCGATCCGCAATCAGCTTGCGGCCGGGACGGCGTTCCAGGGCTATGGCCCGACGGCGGTTGCCGCAACGGCGCTGGTGGCTTTGATCACCGCGCTCCTGCAATTCCTTTGGCTCGACGATCCCACCGCGCATCCGCTCGCTTTTCTGTTCGGCTGGATCGCGGCCGCGCTGATTTCGGCGGTGATGATCTTTGTCGAGATGCGCGCGCGCTCGCTGCGGCATCATTCCGGTCTTGCCGACGCCATGGTGCAGCAGGCGGCCGAGCAATTCCTGCCGGCCGGGATCGCCGGCCTTCTGCTCGCGGTGATGCTGTGGAAGTTCGCGCCGGAAGCGCTGTGGCTATTGCCCGGCCTGTGGCAGCTACTGGTCAGCCTCGGGATTTTCGCCTCGGCGCGCTCGCTGCCGCGCAGCGTCGCTCTGGTCGGCGCCTGGTATTTCATCGCCGGATTCACTGTGCTCATGCTCGGCAGCGTCCATCACACGCTGTCGCCCTGGACCATGGGTCTGCCGTTCGTGATCGGCCAGTCGCTGATGGCAGTCTTTCTGCATATTGCTTCCGAGGACACCGATGCCGAGCCCTGAAAATAACAGCGCCAATTCCAGTGCGCCCTTTGCCTATGACGGTCTCGACCGCGTCATTCACGAGAAGGCGCGGCTCGGGCTGCTCACCTCGCTGATGGCGCATCCCAAGGGCCTGTCGTTCGCCGATCTCAAGCAGCTTTGCGCGCTCACCGACGGCAATCTCAGCCGGCATCTGCAGGTGCTGCAGGAAGCGGGCCTTGTCGAAGTCATCAAGGGCTACGAGGGCAATCGGCCGCACACGACCTGCCGGCTGACCAAATCCGGCCGCAAGCGCTTTCTCGATTATCTCTCCGTCCTCGAACAGCTGGTGCGCGACGCGGCAAAAGCCGCAGGAAAGCAAGATACCAAGCAGGACAGCAAACACGACGCCAAACAGGAAACGGCCTCTGCGCGCTTACGAATCCTCCCAGCGTAAAAAATTTTGCAAGGAAACTTTGTGATGCAAAGTTATCTCTCGCCTAAACCGACTGCCAACCTCCGCGAGAAACTTCACGTCGGCATCATCATGGACGGCAACGGCCGCTGGGCGAACCGTCGGCATCTGCCGCGCCTGCGCGGGCACGAAGCCGGCATCGAGGCGATCCGGCGCGTTGTCGAGGCCGCACCTGCAGAGGGCGTCGGCACGCTGACGCTCTATGCTTTCTCCAGCGACAATTGGCGGCGTCCGCCGGCCGAGGTCACAGCCCTGATGGGGCTGTTGCGCTTTTATCTCGCCAATGAGATCGAGAGCCTGGTCCGCAACGACGTGCGGCTGCGCGTGATCGGCCGCCGCGACCGGCTCCCCGAAGGCATCGCCGATGCGATCGGCGACGCCGAGATGACGACGGCGGATGGCGACGCACTCAATCTGCGCATCGCCATCGATTATTCGGCGCGCGACGCCATTCTCAATGCCGCTGCGCAGGCGGCGGGCATGAACAATCTCACACGCGAAATGTTCTCCCGCTTAGTTACCGGCGAAGCCTCGTGTCGCGATGTCGATCTCATCATCCGCACCAGCGGCGAGAAGCGGCTGTCGGATTTTCTGCTCTGGGAAAGCGCCTATGCCGAATTCTATTTCACCGAACGCATGTGGCCGGATTTTTCCGCCGAAGACCTCGCCGAGGCTCTGAGCGCTTTTCACCGCCGCGAGCGCCGGTTCGGCGGCTTGCAGACGCAAACCAGCGAGCCGGCTCTGGCGTGAGATCGTCTCACGCCTCTCCGCAATAGGCTTCGATGCGATAGCCGTCCGGATCGACGACGAAGGCGGCGTAGTAGTTCGGCCCGTATTCGGCGCGCAGGCCGGGTTTGCCGTTGTCGCGGCCGCCGGCCTGCAGCGCCGCGGCATGAAAGGCCCCGACGCTGTCGCGGCTCGGCGCCGTAAAGCAGACATGCAGACCGGATTTCGGATCGGACGGCACCGGGCTCTCCACGGCGCTGACCCAGAAGCCGGCGGTCTTGGCGCCGTAACCGAGTGAGCCGTCGAACTCGTGCAGGCAGGTGTAGCCAAGCGGCTTGAGGGCGGCATCGTAAAAGCGCTTTGCCGCTTGAAGATCGCGAACGCCGATCGAGACGTGGTCAAGCATTTCCTCTCTCCAATCGTTCTGTGATTATCCACGCATGTGAAGGATGGCCCGTCGTCGTGCACGCTGGTAGCATGATCGGGCACTCATGAAATGCCCAACCGAGGATATGCGCCATGCGGCAGTCCAGAGATGTGATGCTTCTGCTCGCCCGCTTGTTGATGTGCAGCTTGTTCATCTGGGACGGCGTGTTGCAGCTGCGCCATCCGGATGCTGCGGCCGAGTATTTCGCCAGTGTTCACGTGCCGCTGTACACGATCGCGATCTGGCCGTCGGTCGCCCTGCATTTGCTCGCCGGCGCGGCCATCCTGATCGGGTTCAAGACGCGCTGGGCCGCAGCCTTGCTCGCTCTTTTCTGTCTTGCGACCGCTTTCGGCGTACACCTGCCGGCGGGCGACCTCGACAACATGACGCATTTCTACAAGAACCTGGTGATGGCCGGCGGCTTCCTCTACGTGATGAGCTTTGGCGGTGGCGCCTTCGCCATCGACAGAGAAGCGGCTTAAAACTCCGCCACCGCCGCGATCAGCCGCTCGATATCTTCCGGGCGCGACAGGCGGTGGTCGCCATCCTTGATCAAGGTCAGCACCACGTCGTCGCAGGCGAGCCGCGCCACCAGCGCCTTGGCATGCTGCCATGGCACGTCGGGGTCTTCGACGCCTTGCAGGATGCGCACCGGGCAGCCGGTTTCGATAGTGGCGCCGAGCAGAAGATTGTTGCGCCCGTCCTCGATCAGTTGCCGGGTGACGAGATAAGGCTCATCCGCATATTGCGACGGCCGTTTCCATAGGCCAGTCTCGGCGAGCTCGCGCTTGATTTCGGGCGTGAAGCGCTTCCACATCAATTCTTCAGTGAAATCCACCGCCGGCGCGATCAGCACCACGCCGGCAACGCTCGCCGCGCCCGCTGTGGCGCGGCGGCGCAATTCGCGAATGAGCAGGAGCGCGAGCCAGCCGCCCATCGACGAGCCGATCAAAATCTGCGGACCGCGGCAGCAGGCGTCGAACACCATCAGGCTTTCGGCGAGCCAGCGCGAGATCGTGCCGTCGGTGAAGGCGCCGCCCGATTCACCATGCCCGGAATAATCGAAGCGAAGGCAGGCGCGGCCGTTGTTCGCGGCCCAGTCGGCAAGGGCGACGGCTTTCGTGCCCTGCATGTCCGATTTGTAGCCGCCGAGCCAGACCAGGCCAGCGGACGTATTTTGCGAGGCCCCTTCGGTCGCGCGGATAGCGATGGTGCGGCGGTCGGCGCCTTCGCCAATGTCGAGGAATTTCAGGGTTTTATCGTTCATTGTCGGGCTTGGCGGGTGTGCAGTGGCGAGCGGAGTGGCAAGTTGTGATCAGGGAACATAAATCATGTTGGACGACTTATTCTTCCGGCCTGTAGGGTCCCCAGCAGCAGTATTGGCGTTGACTTAGAGCAAAAAACGCTCGATTCTCGCTGTTACCGTCCGGCATTGCCGATAAGTGTCCATCGTATCGTGCGATGCGGATTTGTAATGCGTATCGTGTAAGCTCGCCCCATTGTCGCAATCACACAGGAGACAATACCCATTCGCCGCCCAATGAAGCTGCCGCAGCCCGCCGCCAAGGACGGGCCGCGCATCAACGAGGAGATCCGCGTTCGCGAGGTTCAACTCATCGACAAAGACGGCGCCAATAAGGGCGTCACCGAGATCAACGCCGCCATCGCGATGGCGCAGGAAGCCGGACTCGATCTGGTCGAGATCGCACCCAATTCGGTGCCGCCGGTCTGCAAAATTCTCGATTTCGGCAAATACAAATATCAGGCACAGAAAAAAGCCGCCGAAGCGCGCAAGAAACAGAAGGTCGTCGAGATCAAGGAGATCAAGCTCCGGCCGATGATCGACGATCACGATTACGACGTGAAGATGCGCTCGATGCAGCGGTTCTTCGAGGAAGGCGACAAGGTCAAAGTGACGTTGCGCTTCCGCGGCCGTGAAATGGCGCACCAGGAGCTCGGCTATAAGCTGCTCGACCGCGTCAAAGGCGATACGCTCAAAATCGCAAAAATCGAACAAGAGCCCCGCTTCGAGGGCCGCCAAGTCGTCATGGTATTGGCGCCGCGGTAGCGGCGCCAAAGAGCATGATCCGGAAGAGCGGAAGCCGGTTTTCCGAAAAGATCATGCTCAATAAAAATGGCGCCCGAAATCCCGCGAAACGGGCTTTTTCAGCATTTGACCGGGTCTATCGGCCGGGGTTTTCCGCCCCAGCTTCCGATTGCGTTTGGCGGCGCTCTCTGCCATAACCGCGCCCTTCCTGCCGCCCGGCCGATTAAGGGCTGCCGTGGCGGCGGTGAAGTGCTCATCAGCACGCGATCGTTAGCGATCGCCGGCATTCGGGCCGGAGCTTGGATGCCTATTCCATGAGGAGAGCCAAATGCCCAAGATCAAGACCAAGTCGGGCGCGAAAAAGCGCTTCAAGGTCACGGGGACCGGAAAGGTCCTCTATGCGCAGTCGGGCAAACGCCACGGCATGATCAAGCGCACCAAGAAGCAGATCCGCCAATTGCGCGGCACCAATGTGCTGTTCAAGACCGACGGCGACAACATCAAGAAATACTTTCTGCCGAACGGCTGACCCCAACCCCACCCTCCCCCGCAAGCGGGGGAGGGATAAAGGGAGGGGGACGTTCCGTTCCGGCACTGCCAATCTTCATAGGAGATCGACCATGGCTCGCGTCAAACGCGGTGTCACCTCTCATGCCAAGCATAAAAAGGTGCTCAAGGCCGCCAAGGGCTATTTCGGCCGGCGCAAGAACACCATTCGCATCGCCAAGCAGGCGGTGGAGAAGGCCAACCAATATGCCTTCCGCGACCGCAAGCGGAAGAAGCGCACCTTCCGCGCGCTGTGGATTCAGCGCCTCAACGCCGCGGTGCGTCCCTTCGGCCTCAATTACAGTCGTTTCATCGCGGGCCTCGACAAGGCCGGCATCACCGTCGACCGCAAGGTGCTCTCGGATCTCGCGATCCACGAGCCTGTGGCCTTCGAGGCGATCGTCGGTCAGGTCAAGACGGCACTCGCGGCCTAAGCGCGTCATGAACGGGCGCGCCCCCATGGAGGATCGCGCACATGATTGACCGTGCTTATG
>DATHPQ010000095.1:0-78079 GCA_035483735.1 Xanthobacteraceae bacterium | reverse complement strand
GGAGGCTTGGCAAGGGCGACGTGATCGGCGGCTTCGCCGGCGCCACTGCCGACGCTTTCACCTTGTTCGAGCGGCTTGAATCCAAACTCGAGCAATATCCCGGCCAGCTGACGCGCGCGGCCGTGGAACTTGCCAAGGATTGGCGCACCGACCGCTATCTGCGCCGACTCGAAGCTATGATGATCGTCGCCGACAAGGATGTGTCGCTGGTGCTGACCGGAACCGGCGATGTGCTCGAGCCTGAGGCCGGCATTGTCGGCATCGGTTCCGGCGGCAATTATGCGCTCGCCGCTGCCCGCGCACTTGCCGATGGGCCGCTCGACGCCGAAGCCATCGTGCGCCGTTCGCTCGATATTGCCGCCGACATCTGCGTCTATACCAACCGCAATGTCACCATTGAGACGCTGAAGACGTGACCATGAGGCCAGGTGCAGCGCCGCCCGCATACGCGTTTCGTCTCATGCTTGCGGCGGACTTGCCGATGGTGCGCAACTGGCTCGAGGCGCCGCATGTCGCCGAATGGTGGGGCAATCCTGACGAGCAATTTGCCTTGGTTCGCGACGACCTTGAACATCCGGCAATGCAGCAGTTCATCGTCGCGATCGACGACCGGCCATTCTGCTATTTGCAATGCTACGATCCCAACGCCTGGCCCGATAACGGTTTCGGTATACAGCCCGACGGCACGCGGGGCATGGATCAATTCATTGGCGAATCCGACCTGATCGGTTGTGGTCATGGCTCGACGCTGACCCGGAACTTTATTGAACGCTTGGTCCAATCCGGCACGCCGCGTGTGGTGACCGACCCCAATCCTGCCAATGCGCGCGCGGTGCGTGCTTACGAAAAAGCGGGCTTTGAGAAAGTTCGCCTCGTTGACACACCCGATGGCCGCGCCCTCTTGATGGTACACGACGCATGACCGACTTTTCCCCCCGCGAGATCGTTTCCGAACTGGATCGCTTCATCGTCGGCCAGGCCGACGCTAAGCGCGCCGTCGCGATTGCGCTACGCAATCGCTGGCGCCGCCTGCAACTCGACGACCGGCTGCGCGAAGAAGTGCTGCCAAAGAACATTTTGATGATCGGGCCGACCGGCGTCGGCAAAACCGAGATTTCACGCCGTCTCGCCAAGCTTGCCGGCGCGCCGTTTCTCAAAGTCGAGGCGACCAAATTCACCGAGGTCGGCTATGTCGGTCGCGACGTCGAGCAGATCGTGCGCGACCTGGTCGAAGTCTCCATTACCTTGACGCGCGACAAAAAGCGCAAGGACGTCAAAACGCGCGCCGAGAAAGCCGCCGAGGATCGCGTGCTCGACGCGCTGGTCGGCGCCAATTCCAGCGCTTCGACCAAGGAAGCCTTTCGCAAAAGGCTGCGCACCGGCGAGCTCGACGACAAGGAAATCGAGATCGAAGTGCAGGCGGCAGGTGGCGGCATGCCGATGATTGATATTCCCGGCATGCCCGGCGCGCAGATGGGTGCGATATCTATCGGCGACATTTTCGGTAAGCTCGGCGGCGGCCGCACCAAGACGCGGCGTGTCACGGTGCACGATTCCTATGAGATTTTGATCAACGAGGAATCCGACAAGCTGCTCGACACCGATCAGTTGACGCAAGAGGCCATCAAAATCGTGGAGAACAACGGCATCGTCTTCCTCGACGAGATCGACAAAATCTGCGTGCGCGAAGGCCGCGCCGGCGCCGATGTGTCGCGCGAAGGCGTGCAGCGCGATCTGTTGCCGCTGATCGAAGGCACGACTGTCGCCACCAAGCACGGCTCGGTGAAGACCGACCACATTCTGTTCATCGCCTCGGGCGCGTTCCACATCTCAAAGCCGTCGGATCTGTTGCCGGAACTGCAAGGTCGGTTACCGATCCGCGTCGAACTAAAGCCGCTCACGCGCGACGACTTCCGGCGCATCCTGACGGAGCCCGAAGCCTCCTTGATCAAGCAATATATTGCACTGATGGCGACGGAGGGCGTGACGCTCGAATTCTCCGAAGATGCAATCGACGCCGTAGCCGACGTCGCGGTGGCGGTGAACTCGAGCGTGGAGAATATCGGCGCGCGGCGTCTGCAGACGGTGATGGAACGGGTGCTCGACGACGTATCTTTCGGCGCGCCGGACCGTTCGGGCGAGACTGTGAAAGTCGACGCCGATTACGTGCAAAAGCACGTCGGCGATCTCGCCAAGAACGCCGATCTCAGTCGCTTTATTCTCTAGATTGTTCGATGGCGATTATTCGGTAGCCGGGGCGAGCAGGTGCTCGAGCCGCGCGCTGGCCGATTCCATCTCGGTGCGCTCTCCGCGATCGATCTCGCGGATCGCCGCCATCCATTGTTCGATCTGAGCCAGCATCTGCAAATCGCTGATAGCCTTGGCGGGAGCGATGGTGTCGGTCATGACTCGTACTACTCCAACAAAGTCCACACGCGAGCATGACCTCCTCCGGAACCCGGTTTCCCCGGATCACGCTCAGATTTTGTTGTCGCAGACGAAGTTGTCCAATTCTTGCAGATTCTTTGACACGTTTGTTATTAAGGTTAACGAATCCTGCGCAATCGAACGTAGAGCGCGCCCTGGCCGCCATGCGCAACATGCGCTTCGTCGAAACCGACGATAAAGGGCCGGAACTCCGGCAGCGCGAGCCATAATGGAACTTGCCGGCGCAGCACGCCGCGCTGGCGTTCGGCGTCGTATGATGTTTCCGATCCTTTGCCTGATCCTTTTCCGGTCACGACGAGGACGAGCCGCGCGCCGCTTCCCTGCGCCTCGTGCACGAAATGCATAAGCGCGGCATATGCCTGGCTTTGCGTCATGCCGTGCAGGTCGATCCTCGCATCGATCGCTTGCCGCCCGCGGGCGACACGTTGTTTTTGCCGCTTGTCGAGCGGTGCGAGTGGTGGAGATTTTTTTGCGGCCGGCACCGCCGGCCGAAGTGGCTTCGACATATGTTGCGGCGCGGACTTTAAATCATCCGCTGCGGAAACCGCTTTTGCCGCCGCTTTCCCCTTTGCGGCGCCCGAACGTAGCGGCTTGACCGAACGCGTCACGCCCGACCAGAGCGTCTCTTCTTCATCGCTCAAGGAACGGCGCGGGCTCATTTTTTCTGCCGCGTCTTGGCTTTCGCTTTCGGCGCAGGTGAAACGCTTGCGGTCGGCGCGATGTCAGGCTTTGGCTCCGGAAGCGGCACATCCTGTGCGCTTGCCGAATCCGGCACCGTAGGATCTTCCATAGTGGTAGTGGCAAAGCCGAACGGGCTCGGGCGTTCCGGCGGCAAGGGCGTGTCGCGTCCGGCTTCGACCGGATCGAGCGCGCGCGGCAACAGCATGTAGAAATCGCCCGGACTTTTGATGCGCCCGGCGGCGCGCGCGGCTTCATCTCCGGCGCCGAAATAAATATCCGCGCGCGCCGGGCCGATGATCGCCGAGCCGGTATCCTGCGCAACGACAAGTCGATCAAACTTGGTTGCCGTTTTTTCGGCGGCGATCGGCAGATCGGCCGCAATGAAGAATGGCAGGCCGTAAGTGTGCAGCGAATGATCGACGGCGATGGAGCGGCCCGGCATCAGCGGCACGCCTTCGGCGCCGACGGCTTCATCTTCGGTGGCGAGGTCGGTGATGCGGAAAAACACATAAGACTTATTGGCGCGGCGCACATCCTTGGCCTGATCCGGATTGGCTTCCATCCAATCGCGGATGCTCTGCATCGACACCTGATCCTTGGTCATGACTTTCATGTCGAGCAGCACCTTGCCCACGGGCGTATAGGGCCAGCCGTTATGTGAGTCGTAATTGACGCGCAGAATGGTGCCGTCTTCGAGCCTGATGCGCGCCGATCCTTGAATCTGCGCGAACAGGACATCGACCGGGTCGCGCAGATAACAAATTTCCAGATGCCAGCCGTCAAGCGCACCGTCTTCGATCTCGGCGCGTGTGTAATAGGGCACGATCTTGCGGCGGCCGACGCGGCGGCCGACGAACACGCCTTTGCTCGGGAAAGCACCGCCAAGCTTGCGCCGGCCGGAGGCCACGAGATTGGGCGGCCGGCGATAAAGCGGCGCAGTGAAATCGCCCGTCGGCACGCGTGAGCCGTCGATGATCGGTTCGTAATAGCCGGTGAGGAATCCCGCTGTGTCGCCGAGCTTGTCGATATGGAGAGGACGGAAATTCTCCTCGAAGAATTTCTTAGCGCCCTCATCGTCGAGAGGGATGGCCGCCTGCGCGCGGTCGCAGACATCACGGAGCGCTGCGGCGACCCCTGTCAGCTGCAGATTCTGGCTGACACGGCTGTTGCTGCGGCGCTGCTTGATATTGAGCGCCCGGCAACTGGAAAGATAGGTCGCAAAGGCTGTTTCATGATCGTCGTCGTCCCAGCCGCTAAGACTACCCCAATCGACCGGCTCGTATTGGGTGTCAGGAAATTTGATCGGCTGGCGGATTTGGTGGCTGTCTTGAACGCCGTCTTGGTGATCCTCTTGGCCGAGCGCTACGTCCTGCGCCGCCAGAGAAACGCCGGCGAGACCCACGAGCAGGATCAACAGGCGGATGCGCCGACACAACGCCGTCATTGACCTCACTGCCCGGCTTCGGTCGCAACCACTTTCCAGTTGGGATCACGCGAGGAAATGTCGCGCGCGAACGTCCACACATCGGTGACGTCGGTAACCTTCTCGGCATTGCCGTCGATCACCGCGCCATTGTGGTCATGCGTCGCGGAAATAAGTTTGGAGATGAAGCGGACAGTAACTTGTGCGGTCCGATTGCGCAGCTCGGCTGCAGTGACGGCGGAACCGTCTATCGATACAAAGCGGGACTCTGAGGTTTCGCCACGGCGCTCGCGCTCGGTGATCGCGGCATCGAAGCCGTCGAACACTTCGCGCGACAGAAGATTGCGCAATTGCCGGCGATCGCCGCCGGCGAATGCCGTGACGATCATCTCGTAGGCGGCGCGCGCGCCGGCGATGAAATGCTTGCCGTCGAAATCCGGATCCGCGGCGGCGATGGCGTCGAGCCCGGCTGTGGCGGGCGAACCAGTCTCGGCGATATCCTTCCAGCGATCCGCCGATGGTTGCGGCGCAGCTTCGGCAGGCCGTGGCGGTGTCGTATCAGTCGGACGCTGCGGCATCGGCACCACCTTGTCGATCGGCCGGCGGCCAGCATCCTGCGGCGAATACGGATCGTAGGGCGGCCGCTCGCGGCCGGTCCGCTGGCCCAAAACGCTGCGCAAGCGCAGGAAAATGAACACCGCAAGCGCTAGGAAGATGATGGTGTAGATGTCGAACACGTCGGGCATTCTTTCGGCATCGCAAATGGTTGGGCGGCCAAGAAGCGGATCGCGGCTCAGTTTGACCGCGGAACATGGCCAAATCCGCCCGCTCCAGATTCTTCCACTCTATGTGGGCACGCTTCTATGTAAGTCCACGTTTGGAGCCATCCAGTAGCTAACGATCGTGACCTTAACGTGCCGGAGTCGGACATTAAACGATCGGCGCCGCCGCGCCAATAAAGGAAGCTGCCTGCCGTGGCAGGCTTTTAGGCAAATCCGGCGGTTTTAACGTTTTGGCCGGCCGATCCGGGGCGGCGCTGCGGCATTGTTCGCCTCCCGGCCCTGTGTTAGCCAAGCGCCCAGTTGTACCGCCCGCGACCCTTCAAAGGCCGCCGGCGCAGCTGGAGACGCGTATGTCAGCGACCAATGGTGGCCCCGATCCGCAGGTCGGCACGCCGCAAATGCCGATGATGCAGATCGGCGTCGTCACGCAATATGTTAAGGATTTCTCCTTCGAGAATCCGAACGCGCCGCGTTCGATGGCGCCGAGCACGCAACAGCCGGCCATCAACATCAATATTGCGGTCGAGGCAGCGCCGCTGACCGAAAGCGACTGCGAAGTGACGCTGCGGCTCGACGGCCGCGCCGAATCGCAAGGCCTGCTGCTGTTCGGCTTTGAGCTGCTTTATGCCGGCGTGTTCCGCATTCTTAACGTACCGCCGGAAAGCCTGCAGCCGACCGTGATGATAGAGTGCCCGCGGCTGTTGTTTCCGTTCGCGCGCGAAATCATCGCGACCGCGACGCGTAATGGCGGGTTCCCCCCGCTGCTCTTGGAGCCGGTGGATTTCGTCTCGCTGTATCGCCAGCGTCTGGCGGCAACGCAACCCATGACGCCGTTTTCCGCAAGTCCGAACTGAGCAGACTGGAATTAGTCGACGCCGAGCTCGTTCGCGCTGACGTAGTCGCGCCAGATGGCATTTTCGCCGAGCGTCGCGATGAAACGCCGATGCGCGGCACGTTCTTCGTCGGACAGCCGCGGTGGCAGCGGTACAGGCCGTTCCCGCAGCACAATTGGCTCGCCGGCGATCCGCACCGGTGCCGCAGTCTGCGACAGACCGAGTTGCGCCTGCCGCGCACCGATCAGCTCGATATAGACTTCGGCCAGAAGCTCGGCGTCGAGCAGCGCGCCGTGTTTGGTGCGCCGCGAATTGTCGATCGTATAGCGCACACACAAATCGTCGAGCCGGTTGGCGGCACCCGGATGTTTACGGCGTGCAAGCAAGAGCGTGTCGACAATGCGTTCGCGACTCACCGCGCCGCGGCCGGCCCGCTCAAGTTCGGCGTTGAGAAAGCCGAGATCGAACATCGCGTTATGTGCGACCAACGCCGCATCGTCGCCGAGAAAGGCGATCAGCTCGTCGACTTTATCGGCGAACAGCGGCTTGTCTTTGAGAAAGTCGATCGACAGGCCGTGAACCTTGAACGCTTGCTCCGGCATGTCCCGTTCCGGATTGAAATAATAATGGAACGTCTTGCCGGTCGGGAACCGGTTGACGAGCTCGATGCAGCCGATTTCAACCATCCGATCGCCCTGGAACGGATCAAGGCCGGTGGTTTCGGTATCGAAAACAATCTCGCGCATCGGAAATCTTGAACTCAGCTTGTGCCTCGCCGCGAATCACCGCCGCTTCGCCGGCAGTTTAGCGACTTTGCGCAAAATATCGCGGATTTGCGCGCGGGTGTGGTCGAAACTCTGCGAGCTATCGACAATAAAATTGGCGCGGCCGCGTTTTTCCGTATCCGGCATCTGCTTGGCAAGGATAGCTGCGAGCTTGTCGTCGGTCATGCCGGGCCGTTCGAAAGCCCGTTTGCGTTGAATCTCGGGCGGCGCCGACACGACCACCACGGCATCGCAGCCGCGTTCCGCTTTAGTCTCGAACAGAAGCGGCACGTCGAACACGACGATTTTTGCACCGCGCGCCTGCGCCTGGGCGAGGAACTTTTCCCGCGATGCGGTGACCATCGGATGCACGATCGCCTCGAGGCGCGCTAGTGCCGCTTTGTCGTTCAGAACCATCGCGGCCAGCTTATTGCGATCGACCTTGCCGCCGTTGGTCGAACCCGGAAATGCGGCCTCAACGAGCGGGGTTGCCTCGCCCTCATAGAGCGCATGCACGGTGGCGTCGGAATCGTGCACAGCCACGCCTTCCTCGGCAAAAAATTTGGCGGCCGTCGACTTGCCCATGCCGAGCGAGCCGGTGAGGCACAGCACGAATGGTCTTTCCGCGCTCACTGCAGGAGACATCCTCGGCGCCGCAGAAAATCCAAAGCCTGGAGAAGCGGCAAGCCCAATATTGTAAAGTAATCTCCTTCGATGCGCTCGAAGAGTTGAATGCCATAGCTTTCCAGCTGATAAGCGCCGACGCTTATAGTCGCGGCATTTCCGGCAGCTTTCAGATAAAGATCGAGAAATTCGTCTGAAAACGCACGCATGGTCAGCCGTGCCACGCCGACATATTCGAACAATACTGCCTTATCCTCGACGAAAGCGATGGCCGAATGAAGCTCGTGCGTCCGGCCGGACAGTTTGCGAAGCTGAACGCGTGCCGTGGCCATATCAGCCGGTTTGGGAAATCGCTCGCTGCCCAATGCGAGTGTCTGGTCAGCGCCAAGCGTGAGGCGGCCGGGCTGAGCTTTCGCAGCAGCACGCGCTTTCTCCCGCGCCAAATGAGCGGCTACGACGCTTGGCGCTTGCGATGCGGCATCGGCTTCGAGCCGCCGTTCGTCAAGATCAGCGGGGCGTATTTCGAGCGGAATGCCGGCGCCCTCAAGCAGGGTCTGCCGCACCTTGCTGCGCGATGCGAGCAGCAGCGGCTTCTCGGCGCGCCACAACGCCGTCACGACGCCCGCTGCCTGCGGCGTTCGGCGAGATGGGCAAGGACAGCGGCCGCGGTTTCTTCGATCGACCTGCGGGTCACGTCGATCACCGGCCAATTGTGCCGGCTGCACAATTTGCGCGAAACTGCAATCTCGGCCGCCACTGCTTCGCGATCGATATATTGATCGTCGTCGCGCTGGACTTTGAGACCCAGCAGCCGGTTTTGCCGGATCTGCACGATCCGCTCCGCCGTCGCGAATAGGCCGACGATAAGCGGACGTTTGAGCCGCTCAATATGCGGCGGCAATGCCACGCCGGGTACCAAGGGAATATTGGCGGTCTTGACGCCGCGATTGGCCAGATAGATCGAGGTCGGAGTTTTCGATGTGCGCGACACACCAAGAAGAACGACATCAGCCTCTTCCAAATCTTCAGCCTGCTGACCGTCATCATGCAGCATGGTGTAATTCAGCGCATCGATGCGGCGGAAATATTCGGCATTGAGAGTGTGCTGAGCACCGACTTTGTGGGTCGATTCCGCGCCGAGATAGGCCTGGAACAGGTGCAATACCGGCCCAAGCACCGACAGGCATGGCAGACCGAGCTCACGCGATTTACCCTCAAGCTTTTCGACAAGGGCCTGATCAAGCAGCGTGTAGAGGATGATTCCGGGCGATTCTTCGATTTCGGTAAGCACCCGATCGAGCTGCTTCACCGTCCGCACCAGGGGATAGACGTGCTCGACCGGCATGACTTTGGCGTATTGCGCGGCCGCAGCCCGGCCGACGGCAATCAAAGTCTCGCCGGTAGCATCGGAGATCAGATGAAGGTGGAAATAGCTCGGCGTTTCGGTCATTGCGGTGGTCGTAACCGACTGGACAACCTGTCGACAATTGGGGAGAAGGCCACGGCTTTCAGGGGTATGCAAGCCGATTGGCTGGATAGGCTGCAATTCTGTCCACATCCATGCCGCGCGGGAGTAAAGCTGGACGACCACGTCCGTGAGCGGTGAATTGTGGACAGGTGCGATAAAACTTTGCCGAAAGTCTTCGGCAATGGCCACGAATGGCCGATAGCATTGCTGGCTGCGAAATTGCGCCTAGCCAAACTTGGCACTGGGGATATGTGGGCAAGACGTGGATGAAATGTGAATACAGACCTATGAGTCCAATCAACCGTCCAACTACTACAACAGATTCTAAGAATCTATTTTGATTGGGAAGAAGGCGTGTCGGACAAGCGGTGTTCAAAACCTTTGCTTCGCGTTCTTGCAGGTGAAAGAACTGCCGTTCCTCCGATCTGGCTGATGCGCCAAGCTGGACGCTATCTTCCTGAGTACAGAGCGATCCGCGAGAAATGTGGAGGCTTCCTCGATCTGTGCTTCGATCCGAAATTGGCTGCCGAGGTGACTTTGCAGCCGATCCATCGTTTTGGCTTCGATGCCGCAATTTTATTTTCCGATATTCTGGTCGTTCCTCATGCGCTTGGGCAGCGTGTGACTTTCGAGGCCGGTGAAGGACCGCGGCTTGATGCGATCGATAGTCCAGCAGCTTTTGGCCGATTGCGCGCAGAGGTCGATCACAGCGCGTTAGCGCCGGTTTATGAGACGATCAGCCTGGTGAGGACACAATTGCCGGCTGATGTTGCACTGTTAGGTTTTTGCGGGGCGCCGTGGACGGTTGCGACCTATATGATTGCCGGCTTCGGCACGAGCGAACAGATTCCGGCACGTTTGTTTGCCTATCGGTATTCTGGAGTTTTTGCGCGACTGATCGATAGGCTGGTTGAGGCTTCGGTTGCGTATTTAACCCGACAATTTGAGGCCGGCGTCGATGCCGTGCAGATTTTTGATACTTGGTCAGGCGTATTACCGCCGGCCGAGTTTGAAGCTTGGTGCGTCGTGCCGTGTGCAAGAATCATTGATGCGGTCCGCAACAATATTCCCGACGCCAAGTTCATCGGATTTCCGCGTGGTGCCGGAACGAAGCTTGAGCGCTATGTCGAAAAAGTTCCGGTCGATGCCGTCGGGCTCGATTGGATGATCGAACTTGGTTTCGCGCGTGATCGTATTCAGAGCAAACGCCCTGTGCAGGGCAATCTCGATCCGCTGGTGCTGCTTGCCGGCGGCGAAGCGCTTGATCGGGCGATCGATACAATCCTCGAAGCCTTTGCATCCCGGCCCTTTATCTTCAATCTTGGTCACGGCATCTTGCCGGACACGCCGATTGCGCATGTTGAGCGTCTTGTGGCGCAGGTCCGGAAACGCGGAGGCGGCTGAACCGATGGTCTACGAGTGGGTTAAAGCCTTTCACATCATCGCCGTCATCGCCTGGATGGC
Organism: Xanthobacteraceae bacterium; assembly: GCA_035483735.1. Lineage (GTDB taxonomy): Bacteria > Pseudomonadota > Alphaproteobacteria > Rhizobiales > Xanthobacteraceae > BOG-931. The sequence goes on along the minus strand of DATHPQ010000095.1, from coordinate 67,592 downwards.
GGGCATACTCTATCTGCCGCGGCTATTCGTTTATCATTGCGCGGCGGAGAAGGGCTCGGTTCAGTCGGAAACCTTCAAGCTCATGGAGCGGCGGCTCCTTCGCGGCATCATCAATCCGGCGATGATCGCAACCTGGCTATTGGGGCTTTGGCTTGCCTGGCATGGGCCTGATTCTCACTATGGCTGGTTCGCCGCGCCGTGGCTTCATGCCAAGCTCCTGCTTGTTCTCGTGCTTTCGGCGGTGCATGGCCTGTTCGCCGGCTGGACCAAAGCCTTCGGCCGCGATGAAAACCGGCATACGGCTAGATTCTATAGAATTATCAACGAAGTACCAACGATCCTCATGGTCGCAATCGTCATCTTGGTGGTGCTGAAACCGTTTTAGAATTCACGCGTTCCTTACTGAAAACTCAATCTTGGCGCATAGCGGCTCTTGCCTGAAGTCCAGTCTTTTCCTATCTTACGGCCATCCCACCAAACGTAGGCGGATGCAGTTGCGTTTTGGCTCCAGTGAATTGGAGCCGCCTGTGCATCAGGTCCGGGGCCCAAAGCCCCTTTTCACCTAAAGATCTGCTGCAAGTCGCATCTGCGACAAGACCTGCGACCTTCCTTAAGCCAGCGGCCCGCCAATCAATTCCGCCGCTAGGCAAATTTCCACAGGACATTCTATGCATGAAATGAAACTACAAGAGCTCAAAACCAAGACCCCTGCTGAGCTCGTCACCTTTGCCGAGGAACTCGAGGTCGAAAACGCCTCGACCATGCGCAAGCAGGAGCTGATGTTCGGCATCCTCAAGCAGCTCTCGGCGCGTGAGACCGACATTGTCGGCGAAGGCGTGGTCGAAGTGCTGCCGGACGGCTTCGGCTTCCTGCGCTCGCCGGAAGCGAATTACCTGCCGGGCCCTGACGATATCTACGTCTCGCCCTCGCAAATCCGCCGCTTCGGATTGCGCACTGGCGACACCATCGACGGCCATATCCGCAGCCCCAAAGAGGGCGAACGCTATTTCGCTCTCCTCAAGGTCAACTCGCTGAATTTCGAGGACCCCGAGAAAGCCCGTCACAAGGTCAATTTCGACAATCTGACGCCACTCTATCCCGATGAGTGGCTGAAGATGGAATTCGAGGATCCGACCAAGAAGGACCTCTCGGCCCGCGTCATTGACATCGTGGCGCCGGTCGGCAAGGGCCAGCGCGCGCTGATCGTGTCGCCGCCGCGCACCGGCAAGACCGTGCTGCTGCAAAACATCGCCCACTCGATCACGCACAATCATCCGGAGTGCTATCTGATCGTGCTGCTCATCGACGAGCGGCCGGAAGAAGTCACCGACATGCAGCGCTCGGTGAAAGGCGAGGTGGTGTCCTCGACCTTCGACGAGCCGGCAGTGCGCCACGTGCAGGTCGCCGAGATGGTGATCGAAAAGGCTAAGCGCCTGGTCGAGCACGGCCGCGACGTCGTCATCCTGCTCGATTCGATCACCCGCCTCGGACGCGCCTACAACACCGTGGTGCCCTCTTCGGGCAAGGTGTTGACCGGCGGTGTCGACGCCAATGCCTTGCAGCGGCCGAAGCGCTTCTTCGGCGCAGCGCGCAATATCGAGGAAGGCGGCTCACTGACCATCATCGCCACTGCGCTGATCGATACCGGCAGCCGCATGGACGAAGTGATCTTCGAAGAGTTCAAGGGCACCGGCAATTCGGAACTAATCCTCGACCGTAAAGTCGCGGATAAGCGCACCTTCCCGGCCATGGACATCACCCGCTCCGGCACCCGCAAGGAAGAGCTCCTGGTGCCGCCGGATCAGCTCAAGAAAATGTACGTCCTGCGCCGCATCCTCAATCCAATGGGAACTATGGACGCTATGGATTTCTTGTTGGACAAGCTGCGCAACACCAAGAACAATTCCGAGTTCTTCGACTCGATGAATACGTAACGCGCCGGCGGGGTTTCAACCCCGCCCAATTTCCCGCCCGAGAATTCCTAAAAGCTTAATCGCGTCGATCGGCGTTGAACGTTTGATGTTCATCGCAGTGTCTGGATCGACAAAGCACATGCCGCCCTTGCCGACGGCACTCTCGCAACCGGCCACCGTCGTATAGCCGCATTGAATTACGGCGTTATCGCCGGTGGCGTAGCCGCACCATTCGTCGGCGCGGGCGCTGGTTACCGCGCTGCCAGCCGAAAGGACAATGAGGGTCGCCGCGATCCCGTATCGGATCAATTGCCGCATGATTGGATCTCCAAATGGACGTCATAGGAAAGACGTCCCGGCGCGCCCCGCGGTTCTATAAAGCACGAAACGTGCCCGGATCGTGGCATCAAGAATGTCGCACCGGTTCGATAGCGGCCGTCATCGCCGCAGTCAGTTCGGCCGGATTGGTCACTGGCAGCGAGCAAGTCTCGCCAACGCAAATGAAGGCCTGCGGCCCTTGCGCGGCAGAGATTTTCGCGCGGGCTGGATGATTTTCGGGCAAAGCCTCGGCTGAGCTGGCGTGAAGCACGATGCGGCTGAGCGGCGAAGCATGGCGCGCCACGGCGAGCAGCGCTTCCGCGCCCTCGCCTTCCCCGGTCACCACGATTTCCGCGGCGCGCAGCCGCAGATCGATGGCATTGAGCAACGCCATGTGCATGTAGAGGTTCTCGGCGACCTGGGGCACGATCGCGCCGATCAACCGATCCGCTTTCTTACGCCAAACATCGTCGCCTGCCAGAACCGCAAGCCGGATCAGGTTTTGTGCGGCGACGGCGTTGTTATTGGGCGTCGCCTCATCGGTTGTCGCTGCGGGCCGGATCACGAGTCCCTCGGCATCCGCTGCGGTGAGATAATAAGCTCCGGTCTCGACATTGACGTAGTCGCGATCGAGCGCGTGCTGCCAGGACAGGGCCTGGTGGAGATAAGTTGACTTACCTGTTGCCTCATAGAGCGCCAGCGCCGCACGGACCATTGCGGCAAAGTCCGAGGCGAGCCCGGGAAATTTCAGCTTGCCATCGCGCCAGGAATGGCCGAGCCGGTCGCCGCGTGTCATTGCGCCGACGACAAAGTTGAAGGCGCGCGAGGCGAGTTCGAGCCAAGACGGCTCATCGAAAATGAGCGCGGCATTGACGAGCGCCGCAATCATCAGCCCATTCCAGTCGGCGAGCACTTTGTCATCGAGGCCGGGGCGCACGCGCAATGCCCGAACGGCAAGGAGTTTTTCCCGCAATGCGCCAAGCCGCGCCTCGTCGGCGTCGTTGTGCGGCAGCGGCTTGAGACGGTTGAAAATATTGTGGCCTTCGAAATTGCCCGCCGGCGTCACGTCGTAATGGCGGGCAAAAAACTCGCCGTCTTCCATACCGAGTTGTTTGATCACCTCGTCATAGGACCAAACATAGAATTTTCCTTCCTCGCCTTCCGAATCGGCGTCGAGCGAGGCCGAAAAACCGCCCTCGCCGGTCGTCATTTCGCGCTTGAGCCACTCGACCGTTTCGTGGGCGCGCTGGCGATACAACACCTTGCCGGTGCGCTGATAAGCGATCGCCAACAATTCGAGGAGCTGCGCATTGTCGTAGAGCATTTTTTCGAAATGCGGCACGAGCCAGCGTTCGTCGACCGAATAGCGCGAGAAGCCGCCGCCGAGATGATCGTAGATGCCCCCTTCGCAAATATGATCGAGGCTGATCTCGACCGCTGCAAAATAACGCGCTTCGCCGGTGCGCAATCCGGCGCGCCAGAGCAATTCAAACAAAGCGGCTTGTGGAAATTTCGGTGCGCCGCGCGTGCCGCCATTAACCGGATCGATAATGCCGCCGAGCTGGCGCGCCGCGCTGTTCAATCCATCGATGCCGATCGTCGCGCCCATATTGGCGCGCGACGTGGCAGCCAGTTCATTCATCAAGGCCGCGCGATTCTGTTCGATCTTCTGCGGCTCTTCACGGAACAGGCGCGCGATCTCGCGCAGCACGTCGACAAAAGCCGGTTTGCCGTAACCCGATGTTTTCGGAAAATAAGTGCCACCCCAGATCGGCTCGCCGTCGGACGTGAGAAACATCGTGAGCGGCCAGCCGCCGTGCTCGCCGAGATGATGCAGCGCGGACATATAGATTTGATCGATATCCGGCCGCTCCTCGCGATCGACTTTGATGTTGACGAACAGTTCATTCATCAAGTGCGCAGTTGCGTCGTCCTCAAAACTCTCGTGCGCCATGACGTGGCACCAATGACAGGCAGCATAGCCGACTGAGAGCAAGATCGGCTTGTTATCGGCCTTGGCCTCGGCGAGCGCTTCCGGCCCCCACGGCCACCAATCGACCGGGTTGTCCTTGTGCTGTAGCAGATACGGACTCGTCTCTTGGGCGAGGCGATTCTGCCGCGATGGCGAAGATTGAGACGTTGGGTGCTGTGACATTGCATTACTGTGACATTGACATCGACACACCGTAGCAAGTAGCCCGCGTGGCGCGAAGCACCGACGATCCAAGGCGTTCAATCATTTGCGATGTCTGACCGTTCCACCATTTTCGCTTTGTCGTCAGGCCGGCTGCCGGCCGCGATTGCGGTTGTGCGCATTTCGGGTTCGCAGGCGGGTGTCGCGCTCGAGAAACTGATCGGCCGCGTGCCGGAACCGCGAAAGGCAGCTTTGGTGCGGGTGCGCGATCCGGCGAATGGCGAGCCGATCGATGAGGCATTGGCGCTGTGGTTTCCGGCGCCGCACAGCGAAACCGGCGAGGACGTCGCCGAACTGCAATTACACGGCGGCCACGCGGTGGTCGCCGGTGTGCTCGGCGCGCTCGGAGCTATCCCGGGTTGCCGTCTTGCTGAGCCGGGCGAATTCACGCGTCGCGCCTTCGAAGCAGGGCGGCTCGATCTCACCGCCGTCGAAGGGCTCGGCGATCTGATCGCCGCGGAAACGCCGGCGCAGCGGCGGCAGGCATTTCGGCAGCTGAAGGGGTTAATTGGAGATCGCGCCGAAGCGTGGCGGCGGCGATTGATTAAAGCGCTGGCACTGGTCGAAGCGCGGATCGACTTCTCCGACGAGGCCGATGTACCGGAGGATCTGATCGGTCCGGCGCTTCATGCTGCGCAGCAATTACGCGGCGAGATTGCAGCAGTTTTGGCCGATGGACGCCGCGGCGAACGGTTGCGAGAAGGACTTGTCGTTGCCATCGCTGGACCGCCGAATGCCGGAAAATCCGCACTTCTCAATAGGTTAGCACGACGGGACGCGGCGATCGTATCGCCTTATGCCGGGACCACACGCGATGTCATCGAGGTGCATCTCGATCTCGATGGCTTTCCGGTCACCTTGCTCGACACCGCCGGCATCCGGGAGAGCAACGAACCGATTGAACAAGAAGGAATGAGGCGCGCGCGGGAGAGGGCGGTCGGTGCTGACGTGGTGCTGTGGGTTGTTGATGCTGCTGCAGCGGTCGAGAACAATAACGGGCACGGCTTAGGGGAGGCTGCGTCGGAGGTTTGGTTGGTCGAAAACAAACTTGATTTGCTTGAGAAAGAATCCCTCGTCGAGGACCGTCCGCAGAACTCTGAATATCGATTCATTTATTTCTTGTCAGCGACGAGCGGCGAGGGTGTCGATCCGCTGGTCGCCGGGCTCTCGGCGCATGCCAACGCGTTCTTCGCATCGGCTGAGTCGGGGGTCGTGACTCGCACACGGCATCGGCAGGCGCTGGAGGAGACAGTTGCGGCGCTCGATAGGGCATTGGCCGAGGGCGAGAAGCCCAGTGAACGCGAAGAGCTTATTGCCGAGGAGCTGCGAGCTGCGGCGACAGTGCTTGGGCGCCTGACCGGGCGGGTCGATGTTGAAGATATTTTGGACGTTATCTTTCGCGATTTCTGTATCGGCAAGTGAGAGCCTAGTTTCAGGTCCTGGCAGAATTTGCCGCTAGATGCCGGCGTTGTTTCACGTGAAACATGGACCACGCCTAGTCAAAGCATGCTTTGACCGTCGAATTGCCGTTAGCTACAACCGCCTCCTTCTTGGAGATTCCGATGGACGGCCGCTTCGATGTGATTGTCGTCGGCGGTGGCCATGCCGGCTGTGAGGCGGCCGGCGCCGCTGCCCGTATGGGCACACGCACGGCGCTCATAACTCAGCGCTTTGCGACGGTCGGCGCGATGTCATGCAATCCTTCTATCGGAGGTCTCGGCAAAGGCCATCTCGTGCGCGAGGTCGACGCCCTCGACGGTTTCATGGGCCGGGTTGCGGATGCCGGCGGCATTCAGTTTCGTCTGCTCAACCGCCGGAAAGGGCCGGCGGTGCGCGGCCCCCGTGCCCAGGCCGACCGAAAGCTCTATGCCACAGCCATGCAGGTCGCCATTCGGAGCACGCCCAATCTGACGGTGATCGAAGGCGAGGTGGATGACCTTCTTGTCGATGGGGCCGTCACCGGCGTTCGGCTGGCCGATAGACGCGCCTTTGGTGCCGCAGCTGTGGTTCTGACCACGGGGACGTTCCTGCGTGGCCTGATCCATATCGGAGAACGGCAAATTCCAGCCGGCCGCGTCGGCGAGGCGCCTTCGCTGGGACTTTCCGGAACGCTTGAACGGGCAGGGCTGGCGCTTGGCCGGCTCAAGACCGGGACGCCCCCTCGTCTGGATGGCGAGACGATCGATTGGCGGGCGCTCGAGATGCAGCCGGGCGACGATCCAGCCGAGCCGTTCTCAGTGCTGACGGATCGGATCACCAATCCGCAAATCCAATGCGCGATCACCCGGACGACGCCGGCTACACACGAGGTCATCCGCGCGAATGTGCATCGTTCGCCGATGTATTCCGGCCGGATCCAGAGCCACGGGCCGCGCTACTGTCCATCGATCGAGGACAAGATCGTCCGCTTTGGCGATCGCGATGGCCACCAGATCTTCCTCGAGCCGGAGGGCCTCGACGATACGACGGTCTATCCGAACGGCATCTCCACTTCACTGCCGGAGGATGTCCAGGCAGCCATTGTGGCGTCGATTCCGGGCCTGGAACGGGCTCGGATCGTGCGGCCAGGCTATGCCATTGAATACGATCATGTCGATCCACGCGAGCTCACCCCGGTTCTGGAAACACGGCGCCTGCCGGGGCTTTTTCTGGCCGGGCAGATCAACGGCACCACCGGATATGAGGAAGCCGGCGCACAGGGCCTGGTGGCGGGCCTGAACGCAGCCGCCAAGGCGGGCGGGGGTGCGCCGATCATCTTCGATCGTGCCGAAGGCTATCTTGGCGTGATGATCGATGATCTCGTCACGAGGGGCGTCAGCGAGCCCTATCGGATGTTCACTTCGCGTGCCGAATATCGCCTGACGCTTCGCGCCGACAATGCCGATCAGCGGCTCACCGACAAAGGCATTGCGCTAAGCTGTGTCGGCGCTGAACGGGCAGGGAAGCACCGCGCCAAAATGGCCCTGTTGGACGCAGCACGGGCCATGGCGCGCTCGCTGACGGTGACGCCGACCGAAGCCGCCAAATCTGGACTCTCGCTGCGCAAGGACGGGCAGCGGCGTACGGCTTTCGAGCTCCTGTCCTACCCGGACTTTTCAGTGGCTGATCTGTCGCGGATCTGGCCGGAATTCGCTGATCTTGCGCCCAAGATCAGCGAACAGCTCGAAATCGACGCCAAGTACGACGTCTATCTCAGCCGCCAGGCCGCGGATGTGGAATCCTATCGCCGGGATGAGAGCCTCGTGCTCGACGATGAGATCGACTATGGCGCCTTGCCTGGGCTGTCGAATGAGGTCCGTTACAAGCTCCAGAGCCACCGGCCGCGGACTATCGGTCAGGCCGGGAGAATTGACGGCATGACGCCTGCAGCCCTGACGCTGTTGGTGGCACACATACGGCGGCAGAATCGCAAGCCCAATAGCAAGCCAAACCGTGGTGTGGCGTGATGGGCGCGCCCCGGCATAGGGGTGGCGCGACACGCGAAAGATCGGCGCCATCAAAGGCGGCCCACCAGAGCGATCCCGCCTCTGCTCAAGCGCTCGCCGAAGACCGAGACCGCGCGCTGGCACTGACCCCTGTTTCACGTGAAACATCTGCGCGCCTCGACCGTTTCGTCGAGGTGCTCTTGGAGTGGCAGCAGCACACCAATCTGATTGCACCTTCGACCGCACAGACTATTTGGACCCGACATATCGCCGATTCTCTGCAGCTCCTGTTGCTCGCTCCAAAATTGCAACGTGGTTCGCAAATCTGGGCCGATCTCGGCTCCGGTGCGGGCTTTCCGGGGCTGGTGATCGCCTGCGCGCTCGCTGAGCAGAAGGGTGTCGAAGTCCACCTGGTCGAGAGTATCGGCAAGAAGGCGAATTTCCTCCGCGAGGCTGTGCGCGCGGCCGGCGTGCCGGCGGAAGTTCACGCCATGCGGATCGCTGATTTTGTGAAGCGCGCGCCCAAGCACATCGATGTCGTCACCGCGCGCGCGCTCGCTCCGCTGCCGAAATTACTCACCGAAGCATATCCGTTGTTGAAAAGAGGCGCCCGAGGCCTGTTTCCCAAGGGACAAGATGTTGCAACTGAATTGACCGAGGCCGCTAAATATTGGAACATCGAGGCGACCTTGGCAGAAAGCCGGACCGATCCGCGATCTCGGATCGTTGTCGTCGAAAGCGCCGAGCCCAGAATTTAGCATTTGGAATGTCGCAACTTATAGTTGAGCTTCCGAAGCCCGAATCAACGTTGGATCAACCACCATGAACGATGCACCCGACAAAACCGTCATCGCCTTTCCCGCACCGGACGGCACGCGTGCGGCCCAGCCAGCCCGGACCCCGCGCGTCCTGGCCGTCGCCAATCAGAAGGGCGGCGTCGGTAAAACCACGACGGCCATCAATCTGGGCACCGCGCTCGCCGCGATCGGCGAGGATGTTCTGATCGTCGATCTGGATCCACAGGGTAATGCCTCGACGGGTCTCGGCATCGACCGGCGTAGCCGCAACCACTCGACCTATGATGTGCTGACCGGCGAAGCGGCGCTACGCGACGCGATCGTCGCCACCGCCGTTCCGCGTCTGCATCTCGCGCCATCGACGCTCGATCTGTCCGGCCTCGAGCTCGAGATCGGCCAATCGCGTGACCGCGCTTTCCGTCTGCGCAGTGCACTCGCACCACTGAACACGGTCGGCGGCACCAGTTTCAGTTACGTGCTGGTCGATTGCCCGCCGTCGCTCAATCTTCTCACCGTCAACGCGATGGCTGCGGCGAACGCGATTCTGGTGCCGTTGCAATGCGAGTTCTTCGCACTCGAAGGTCTGTCGCAATTGCTCAAGACCGTGGAATCAGTGCGTGAGCAGCTCAATCCCGGTTTGACGATTCACGGCATCGTGCTGACGATGTTCGACGCCCGCAATAATCTGTCCGGGCAGGTGGTCGCCGACGTGCGCGAATTCATGGGCGCCAAAGTCTACGACACGATCATCCCGCGCAACGTGCGGGTGTCGGAAGCGCCGTCTTACGGCAAGCCTGTTCTTGTCTACGATCTTAAATGCAGCGGCAGCGAAGCGTATCTGCGCCTCGCCACTGAAATCATCCAGCGCGAAAAGCAGCTCTGTGTTGGATGAGGGCATTTTACGTGAGTGACCTTTTAGGGAAATCGGCGATGGCGGATGACGCATCGCGATCGCGACTGGGCCGTGGACTTGCGGCGCTGATCGGCGAAGTCTCGGCGGAAGCGTCGTCGGAACGTCCGCGCGGGCAGCGCCGCTTGCCGACCGGTGCATTGCGGCCGAACGCACGCAATCCGCGGCGCGTGTTCTCCGATACCGAGCTTGACGAACTTGTCGCTTCGCTGCGCGAGCGCGGCATCATTCAGCCGATCGTCGCGCGGTCGATGCGCGGGGCAAACGATTCCTACGAGATCATCGCCGGCGAACGGCGCTGGCGCGCGGCACAGCGTGCGGGTTTGCACGAAGTGCCCGTCGTTATTATCGAAGCGACGGATGCCGAGGCGCTGCAAATCGCCATTATCGAAAATGTGCAGCGCGCCGATCTCAATCCGCTCGAAGAGGCCGACGGCTATCGCGCCTTGATGGATGAGTTCCACAACAATCAGGAAGATATCGCCAGGATCATCGGCAAGAGCCGAAGCCACGTCGCTAATACGCTGCGGCTCCTCAAGCTTCCCGAGACGGTGAAGGCGCATATTCACTCCGGAAAACTCTCAGCCGGTCATGCGCGCATGTTGATCGGCCAGCCTAATGCCGAACAGCTCGCGGAGGAGATCGTTTCACGCGGTCTCAATGTGCGTCAGGTCGAAGCGCTGGCGCGCGAGACAGGCCAGAAACACGGCAAGGGCAACGGACGTCAATCGCATGCCCGCGCCAAGAAAAACGCGGATGTGGTAGCGCTCGAAAAGCGACTCGCGGATTCGCTTGGCCTGGTCGTGAGTATCGACGACGGCGCCCGCGGCGGGACGCTTACCATCCGTTATCGCAATCACGATCAGCTCGACGAAGTTCTGCGACGTCTTGAACGAAAAAACTGACGCTGCGATCTTATTTTTATCGGCCTTGGATCTGTTTGCCGATCTCATCAGCAACGGGAATCAAGCAACAAAAAAGCCGACCCGAAGGCCGGCTTTTTAATTTCGCGGTGCTTGGTTCGAACTAGTTGCGAACCAGCTTCCCGTTCACGCCGTCATAAAGCACGTTATGCGGCAGATAGACATCGACCAGATAGCTGCCGATGAACGGCACGATGCAATCGGCCATGCCCATATAAACTTCGCGATAGGTCAGCGGGCGGTTGACTGCTACAGTGTAGATGAAAGGCGTTGCAACCATGCAGGCGCCGGTGGTGATGCCGTAAGCGCCCAGCGCCGTCACGTGACGAACGCCCGGATTGCCGTGCTTCTTCGTGAGAAGATAGCCGCCGACGCCGGTGCCGATCCCGATGCCAATGCCGGCTGTTGTCAGGCGCGGATCCTGGCCATGGCCCCACCAGTTGAGGAAGCTGCCATTGCCCCATCCCCAACTTGGCGCCGGTGCAGGGCCTTGCGCCTGCGCAGCTTTCGGCTGCGCGCCAACGGCCATGATCAGGGCCAGGGCTGCGAGAATGAACCGCTTCATTTTGAATGACTCCCCCTCCATAGGCGCCCGCCCGAAAAAGGGCGCGAAATCACCATATGGTTAACCGGCAACTTGAACGAGCTGCCGGTTCCTGTCGAGGATATGGACGGTGGATAGCTTATGATTCCTGGTCGCTGTGATTATTTGGCAACCATCTCGCCGGCGATTGCCGCAGCTTGAGGAAGCTGACCAGGCCGATCTACCGTCAACAGCCAAACGCTCCTTCACCTCCGCGGTATGCCGAGAAGGCGCGCCGAACCCAGTGCTGCGCTATTCCGCCGCAGTCTGGCGGGGGGTGCCGAATCGCTGCTCGATATAGTCGATGACGATTTTCTGAAAATCGGCTGCTACCGTCGGGCCGCGCAGCGTCATCGCCTTCTTGCCGTCGATGAAAACAGGCGCTGTCGGCTGCTCACCCGTGCCCGGCAGCGAAATGCCGATATCGGCATGTTTCGATTCGCCCGGCCCGTTGACGATGCAGCCCATGACCGCGACGTTGAGGCCCTCCACTCCCGGATACCGCGTCTTCCATTCCGGCATCGAGTCGCGGATGAATTTCTGGATGCTGGCGGCGAGCTCCTGAAACGTCGTCGAGGTGGTACGGCCGCAACCGGGGCAGGCGGCAACCAGCGGCACGAAGGTGCGCAAGCCGACGGTCTGCAACAATTCCTGGCCGACTTTGACCTCGAGCGTGCGGTCGCCATTGGGCTCCGGCGTCAGCGAAACGCGGATCGTGTCGCCGATGCCTAGCTGCAGCAGCACGCCCATCGCCGCCGATGAAGCAACGATACCCTTCGAACCCATGCCGGCTTCGGTCAGCCCCAGATGCAGCGCGTAGTCGGAACGGCGCGCCAATTCGCCGTAGACGCCGATCAGATCCTGCACGGCGGAAACCTTGGCCGAAAGGATGATTTTCGAGCGCGGCAGGCCGATTTCCTCGGCGCGTTCCGCCGACAGCAGCGCCGATTGCACCATCGCTTCGCGTGTCACGTCGCGCGCACCGATCGGATTATTCGAGCGCGAATTCTCGTCCATCAGATGCGTCAGCAGCTCCTGATCGAGCGAACCCCAATTGGCGCCGATGCGCACCGGCTTGTTGTGACGGATCGCGGTTTCGACGATGGCGCCGAACTGTTTGTCCTTCTTTTCCTTGAAGCCGACATTGCCCGGATTGATGCGATATTTGTCGAGGGCCTCGGCGCAGGCCGGGTGGTCGGCTAGAAGCTTGTGGCCGATGTAATGGAAGTCGCCGACGATCGGCACGTCGACTTTCATTTTCAGAAGGCGTTCTTTGATATGCGGCACCGCGGCCGCGGCTTCGTCGCGGTCGACAGTGATGCGCACGATTTCCGATCCGGTGCGCGCCAGCGCCGCGACCTGCTTGGTGGTTGCCTCGACATCGGCCGTGTCGGTATTGGTCATCGATTGCACCACAACGGGCGCACCGCCGCCGACCGTCACATTGCCGACCTTCACGGCAACGGTTTTGTGCCTCGCGGCGGGACCGGAAAATTCCATCATGGGCAAGTCCTTACATGTCTCGCATGTCTTACTTCGTCGGACGCCAGCCGGGCCGGCGCCATCGCCAAAATGCGAAAAGGCTGAATTTGACCCCCAGCATATAGCCTCACTACGCCCCGTTGACGAGGAGCCTTTGGCTTAAGGATTGCGATGAGATTAAATGCCGTGCGCCGCCCTGGAGCCGCGGCGTCTTTGCGGCCGGTTCGGTTTACTTATCTAGTTGATATTACATATCTAATTTATGAAACCCATGGCCGGCTCGGCGCGGGGGAAAGTGCCATCCCGAGGCGGCCGATTGCTGCCAAAGTCAACTCTTTTTGCCGCAGAGAAAGTTCGCCGCTGCGCTCGGTCGCAGCCAAAATCGGCCATGGCCTGACGCGACAAAGGCGCCGAGCGCCTCGCTGTAGCGCTCCGGATTATTGCGCGCGACCGCTCGAAAGCAGTCGTATCCGGCGTCGCGCTGGCTCGCTTCCAGGAGACAATGGCCGAGCGTGAGCCATGCATTGGCGTCGCTCGGCCGTAACATCAGATAGCGGCGAAAGTAGTCGGCGGCGATTTCATTCTCGCCGATTTCTTGATGCGCCTTGGCGATGCCGAGCAGCGCTTCGGCCGAATTGGGCGCAATTGCGAGAGCACGCGCGAAGGCCGATTTGGCGCTGGTGCAATTGCGCCGATGCAGGAAAACATAGCCGAGCTGGATCGAAAGCTCGGGCATCATCGGTGCAGCATCGAGCCCGCGCGTGAGCGCCTCGATCGCTTCGTCGCAATGGCCCTGCGCGAACAAGATCGAACCAAGCTCGCGCCATGCCGCGGCAAAGCGCGGATGACGTTTGGCCGTCCGCCGAAGACGGCCCAAAGCGTCTTCCGAACGGCCCGTCTGCCGCAGCGCCATCGCCAGTACCGTATCGATCTCCGGGTCGTGCTTGCCGCGCGCGGCATTTTCGAGGAGCGCAACCGCGTCCTCCGCGCGGCCCTGCGCCAGGAGAGCACAACCCAAAATGTGCGAAGCACGAGTGTGACGCGGATCGACACGGAGCACGTCGGCCGCAATCCGCTCGGCGTCTTTGGCGCGGTGATTATTCAACGCCAAGCTTGCGCGTTCGAGTGCTTCGTCGGGAAACGCAGGTCTGATTGCCATCGCCTACGCTGTGCCTCGGCCGATCCTTGGTCGGAATCTGGCCCGTAAACGTATTATAGGTATCGCATAATTTTCCATATACACAGGCCGGCTGGCAACGTAGATTTTGATCGTCAGGGCGACGATCTATTAGCGCTTTCCGAGGGTTGGGACGGTGGACCAGGCTGGCGAAATGACCCTGACATTCCGCTGTCCGCCGGCACTCGAGGCGATCCTGCCGCGCCCCATTGCAGCGGTTCGCGGCCTTCCCGACTGGTTCAAGACCATGCCGGCAAAGGCATTCAGTGCGACCACGGGCAGGGACACGCCCACGGTAAAAAAATGTCCGCCGTTCATCGACGCGATGATCTACGGATTTCTCATTCCGCTTGCCATCGATCTGGAAGTCCGCGACGGCGAGTTCAAATGGGACTTCGACGTCCCGCAAGGCTATGTCAGCGAATTCTCACATTCCCCGATCGACTTTCATGATCCCGGCCAGGTCGCGGGCACGCCGTTCTTTGAGGACGACCGCTTCATCATCAAGTTCAATTCGTTTTGGACCATCGAGGCGCCGGCGGGTTATTCGCTGCTATTCACCCATCCGGTCAATCGCACCGATCTGCCGTTCACCACGCTCACTGGCCTGGTCGACTGCGATTCGTTCCACGACAGTCCGCTGAATTTTCCGGCGCGGTGGCACGATGCCGACTTCAACGGGGTGTTGCCCAAAGGCACGCCGGTCGCGCAATGTCTGCCGGTGAAACGTGAAGCCTGGACTGGCCGCTATGAGGCACTCACTCAAGAAGATGCGACAAAGCTCGTCGCCACGCGCGATGCCTTGGCGTTCGAGAGTGACGTTTATCGCCGGCGCTATAGGATGCCGAAATACTAGAGCATGATGCTCAAACGCCGGCGCTTCGGCTTTCCCGGCAATGCGAGCAGACGCCGGCGATTTCAATAAGCGGGCTCTTCGGCGAAAATCCAGCTGCTCGCGCCGACGCCTTCAACGCTTCGGCCGCACCGCCATCGGGCGCTTCGCCGACCGCGCCGCATTTCTCGCAAATCAGAAAGACGACAAGGTCGTTGTCGCCGTGATTATGTCCGCAGGCGACAAAGGCGTTACGGCTTTCGATGCGATGCACCAAGCCATTGTCGCGCAGAAAATCCAGCGCCCGATAAATCGTGATCGGCGCCGGCCGATTTTGCGCGGGACCGTGCTGTGCCAAGTGTTCGATGATCTCGTAAGCGCCGAGCGGCTTGTGGCTCGCCAATAGCGCCTCGAGCACATGGCGGCGGATCGGCGTCAGCCGTTGTGCGCGCGCCGCGCAATGCGCTTCGGCATGCGCGATCGCCGCATTAGCGCAGCGCTCGTGGTCGTGATCGGGCGCCGGGAAGACAGTCTGGGATGTGTTCGTCATCGCTCAGTCACTCTAGTAGCCCAATTTGACGGCTCAAACCTTGTCATCCTTCGGGCCGCAACGGAGAGTTTAGCGCATCGCTCTAAGGATCGCGAAAACGTGACGGTTCCCCGACTTTTTATATTGCGCTGCAACAGGAAGCGTCCCAAAGTCCCGCGGACTTTTGCAAGTTCAGACGCCGCCCGCGCCCGTCCCCGTGGCGGTCACTTTTGTTCGATCAACCGCTATCAATCAACATCGAATTGAGGTTTGTCATGCTGAAAGGAAAGTCCGCACTGGTGACGGGTTCAACCTCGGGCATCGGTCTCGCTTATGCCCGCGCCTTTGCCAAGCAGGGCGCCAATGTCACCATCAACGGCTTCGGCGACAAGGATGCGATCGAGAAAGAGCGCAGCAGCATCGAGAAAGATTTCGGCGTCAAGGCGGTTTATTCGCCGGCTGACATGACCAAGCCGGATCAGATCGTGGACATGATCAAGTCGAGCGAATCGACGTTCGGCACGCTCGATATCCTGGTCAACAATGCCGGCATCCAACACGTCGCCCCGATCGAGGAATTTCCGGTCGACCAATGGAATCTGATCATTGCCATCAACCTGGTGTCGGCATTTCACACCATCCGCACCGCGGTGCCCGGGATGAAGGCGCGCAAATGGGGCCGGATCATCAATACCGCTTCGGCCCATTCGCTCGTCGCCTCGCCGTTCAAGTCGGCGTATGTCACCGCCAAGCACGGCCTTGCCGGTCTCACCAAGACCGTCGCGCTCGAAGTCGCGACCTTCGGCATTACCGCGAACTGCATCAGCCCCGGCTATGTCTGGACGCCACTCGTCGAGAAACAGATTCCCGACACGATGAAGGCGCGCAACATGACGGCGGAGCAGGTCAAGCGCGACGTGCTGTTGGCGGCGCAGCCGACCAAGGAATTCGTCACCGTCGACGAAGTCGCCGACCTCGCGGTCTATCTCGCGTCCGATTCCGCCAAATCGATCACTGGCGCCAATATTTCAATCGACGGCGGCTGGACCGCCGAATGAGCCATCGTGCCTTGGGCATGAAACCTTGGGCATGAAAAATCTCCTCTCGGCAATCCTTCCTGGGCGCGCGGCAGACAAAAATGCCGCGCCTCAGGCAAAGCGCATCAATCTCGCGCTACAGGGCGGCGGCGCGCATGGCGCGTTCACCTGGGGCGTGCTCGAGCAGATTCTAAGTGACGAGCGGCTTGTCATCGAGGGCGTCTCCGGCGCCTCGGCGGGGGCGGTCAACGCTGTGATGTTGGCCGACGGTCTGACCCGCGGCGGCCGCGAAGAAGCGCAAAAACGGCTTGCCGATTTCTGGCGGGCCGCGTCGAGTACGGGAAATCTGCCGGGCACGCAGCGCGCGGTGATGGAGCGGTTGTTGTCGTTCACGCCGCTCGAAGGCGCGCCGGTGCAGGCCTGGATCAACGCGATTTCGCGCTATTTTTCGCCCTATGACGTCAATCCGCTCAACATCAATCCGCTCAAGGATCTGATCGAGCGTTTCGTCGATTTCGAGAAGCTGCGCGCCAATACCGATCTGCAAATTTTCGTTTCGGCGACCAATGTCCATACCGGGCGCGTGCGCATTTTCAGCCGCGAAAAGATCACAGCAGATGCCGTCATGGCGTCGGCTTGCCTGCCGACCTTGTTTCGCGCGGTCGAGATCGACGGCGTGCCGTATTGGGATGGCGGCTATCGCGGCAATCCGGTGATCTTTCCGTTTTTTCGCACCACCAGCACCGAGGATGTGCTGGTCGTCGAGATCAATCCGCCGGAGCGGAAGTCGACGCCGACCTCGGCCAGCGAGATCATGAATCGTATCAACGAAATCACGTTCAACTCGTCGCTGATCGACGAATTCCGCGCCATCGATTTCGTGGCGCGGCTGATCGATCAAGGCCGGCTGCCGCGCGGCACCGGGCCAGGAGAATACCGGCGCATCAACGTGCACCGCATCGTCCTCGACCGTTTCGGCACGCATTTCGACGCCTTCAGCAAGCTGTCGACCGATTACGACTTCTTCGACATGCTGCATCTCAGCGGCAAGCGGGCCGCGCGGCGCTTCCTCGACGAGCATTTTGACGATATCGGCGTCAAGAGCACCGTCGACTTGCAGGCGGAAGCGCAAGCGGAGTGGGCCTGACGCCGCCGCGATCGTGATAGATTGATGGCTATGACCAGTGTCGGGCCGCTCCTGATTGCCGACATCGGTTCGGCAAAACTCGAAATCTGCGTCGCCGACATTACGACGCTTACTGTCGATGCCATCGTCAATGCTGCCAATCGTAGTTTGCTCGGCGGCGGCGGCGTCGATGGCGCGATTCATCGCGCCGCCGGGCCGGAATTGCTGGTCGCTTGCGAGAAGCTTGGCGGTTGCGCCACAGGCAGCGCGAAAATCACGCCCGGTTTTCGGCTGCCGGCAAAATACGTCATTCACGCCGTTGGTCCGGTGTGGAGCGGCGGCGGCGCCGGCGAAGACGAGCTGCTGTCCGCGTGCTACCGCACCGCGCTCGATCTCGCCGCTCCGCAAAGCGTTGCCTCGATCGCCTATCCGGCGATTTCGACCGGCATCTACCGCTTCCCGCCGGATCGTGCGGCGCGAATCGCGGTCGGCACCGTGGTAGCCGATCTGACCGCCTCACCCCGCGGCGTGGCTCGGGTCATATTTTGCTGCTTTTCCCAAAGCGCCGCGGACCAGCACATGACGGCCTTTGCCGAGCTCGGACTGGCCTAGGCCGCAATGACGGCTTCGCAGGGCTGCTCTGCGCCATTTCCGACACATAAATTTAATAAGTGACCTTATATTACGTAGGCGTCTGATCGACCCGATTCGCTAGATGCACCCTCGGAGACTGCCATGCTGCCTCGCTCCCTCAATAGAGAATTCGGCTTTATGCTCAATGACGTAGCCCGGATGCTCCGGACCTATGCCGACTATAAAGCCAGCCAGTTCGGCATCACCCGTGCGCAATGGGTGGTCCTGGTGCGCCTCGACCGGTTCGAGGGTCTGAAGCAGGCTGAATTGGCTGAGATGCTCGACCTGCAGCCGATCACTCTGACACGCCTGCTCGACCGGCTTTCCGAATGCAGCCTGATCGAGCGCCGGCCCGATCCCAACGATCGCCGAGCCAAGCTCCTTTATCTCACGCCCAAGGCCAAGCCGCTGCTCGAACAGCTTGGCGACCTCGGCGAGGAGCTGATGACGACGGCACTTGCCGGCGTCGAGCGCGAGCATGTCGAGATGATGGTCACCAAGCTCGCCATTGTGAAAGAGAATTTGCGCCAGGCGATCCAGCAAAAGAATGCGGCGGCAACGCCGAAAAAAGAAGACGGAGAGCGCCGTTATGGCTGAGCGGAAGCTTAAGCCGGTGCCGCAGCCGGAGCGCGATGAAGCGGTCACGTCCGCGCCGCGGTCGGCTGACCGGCCATCGGGCGTTGCGCGCGAATTCGACCGTAAACGCATGACACGCTGGGCGCTGTTCGGGCTTCTTCCGGTGGCGCTCTTCGTCGGCGGCTATTTCTATTTCACCGGCGGCAAGATCATGTCGACCGACGACGCCTACGTCGACGCCGACAAAGTCGCGGTTTCGACCGACATTGCCGGCCTGGTTCAGGACGTCGATGTCAGCGACAACCAGCATGTCGCCGCGGGACAGATCCTCTATCGCATCGACCCGCGGCAATTTCAGATCGCGCTCGACAATGCCAAGGCCAATCTGGCGCAGACCGCGCTCGCCATCGACGCTATGAAGCAAGATTACAAACATATGCTGAGCGACGCGGCGGCGCAGCAGGCGCAGGTCGATCTCGACCAGGCCAATTACAATCGCGAGAACATGCTGGTCCGGTCCGGCACCGTTTCGCAGGCGGTGTTCGATCAGGCGCAGTACGCACTGCTCAACGACAAGAGTAAGCTTGAATCGCTGCGACAGCAGGCGGCAACGCAATTAGCGCGGCTCGGCGGCAATGCCGACATCGAGACCGCGCAGCATCCGCAATATTTACAGGCGCAAGCGCAAGTCGATGAGGCGCAGCGCGAACTCGACCATACGGTGGTCAAGGCGCCGTTCACCGGCACGGTGACCAGCGTGCCGAGTATCGCGCCGGGCAAATATCTCGCCGCCTCGACGACTGCGTTCTATCTCGTCGACACCGATCATCTCTGGGTCAGCGCCAATCCGAAAGAAACGGAGCTGACTTATGTGAAGCCCGGGCAGCCGGTCACGGTGACGGTTGATACTTATCCGGACGCCGTCTGGCACGGCACCGTGCAGAGCATCAGTCCCGCGGCGGCGCAGGAATTCTCTTTGCTGCCGGCGCAGAATACCAGCGGCAATTGGGTGAAGGTCGTGCAGCGCGTGCCGATGCGCGTGCGCGTCGATACCAGCGACCAGAAATTGCCGCCGCTGCGCGCCGGCATGAGTGTCGAGGTCAATGTCGATACTGGTCATGCCCGAGGCTTACCGCATCTGTGGTGAGCGTTGCATTTGATTCGTTCGCGCTATGAGCACTGAAAGCAAAACAGACAGCGTCAATGTCGGCATGGTCACGCTCTGCGTGATCCTCGCCACTCTGATGCAGGCGCTCGATACGACCATCGCCAATGTCGCGCTGCCCTATATGCAAGGCAGCGTCTCGGCGAGCCAGGATCAGATCGACTGGGTGCTGACGTCATACATCGTCGCCGCCGCGATCATGACGCCGCCGACCGGCTTCCTCGCCGGCCGCTTTGGCCTCAAGCGCCTGTTTCTCGTTTCCGTCAGCGGCTTCACCATCGCCTCGATGCTGTGTGGCATGGCGCAATCCCTGACGCAGATCGTGCTGTTCCGTGTGCTGCAAGGCGCCTTCGGCGCAGCCTTGGTGCCGCTGTCGCAATCGGTGCTGTTCTCGATCTATCCGAAAGAACGCCAGGGTTTTGCCATGGCGCTGTTCGGTGTCGGCGTCATGGTCGGCCCGGTGCTGGGCCCCGTGCTCGGCGGCTGGCTCACCGAAAATTACAGCTGGCGCTACGTTTTTTACATCAATTTGCCGATTGGCATTCTTGGCCTTATCGGCATGACCGCGTTCCTGCCGGATACCCCGCGGCGCGTAGGTGAAAAGCTCGACTGGTTCGGCTTCGGCACGCTCAGTCTGTCGATCGGCGCGCTGCAGGTGATGCTCGACCGCGGCGAGATCAAGGATTGGTTCGGCTCCGGCGAGATCGTCATCGAGGCCATCATCGCGGCTTCGGCATTCTATTTGTTTGTTGTTCACACGCTCACGGCAAAAAAGCCTTTCGTGCGGCCGGAACTGTTCCGCGATCGCAATTTCGCGGCGGGTGTCGTTTTCGTATCGATCGTCGGACTGACTTACTATTCGTCGCTCGCGCTGCAGCCGCCTTTTTTGCAGGAGCTGATGAACTATCCCGTCGTCACTGCGGGCTTGGTCATGGGCCCGCGCGGCGTCGGCACCATGGCTTCGATGCTGCTCGTCGGGCGGTTGGTCGGACGTGTCGATACGCGCATTTTGCTCGGCATCGGGCTCGCGCTCACGGCCTGGTCGTTCAGCGCCATGACCGGGTGGACGCCGGACATATCCGAATCCGCCATCATCGGTGTCGGCGTCGTCCAGGGTGTCGGATTAGGCTTTCTCTTCGTGCCGCTCAGCGCCGCGACCTTGTCGACATTGTCGGCCGAGCAGCGCACCGAAGGCGCAGGGTTCTACAATCTGTCGCGCAATATCGGCTCGAGCGTCGGCATCTCGGTGGTCAATGCGCTGCTGACGCGCAACACGCAAATCAATCACGCCAGTATCGCCACGCATGTCACCGCGGTGAATCACGGCTTTGACAATCCCTCAGTGGCGCATTTCTGGGATCCGCTGACGGCCGCCGGCCGCGCCGCGCTCGATTCGGTTGTCACCGAGCAAGCGCAGATCATCGCTTATATCGACGACTATAAGATGCTGATGATCGCAACGCTTGCGGTGTTTCCGCTGCTCCTGGTGTTCAAGCGCTCGTCGCGCCCGGCCGATACCGGACACTTGGCCGTCGCCGACTAGTATCTTCTGAAAAGAAAGAAAGCGGTGGCATCGCGGTGCCCCGGAGTGGCAATAAAAAAGGCGGCCTCTCGGCCGCCTTTGTCTTTAGTGTCAAGCGATCGAGCCGACAGCGCGTTATTCCGCGCCGCCTGCCGCTGCTTCTTGCGGCTGCTCGCCTTCCGCCTTCTGCTTGGCTTCGAGATCCTCGCCGGTCTCTTGATCGACGACCCTCATCGACAACCGCGTCTTGCCGCGTTCGTCAAAGCCGAGCAGTTTAACTTTCACCTTGTCGCCTTCCTTGACGACGTCGGAGGTCTTTTGCACGCGGCGCGCCGCGAGCTGGCTGATGTGGACCAGGCCATCCTTGGCGCCGAAGAAGTTCACGAAAGCGCCGAAGTCCATGACCTTGACCACGGTGCCTTCGTAGATGTGACCGACTTCCGGCTCCGATGCGATCGACTTGATCCAGTTGATTGCCGCCTTGATCGATTCGCCGTCGGCCGACGCGACCTTCACGGTGCCGTCGTCCTCGATATTGATCTTGGCGCCGGTCTTCTCGACGATCTCGCGGATCACCTTGCCGCCGGTGCCGATCACTTCGCGGATCTTGTCGGTCGGGATCTTGAAGGTCTCGATGCGCGGCGCGTATTCGCCGAGCTCGGCGCGCGCGTGGTCGAGAGCCTTCGCCATCTCACCCAGGATATGCATGCGGCCGCCCTTCGCCTGGCTCAGCGCGACCTTCATGATCTCTTCGGTGATTCCGGCGATTTTGATGTCCATCTGCAGCGCGGTCACGCCTTCGGAGGTGCCCGCGACCTTGAAGTCCATGTCGCCGAGATGATCCTCGTCGCCGAGAATGTCGGAAAGCACGGCATAGCGCTTGTCTTCGAGGATCAGGCCCATCGCGATGCCCGCGGTCGGCCGCTTGAGCGGCACGCCGGCGTCCATCAATGCGAGCGAGGTGCCGCAGACCGTCGCCATCGACGACGAGCCGTTCGATTCGGTAATCTCCGACACCACGCGGATGGTGTAGGGAAACTCTTCCTTCGCCGGCAACATCGGACGGATCGCGCGCCAGGCGAGCTTGCCGTGGCCGATTTCGCGGCGGCCCGGTGCGCCGATGCGGCCGGTTTCGCCGACCGAGAACGGCGGAAAGTTGTAATGCAGCAGGAAGGATTCCTTGTAGGTGCCCTGCAGCGCGTCGATGAATTGCTCGTCTTCGCTGGTGCCGAGCGTGGCGACGACGATGGCTTGCGTCTCGCCGCGCGTGAACAGCGCCGAACCGTGCGTGCGAGGCAGGAAGCCGGCTTCGACGACAATCGGCCGTACGGTCACGAGATCGCGGCCGTCGATGCGCTTTGAGGTATCAAGAATATTCCAGCGCACGATTTTGGCTTCGAGCTCCTTAAAGACCGCCGCGATCTGCGTCATCGGCCGGTCCGGATTGTCGGTGCCGTCCGGGAAGAAGTGCTCCATCACCTTCTTCTTGGCGGCGGCGACCGCGTCCTGGCGCTCGTGCTTGGCCGGGATCGCATAGGCCTTGCGCAGGTCCTGCTCGATGACGCCGAGCATTTCCTTTTCCAGCACCGCCGTCTCCGGCATCGCGAATTCGCGCGGCTCCTTGGCGGCTTTCTCGGCGAGCGCGATGATCGCTTTGATCACCGGCTGGAAGTGGCGGTGACCGAACATCACGGCGCCAAGCATGATCTCTTCGGACAGCTCCTGCGCTTCCGACTCGACCATCAGCACGGCGTCCTGGGTGCCGGCGACGACGAGATCGAGTTTGGTCTCTTTCATCTCGTCGAGCGTCGGGTTCAGCACATATTCGCCGTTGCTGAAGCCGACGCGCGCGGCGCCGATCGGACCCATGAACGGTGCGCCGGACAGCGTCAGCGCGGCGGAGACTGCGATCATCGCGACGATATCGGGATCGTTTTCCTGATCATGGGAGAGCACGGTGACGATGACCTGGGTGTCGCAGCGCCAGCCTTCGGCGAACAGCGGACGAATCGGACGATCGATCAGGCGCGAGGTGAGAGTGTCCTTTTCCGTCGGGCCGCGTTCGCGCTTGAAATAGCCCCCGGGGATGCGCCCAGCCGCGTAGTATTTCTCGGTGTAATTGACGGTCAGCGGCAGGAAGTCGATGCCGGATTTGGGTTGCTTGGCGGCGACGACGGTCGCCAGCACGGTGGTCTCGCCATAAGTGGCGACAACGGCGCCGTCGGCCTGGCGTGCGACCTTTCCGGTTTCTAGCTTGAGCGGCCGGCCACCCCAGTCAAGTTCCACAGTTTGAGTATTGAACATCGTGATTTTCTCTCATGGTTCTCGCGAAAGTGCGAAAGCCATAAGCAAGACGGCGAGACGCTGACGGCGCTGCAGCGAAGCTGCAATGCCGTATCAGCGTCCGGCGATCCTGCCATGGCTTTCGGACCTTCATCGGATACAAACGGGCATAAGCCCATTCGACAAAGCGGCAGCTTCGCTGCCGGGTAACAGCGGACGCCTCATGCGCTCCGCCGACAAGCGCGCGGGACGGCCCCGCGCGCGAATTTGTTAGCGGCGGATACCCAGCCGCTCGATCAATCCTTTGTAACGCTCGTCGTCGGTGCGCCGGAGGTAATCGAGAATCTGGCGCCGCTGCGACACGAGCTTGAGCAAGCCGCGCCGCGAATGGTTGTCTTTGACATGAGTCTTGAAATGATCGGTCAATTGATTGATCCGCTCCGACAGCAGTGCAACCTGCACTTCGGGCGAACCGGTATCGCCGGCCTTTAAGGCGTACGTCTTGATCACTTCCGCTTTACGCGCGGTTGTTGTCGACATCGTCCTGAACCCTCTTTCTGCCGGCTCGGCCTGCGATCCCGGCTAAATTAAACACACGTCGGGGAACGATTTCACCGCGTTCGACCTCGGCAATGGCCACGAGTTGGCCGCTTGAGGCGACCTGGACCATACCGCGGAAGATTGAGGCATCCCGTCCGCGCAACAATGCGGCTTGGCCCCTAGCGAGCCTTGCCGCGTCCGCCGGGCTCACGGCCAGCGCCGGGATGTCGTCCAGCGCGGTCTCGATCGGCAGAAGCGTATCGGCAAGGTGTCCCTCGCCTGCGGCGGCTCTATGGCACAAACCTTCAACCTGTTCCAGGGGTATCATGTCGGCCTCGTGAAACGGCCCGACCCGGTTCCGGCGTAGCGCCGCGACATGGCCCAAGACCCCCAACGCCCGGCCGAGATCGCGGGCCAGCGACCGCACATAAGTCCCCTTGCCACATTCGGCCGCCAGCACCGCATGGTCGGAATCTGGCATGTCTACGAGCTCCAGGCGGTAGATCGTGACCGGCCGGGGAGCCAGTTCCACGGTCTCTCCACCCCGTGCTAAATCATAAGCTCGCTCACCATCTATCTTTATCGCGGAGTAGCGGGGCGGCACCTGCTCTATGATTCCGGTGAAACGGGGCAGCAGCGTCTTAATGGCGGCCGCGTCCGGCCGGCCTTCGTTCGTCGCCACGACCCGGCCTTCGGCATCGTCGGTGTCGCGTTCCTCACCCCAGCGCACGGTGAAGAGGTAGGTCTTTCGGCTATCGACCGCGTAAGGCACGGTCTTGGTGGCTTCCCCGAGTGCGATGGGCAGGCAGCCGGAGGCGAGGGGGTCAAGCGTCCCTGCATGTCCCGCGCGTTTCGCCGCAAACAGCCGCTTGATCACGGCAACTGCGTGCGTCGAGGTCATGCCGACCGGCTTGTCGAGTACGACCCAGCCGTGGACGTCGCGCTTGTTGGATTTTTTCTGCTTGCTGCGCTGCCTTGACTGCTCCGGGGCCGACTGGTCCGGACGCGAGTCGGACAACTCGGCGATCTTCTGTTCGACGATGGCTTGAGCGCTCATGATTCGTCTTTCTCGTCGCCTGATTCTTTTTCGCTCTCGAGGTCGCGCTGGACTACAGGTGTTCGCAAAAGCTTCTCGATCCGTTCTGCTTCGTCGAATCGTTCGTCAACGCGGAAGCGAATTTCAGGTGCAAATTTTAGATTAACGCGCCGCGCGATTTCACCGCGAACATAGCGTTTGTTGCGTTCGAGCGCCGCGACGACGTCGGTCGCGTCACGGCCGCCGAGCGGCATGACATAGATCGTGGCGAGCCGCAGATCCGGCGACATGCGCACTTCCGGCACCGTGATCATATGCGCTTCGACGACCGGGTCGTGGATGTCGCCGCGCGACAGCATTTCCGCGAGCTCGTGGCGAATCAATTCGCCGACGCGGAGCTGACGCTGCGAACCGCCCGCAGAATGTTCGCGCTGATGGTGACGTGTCATTTTCTACTGCCGTCATGCGCGGGCGTGGCCCGCGCATCTCAATTCAATATGCTTTGCTTCTAACTTCGGGATTGCCGGAAAAGGTCCCGGCAACGAGGTGGAGTTGCGGACGTGAGTGTAGGACTCAGAGCGTCCGCTGAACGGTCTCCACGCGATAGCACTCGATCGTGTCGCCGACTTTCATGTCCTGATAATTCTCGAACGCCATGCCGCATTCCTGGCCGGCGACAACCTCGCGCGCATCGTCCTTGAATCGCTTGAGCTGCGACAGCTTGCCCTGATGGACGACGACATTGTCGCGGATGAGCCGCACATTGGCGCCGCGCTCGACGGTGCCGTCGGTGACGCGGCAGCCCGCGATGTTGCCGACCTTCGAAACCTTGAAGACTTCGAGGATCGTGGCATTGCCGAGCATGGTCTCGCGCAATGTCGGCGCGAGGAGACCCGACATCGCCTTTTTCACGTCATCGACGAGATTGTAGATGATGTCGTAATAGCGGATCTCGATGCCGGCGGCTTCGGCGGCCTCGCGCGCTTCCTTGTGCGCACGGACATTAAAGCCGATGACGGCCGCGCCCGAGGCTTCCGCCAGCGTGACGTCGGATTCGGTGATGCCGCCGGCGCCCGCGTAAATCACCCGCGCACCGACTTCGTCGGTGCCAAGCTTATCGAGCGCACCAAGGATCGCTTCGATCGAGCCCTGCACGTCGCCCTTGATCAGCAGCGGAAATTCCTTGCGGCCTGACGTCTTGAGCTGACTCATCATCTGCTCGAGCGAACCGCGCATGCCGGTCTGCCGTGCCGCCATTTTTTCGCGCTTCTGACGCTCGCGGTAATCGGTGATTTCCCTGGCGCGGGCTTCGGAATTGACAACCGCGAGTCGGTCGCCGGCTTCCGGCGTGCCGTTGAAGCCCAGAACTTCGACCGGCATCGACGGTCCGGCCGCGACAACGGAATGGCCGGTATCCGACATCAGCGCGCGGACGCGGCCCCATTCGGTGCCGGCCACGACGATATCACCGGGCTTCAAGGTGCCGCGCTGAACCAGCACGGTGGCGACCGGGCCGCGGCCGCGGTCAAGCCGCGCCTCGATCACGGTGCCCTCGGCCGCGCGGTTCGGATTGGCCTTTAATTCCAGCACTTCCGACTGCAACGCGATAATGTCGAGCAGCTTGTCGAGATTGGTCTTTTCCTTGGCCGACACTTCGATTTCGAGCACGTCGCCGCCGAGCGATTCGACCTGGATCTCATGCTGCAGCAGTTCCGTGCGCACGCGCTCGGGCTTGGCGTCGGCTTTGTCGATCTTGTTGACGGCGACGATGATCGGAACTTTCGCCGCCTTGGCGTGCTGGATCGCTTCGACGGTCTGCGGCATGACGCCGTCGTCGGCGGCAACGACCAGCACGACGATATCGGTGATCTTGGCGCCGCGGGCGCGCATCGCGGTGAAGGCGGCATGGCCGGGCGTATCGATGAAGGTGATGCGGCCGCCGGACGGCGAGGTCACCTGATAGGCGCCGATATGTTGGGTAATGCCGCCGGCTTCACCGGCCGCGACTTCGGTCGAGCGGACGGCGTCGAGCAGCGACGTCTTGCCGTGGTCGACATGGCCCATGATGGTGACGACGGGCGCGCGCGACAGCAAGCTCGCCGGATCGTCCGGCGCATCGAACATGCCTTCTTCGACGTCCGACTCGGCGACTCGGCGCACGGTATGGCCGAGTTCCTCGGCAATGAGCTGCGCGGTGTCGGCGTCGATCGTGTCGGTGATCTTCACCATATGGCCTTGCTGCATTAGTATGCGGATCACGTCGACGCCGCGCTCGGCCATGCGGTTGGCCAATTCCTGAATGGTGATCGTTTCCGGGACCGTGACCTCGCGCGCGATCTTTTCCTTCGGCTCATCGCGGTGTCCGGTCATGCGCTGAACGCGGCGGCGGAACGATGCGACGGAGCGCTCGCGCACTTCGTCGGCCGTCAACGCGGTCACGACGGTCAGACGCCCGCGGCGTTTTTCACCGCCAACGCCGGCGCGTGTCGGCTTCGGCGCCGGCGCCGGCCGCACGACAGCGCCGCCGGGGCTGCGGCGGGGAGTACGTGGCGCCTCGTCCTCTTCGGCCTCTTGGGCCGGGCGCGGCGCACCGAGCTTGAGCGGCGATGTCGTATCACCGCCGAAGCGTTTCTTGGCCACTTCGTCGGCCTTGCGCTTGGTCTCTTCGTCGTGCTTGCGGCGATCTTCTTCGTCGCGTTTGCGCGTTTCCGCGGCGACGCGGTCGACGCGCTCCGACTCTTCGCGGGTCCGGCGAACGCGCGCCTCTTCCTCGGCGCGCTCGCGTTCTTCGTGCTCGCGCAATTGCGCACCGGCAAGCGCCTGAGCGCGGGCGGTGCGTTCGTCGTCGGTCAGCGTGCGCAGCACGACGCCGGAGGATTTCGGGGCGGCGGGAGCGGCGCTCTGGGTTTGCGAAGGCGCAGTATTGCGGCTAGGCGCTGGCGCGCCAGCGCGCTTCGGCGCGGCTGCGGGCGCTGCGGCGGCTGGTTCGGGCTTGGCCTCGCCGGGGCCGATACGGCGTTTGACCTTCTCGACGACGACAGCCTTGCTGCGGCCGTGACTGAAGCTCTGGCGCACTACGCCCTGCTCCACTCCCGGCCGCTTGAGCGTCAGCGTTTTGCTCGGCGTCACGCTCAGTTTCTCGCCGCTATTTTTCGTCGTCTCGGTCATTCGTATCCAGTTCCGTACGCTTGTTCTCGGTCAGTGCGGCACGGCGTTGCCGGTGGATGAACCGGCGCCTGCGCCTCGATTTGTACCTAAAATGCCGGTGCGAAACCGTTCCAGGCGCTGCAAACGCGCCAAAAACGTGTCGCTCACAGATCCGGCGAGCAAGGCTGCATGTATCACATTTGGCCGGCCAAGTGCCAAATCCAATTGCGCCCCCGAAAGTGCTTGGATCACTGGGATCGAGCCAGCGTCGAGGGTACGATGCAGTGCAGCATTAAGCTTTTTTACGCCATCGGGCGCGGCTTCGGCGGCATGCAGGAGCGCTAATACATGGTAACGCGTCAACGCATTCTCAACCTTGGCGAAACCTGAAACCACGGAGCCTGCTTTGGCGGCGATGGCGAGCGCGTCGAGCGCGGATTGCTCGATGAGCCGCCCGGTCTGGTCAAGCAGGTCGGGCGGCAGCCGGACGTCGCGCTTGAAGCCCCGCGCAAAGACTTTGCGTTTGATCGCCTCGCCGAGCACATCGCGCGTCGCGGTGACCCAGACGCCGCGGCCCGGCAGTTTGCGCTTGAGGTCGGGCACCGCCTCGCCGTCCGGTCCGATGACGAAACGGATCAAGTCCGAAACCGGACGCACTTCGCGCGTCGCGACGCACAGGCGTTCGACCTCCTGTGCGCGCGGCCCGCTGTCGAGCTCGATTTCGGTCGTAGACGTCATGCCTGGCACCGGGCTCCGTTAGGCTTCCGCCTCGGCAGGTGCCGCTTCCGGCGCCTCAGGCGCTGCAAGATCGGCCTCGGTGATCCAGCCGGCTTTGAGCCGTGCTTGCATGATGAGGGCTTCGGCTTCCTCACGTGAAATCTCGAAGCCGTCGAGGATGCCCGCTTGCCGGACTGCCTCGCCGTCCTTGCGTTCGGTCCAGCCGGCGAGATCGTCGGTGGCGCAGCCGGCAAGATCTTCGATCGTCTTGATGCCGTTCTCGCCGAAGCGGACCAGCATCGCCGCGGTAACACCCTCGACTTCCTTGAGTTCGTCCTCGACCCCGAGCTCCTTGCGCTTGGCATCGAGCTCGCCCTCGATCTTGGCGAGATATTCACGGGCGCGGGTCTGCAACTCGTTCGCGGTGTCCTCGTCGAAGCCTTCGATGCCGGCGATCTCTTTCGGATCGACCATCGCCAGCTCTTCGACCGAGCCGAAGCCTTCCGAGGCGAGCAACTGTCCGATTACTTCGTCGACATTGAGTGTGTCGATGAACATACGGGTGCGGTTCTCGAATTCCGCCTGGCGGCGCTCCGACTCTTCCTGCTCGGTGAGGATGTCGATGTCCCAGCCGGTGAGCTGCGAGGCGAGGCGCACATTCTGGCCGCGCCGACCGATGGCGAGCGAGAGCTGCTGGTCGGGCACCACCACTTCGATGCGCTCACGCTCTTCATCGAGCACGACTTTGGCGACCTCGGCCGGAGCAAGCGCGTTGACGACGAAGGTCGCGATGTCTTGCGACCACGGAATGATGTCGATCTTCTCGCCCTGCAATTCATTGACCACGGCTTGCACGCGCGAGCCGCGCATGCCGACGCAGG
This sequence comes from Xanthobacteraceae bacterium, assembly GCA_035483735.1. Classification (GTDB taxonomy): domain Bacteria; phylum Pseudomonadota; class Alphaproteobacteria; order Rhizobiales; family Xanthobacteraceae; genus BOG-931. The sequence goes on along the minus strand of DATHPQ010000095.1, from coordinate 37,846 downwards.
CGCCGACCGGATCGACCGAAGAATCGCGCGATACCACGGCGATTTTCGCGCGCGAACCGGGATCGCGCGCCACTGATTTGACCTCGACAATACCGTCGTAGATTTCCGGCACCTCCTGCGCGAACAGCTTCGACATGAATTGCGGATGAGTGCGGGACAGGAAAATCTGCGGCCCGCGCTGCTCGCGGCGGACATCGTAAATGTAAGCGCGAATGCGGTCGCCGTTGCGGAACACTTCGCGCGGCAGCATTTCGTCGCGGCGCACGATGGCTTCGCCGCGGCCGAGATCGACGACGACATTGCCGTATTCGACGCGCTTGACGATGCCGTTGACGATATCGCCGATGCGATCCTTGTATTCGTCATATTGCCGGTCGCGCTCGGCTTCACGCACTTTCTGCACGATCACCTGCTTGGCCGATTGCGCGGCGATGCGGCCATATTCGAGCGGCGGCAGCGGATCGGCGATGGTGTCGCCGATCTGAGCCGCCGGATGGCGCCGGCGCGCGTCTTCCAGGCTGATCTGGATCGCGGGATTTTCCACGGTCTCGACCACCAGCATGTGGCGGGACAGATGCAGCTCGCCGCTCTTCGGATCGATCTCGGCGCGAACTTCGGTCTCGCTGCCGTAGCGCGAGCGCGCGGCTTTGGCGATCGCGTCCTCCATGGCGCCGAGCACGATCTTGCGGTCGATCGCCTTTTCGCGCGCGACCGCTTCGGCGATCTGCAGCAGTTCGAGTTTGTTGGCGCTAACCGTCGCCATCAGGAGTCTCCTTGCGTTGATTCTGTTTGCCGATTCTGCTTGCCCTTGCGCAACGATTCCGCGATGAGCGAATCGGTGAGCACGAGTCTGGCTTCCGTCATGTCGTTGATCGGCAGTTGCACTTCGATGCGGTCGTTCTCCGCGTCGCCGTGGGACAGCCGCGCGCAATCGCCGTCGGTGCCTAAAAGCTCGCCACGAAAGCGGCGGCGGCCGTCGATCGGAACCTGCATTTCCACATGCGCGATATGACCGGCATAGCGATCGAAATCCGAGCGCCGCACCAGCGGCCGGTCGATGCCGGGCGAAGAGATTTCCAGCCGGTAGGCGCTTTCGATCGGATCGGCGACGTCGAGCACCGGCGACAGCGCGCGGGACGCGATTTCGCAGTCCTCGATGTTCATACTGCCGTCCGGCCGCTCGGCCATGATCTGCACCGTACAGCCGGCAAAGGCGGATACCCGCACGCGAACAAGGCGATAGCCGAGCGACGCCAGCACCGGCTCAACGACAGCAGCGACGCGCGCCGCCCGCCCCGGCTCGGAGATGAGCCGCGGCTCGTCGGCAAAGCTTACAAGCTCAGCGTTCGTCGTCCTGTCGTCCATACGCGTTACGGACCATTCCTTGCAAAACGTGGCCTTGTAACAAAACGTGGGCCTTGCAAAACGTGTCGTGCGGAGCGCCGCCCGGACCTCGGTAACGGGACCTCAGGTAATAAAAAAGAGCGGGCCCCCGGGGGAACCCACTCTCAAAACCGTTCGGTTATGAGGTATCCTAGACGGACGCGCCGAATATAGCGGTTTGTCAGGCCTTTGCAAGGGCAGCTGCAAGAGTGTCAGCGGGCCACTCCCTCCCGCACCACCGGTAAAGCCTGCAACATTTCCTTCAGGATTGGTGAATTAATCTTTCCGCAAGGGTGGAATTAAGTACGCGGATTTGCGGCGCTCGCCACCGACATATTTGCGGCCAGCTCCCGATCGATGCTTCCGATCGATTTTTTGACCGGTGCCACGACTTTTTCAAAGACTGGTGACGAATTGAGTGGTGATCGACGATGAGTGCCGCCGCTTCGCTCATCCCCGAGCTCGAAGACGTCATCGCACACGGCACGCGTCAAAAGCGCGCCGAAATGCTGCAGCGTATCACCGCGCTGTTTGTCCATGGCTCGAGCCGTTACAGCAACGAGCAAGTCGATCTTTTCGATAGTATCTTCGGTCTTCTCATCGCGGAAATCGAGACCAAGGCACGGGCTGAATTGTCCGGCCATCTTGCGCCGCTCGACAACGCCCCGACCAATGTGGTGCGAACGCTGGCGCTTGATGACAATATCGATGTCGCCGGCCCGATTCTAAAGCTCGCGAAGCGCTTGCAGGAGACCGACCTCGTCGATCTCGCCAGGACCAAGAGCCAGGCGCACCTGCATGCCATCTCGCAGCGGCCTGCGCTCGGCGAGGCCGTGACCGATGTTTTGGTCCGGCGCGGCGATCGTGAAGTCGCGCGTCAGGTTGCGGCAAACCACGGCGCCCGCATTTCCGAAAACGGCTTTGTCCGCCTGGTCGAGCGTGCCGAAAGCGATGGCATCCTCGCCGAGAAAGTAGGCCTGCGTCCCGACATTCCGCTGAAAATGTTCCGCAAGCTCCTGACCGAAGCGACGGCAGTCGTGCATCAGCGCCTGCTCGCTGCGGCAAACCCGGAATTGCAGGCGGAGATTCGACGCGTGCTCGACAAAGTCTCGAGCGAGGTCGGCGCGCGGGTCGGTCCGCGCGATTATCGGACGGCGCAACGCGCCGTGCTCGGCCTGATGCAGGCCGGCCGCATGAACGAGTCGGTGCTCGCCGGGTTCGCCGACGAGCGCAAATACGAAGAAACCGTGGTGGCGCTGGCGGCGCTGGCCAAAGTGCCGATCAAGATCGCCGATCGGCTCATGGCCGGCGAAAGGCCTGATCCGGTGCTGATCCTGTGCAAGGCGGCCGACATGAGCTGGCCGACCGTCAAGACGGTTCTCGTGTCATGCGCAGAAGCCAATAAGACTTCGGTTCACGGTCTCGATGCGGCGCTCGGCAATTACGAGCGGCTTTCGGTCTCAACGGCGCAGCGCGTGGTGCGTTTCTGGCAGGTCAAACAGAGCGCTTAGCGTAAATTTTCGCTGCGCATGATCTTTTCCGAAAACCGGTGTCCACCCACGGATCAAGTCCGAGGGCAGGCCTTTTCGGGATCGTGCTCAAACCCTTCGGAAAATCAGAAAGCATGACGTCCGTTCTTCCCGCGCGGCCTTGGCGTGGTAGCGCGTACGAATGAAGCCGGGCCAGGCTTTGCGCCAATCGTCGGCGCATTCCGCCGACCATTCGAAATCGGGCGAGCGAATGAGACGTTGCAGCGTCCACGCCGCGTAATCGGCAATATCGGTCACGAAACGAAACTCGCCGCCCGGCCGCAGGATGCGGGCGAGCCGCGCCACCATCTCATCCTGAATAAACCGGCGTTTCCAGTGCCGGCGTTTCGGCCACGGGTCGGGGTGGATCAAATCGATCCGCGCCAGCGACTTGGCCGGAAGCCAGGCGATGAGACTGACCGCGTCGTCGAAGTGCAGGCGCACATTGCGCAGCTCTTTGCTCTCGATTGCGGCGAGCGCTTTCGCCATGCCGTTGACGAAAGGCTCGACGCCGATAAAGCCGGTGCCCGGTTCGCTTTCGGCCTCCGCGATCATGAACTCGCCGCCGCCAAATCCGATCTCCAGGCGGACGTCGCCGACAGGAACCGGAAACAGCGTTTTCAGTCCGACGGGCGCCGGCGGCGTGAGATCGACGGCAAGGCGCGGCAATAGCGTTTCGATCAGACGCGTCTGATTGGGCCGCAGCTTATGGCCCTTGCGCCGTCCAAAAAACGCGCGGGATTTGTTGAGTTCCGGGTCCATCGACCGTCATAGCGGCAATTGTTCGGCCGCGATTATCGCGGCCATCCAAGTCTGCGCATACGCGCTTCGCAGCTATAGCAAAGACGCAAACGGCCGGCACGAGCATGCGCCGGTGCCGGCCGTGGTGAGAAGCTTCCACTCAGTGTTAGCGCAGCGCGCTCTTGATCTGGGCGGCGAGGTCGGTCTTCTCCCAGGAGAAGCCGCCATCCTTGTCCGGCGCACGGCCGAAATGGCCGTAAGCGGCGGTGCGCCGATAGATCGGGCGATTAAGCTTGAGCGTGCGGCGGATATTGGTCGGCGTCAGGCGGAACAGTTCGGGCAGAAGCTTTTCGAGCTTCTTTTCCTCGACCTTGCTGGTGCCGTGGGTGTCGACCAGGACCGACATCGGATCGGCGACACCGATCGCATAGGCGACCTGGATGGTGCAGCGCTCGGCGACGCCGGCGGCGACCACGTTCTTGGCCAAGTAGCGCGCGGCATAGGCGGCCGAGCGATCCACTTTGGTCGGGTCCTTGCCGGAGAAGGCGCCGCCGCCGTGCGGAGCATAGCCGCCGTAAGTGTCGACGATGATCTTGCGTCCGGTCAGGCCGCAATCGCCGTCCGGACCGCCGACGACGAAATTGCCGGTCGGGTTCACCAAGAAGTCCGATGGGCGCTTGGGCATCCAGCCTTTCGGCAGCGCCGATTCAACCGCGTCCTCAATCATGTCCCGCACCATGCCGGGCGTATATTTCTTGGCATTGCGGGTCTTTTCGTTGTGCTGCGTCGAGACCACGACCTTGGTGCAGCCGACCGGCTTGCCGTTGACGTATTGAACGGTGACTTGGCTCTTGGCGTCGGGCTGCAGATCGAACAACTGGCCGGAGCGACGCTTCTCGGAGAGAACTTTCAAGATTTTGTGCGCAAAATAGATCGGCGCCGGCATGAACGAGTTCTTCTCGTAGACTTCGCTCTCGGTGCAGGCGAAGCCGAACATCATGCCCTGGTCGCCGGCGCCTTCTTCCTCGCCGTGCTTTTTCTTTTTGGCGTCAACGCCCATCGCGATATCGGGCGATTGGCCGTGCAACAGCACCTCGACGTCGGCGCCGTGATAGGAAAAGCCTTCCTGGTCGTAGCCAATGTCCTTGACCACACCGCGCGCGATCTGTGTGATCAATTCGCGGTCGACCACTGCGGTGTTGCCGATCTTGCGGAACAACTGGCCGCGGCCTTCGCCGGCAATCACGATCTTGTTGGTCGTGCACAAAGTCTCGCAGCCGAGCCGGGTATTCACGAGGCTGTCGTCGGCGATGCCGAGCTTGACGTCTTTTTCGATGAAGGCGTCGAGGATGGCGTCGGAAATTTGATCGCAGACTTTGTCGGGATGTCCTTCCGACACGGACTCGCTCGTGAACAGATAATTGGCGTGCGCCACAGCAGAAACTCCCCTAACCGGCCTTCAAGCGAATGCTTTCAAGGCAAACCCCGCACGGTCTTAGCCGCGCTGACTTGCGCCGTTGTTGCAGCGTAATTTTCTGCGGTCAAGATGGGGGCAAAAAGTGGGCGAAGGCCCGCATCGCGCAGTGCGAAACGGCGCGATTTTTTCAGCGTTTTTCGCGGCTCGCGATTTGCTCGACGAGGTCGACAATGCGCCGGCGCAATTTTGAGTCGTCGATGCGCATGAACGCCTTGGTCAGTGCTAGGCCGTCGGAAGTGGCGAGGAAGTCGGACACGTAAGCCGGCGAGGGCGCTTCGCCCATACCGTCCGACTTCGACAATGTCTGCGCGCTCGGCGCGCCTTCAAAGAAGAAAGAAACCGAAACTTGAAGAATGTGCGAAATCTGCTGCAGCCGGCTCGCGCCGATCCGGTTGGTGCCTTTTTCGTATTTCTGGACTTGTTGAAACGTCAGGCCCAAAGCGTCACCGAGTTTTTCCTGACTCATCCCCAGCATCATCCGGCGCATGCGCACACGGCTGCCGACGTGCTTGTCGGTGGGGTTCGGTGCCTTTTTGGCCAACATTTTTATGAGCTCCTATGTCTCGTCTCGGTCCGGCTATTGATAGCAAATCTGTAACAAATGAAACTACCTCACTACGCGATACAACTTCCAGGACCTTTTGCGACCAGAATGGATGGGTTCAATTGTTACCTATTTGGGTCGAGATGGTCACCCCACGTCCCCTGGTTGCGCACTGCTTTTGCCAAGCATTGAAGCGGCGGTCTATATGGACGGATACTTATGTAGCTGTTTGATATATATATATATTATACCTTCATCATATCAGATTGCAGCCGGCGCCGGGCAACTATTATCAGCGCAATCACGACCATGATGGCTGCGGGCGCGTCGCCCAAGCGGGTATAGGCGGGCGCGCTGATCGGCCGCGGCAAGGGCGCATCGAGCACCCCTTCGGCTCCCAGCGGCAAAGAATTGATGATCCGTCCGAGCGGATCGATCACGGCTGAAACGCCGGTATTGGCGGCGCGCGCGATCGGCAGGCCTTCTTCGATCGCGGTCAGGCGCGCTTGCTGAAGGTGCTGATAAGGACCGGTCGAGTTGCCGAACCAGCCGTCATTGGTCACGTTGACGATCCAGCCTGGCCGCCCGTCAGCTGGCGTGATCTCGCCGGGGAAAACGATCTCGTAACAGATCAGCGGCAGCGCATTCGGAGCGCCTGGAACTGCGATGACGCGATGCCGGTCGCCGGAGAGAAACCCGCCGCGCTCCTCCGTTATGGTCTGCAAGCCGATGCTTTCGAGAATTTTCTCGAACGGCAGATATTCGCCGAACGGCACGAGATGGACTTTGTCGTAGATCGCCGGGATCGCGCCGTTATGGTCGATCACGTAGATCGAATTATAGACACCCGATTCCTTTGGATGATCCGGATCGGCAAGCCGCACCGCGCCCGTGATCAGAATGGCTTTCGGCGGCAGCAGATTGGTGATCTGCGCGAACGCATCGGCCTCGCGCGTCAAAAAAAACGGAAACGACGATTCCGGCCAGATCAGATGCGTCACGCCCTGCAGCCCCTGCGGTTGTGAGGCGGTGGCGCGGCCCGACAGATCGATATAGCGCTTCATCACCTCTTGCTTGGCCGAGTAGTTGAAGCGGACATCCTGCTGCAGGTTCGGCTGCATGATGCGCAGATGCACGCCATCGACGAGACGCGTCGGGGCGCGCACAAGTCGCATGGCGCCGTAACCGCCGAGCGCCGCAAGGAGCGCGATGCCGAGCGCGAGCGGCATCCAGTTGCTCCGCGTTTCCGCACGATCGTCGGTGAGCGTCGCCGGTGTCGAAGCGACCAGGATCGTGATGAAGGTGAGGCCCCAAATGCCGACGACGGAGGCGATCTGGGCGAGCGGCAACGGAGCTGTGAGAGCGTAGCCGAAGGTGTTCCACGGAAAGCCGGTGAACAGGTGGCCGCGCAGCCATTCCGTAATTGTCAGGGACCCGGCCAAAGCAAAAATTCGCGTCGCGCCTCGCGTCCAAACCATACGCGCCAGTGCCACGCCGAGCGCGGTATAGATGCCGAGCACGGCCGGCAGGCCGATCACCGCAAACGGCATCAGCCAGCCGAAAGTCGGCGCATCGACCAGAAAGGCATAGCCCATCCAATAAAGCCCGGCGACGAAATAGCCGAAGCCGAACCACCAGCCGGTTGCAGCCGCGGCCGCCACCCCGCCAAACCGGCCGACACCCGCACCATCGATCAGCCAGACCAGCGTCGGGAATGTCACAAACAAAACCGGCCAGGCATTGAACGGCGCCATAGCCAAAGCCGACAGCGCGCCGGCAACGCAAGCAATGGCCCAGCGCCGCCAACCCCACGCCAGCACGATGGAATTAAACAGCTGCTTGAATTTCACGGCGTGCGCGGCGGGTTCGGGGTCGCCCGATTGAGATCGTCGCGCAGCGGTGCCGGGCGGGCGGTGGTCGGGTTGCGCGGCAGCGCGGCAGCGTCGCGCCCGGCACCGGGACGGCGATCCTTGCGCAGATAAATGCGCACGCGTTTGACGCGGCGCGGATCGGCGTCGAGCACTTCGGTCTCGAACGGCTCGGGTCCCGGCACCAGTTCGCCGCGTACCGGCACATGGCCGGCTTTGGTGACGAGATAACCGCCGATCGTATCGACCTCTCCGGCGACTTCGCCGACGTCGAATTGTTCGCCGATGGCCGAGCGAACCTCTTCGAGGCTGGCGCGGCCGTTGGCGATGAAAGAACCGTCGGCCTGCCGGATCACGCTCTGGCCTTCTTCCTCGTCGTGCTCGTCGGCAATATCGCCGACAATCAGTTCGACCAGATCTTCGATGGAGACGAGCCCGTCGGTGCCGCCATATTCGTCGATGACGAGCGCAAGATGAATGCGGGTCGCCTGCATCTTGGCGAGCAGATCGAGCGCCGGCATCGATGGCGGTGCATAAAGCGTCTCGCGAATGATCTTTGCCGTCACGAGCGGCATCGCGAGATCGATATTGGTAAAGTTCAGCTCGGCCTGCTCCGGCGGCGATTCTTCCGGCTGTTCGCGATCGCCGGCGGGCTGCAGCGTCGCGTGCGCTGCCATGAACGCCAGCAGGTCGCGGATATGGACCATGCCGCTCGGGTCGTCGAGCGTGTCGTTATAGACGACGAGCCGCGAATGCGTGGCGCTTTCGAAAAGCTTGACCAGTTCACCCAGTGAAATGTCCTGCTGCACGGCGACGATATCGGCGCGCGGCACCATCACCCGCTCAATCCGCGTTTCGCGCAGGCCCAGGATATTCTTGAGCATGGTCGCTTCTTCGGGCGAGAAACCCGATTGCGGCTGCTCCGCGGTCAAAACGAGCTCGAGATCGGCCCGCGTCGACGCCACCTTCCAGCCGAACAGAATGCGCATAACGCGCGTCAGCCAGCCTTCACTCGGCTCGGCGGCTTCCGGAATCACCATCGGCAGAGCGCGGTTCTCGGTCTCGCTCGGCTCACTGCGCACGGGTAATTGCGTCATCATAAGAATTCAGCAGCCGGAAAGATCTCAGAATTTGCGCGCGCGCTGTTTGTACGCACGCGGCTCCTGCGAAAGACTGTGGGCCTTTTTGGCGGCGACGGGGTCGCCATAAGGGTCGGGGATTTTGAGCTGCCGCAGAATGTCGCGTTCGGTCTGTTCCATTTCCAGCGCATCAGCGTCGCGCTCGTGATCGTAGCCGACGAGATGCAAAAAACCGTGCACGGCAAGATGGGCAACATGATGGGCGAACGGCTTGTGCTCGCATTTGGCCTCGCGCGCGATGGTCTCGAAGGCGAGCACGATATCGCCCAGATGCGGCTTCGGGCCGCGGTATTTTGCCGGGAAAGACAATACGTTCGTGGCCTTATTGACGCCCCGCCAGTCCCGGTTGAGCATGCGTATAGCCGAATCATCGGTGAGCACGATAGCAAGCTCCGCCCCCCGTGTTGACCGTGTGGTGGCGGCGGCGCGGGCAACGGCGCGGCGCACGATCGATCTGACCTTTCGCGGTTCTTTCCAGCGGGCGGAATCGACCATGACGTCGATTTTCAGCGCCGAAGCTTGAGCCCGCGTCATTCGCGCCGCTCGCGCTTGCGCGCCGCCTCTTTGTCATAGGCGTCGACAATGCGGGCCACGAGCTCATGGCGGACCACGTCGGCGGCGGAGAAGTTGGCAAAGCCGATGCCTTCGACGCCGCTCAAGAGCCGCACCGCGTCGGCGAGACCAGATGTCTGGCCCGGCAACAAATCGACTTGACTGGGATCGCCGGTGACGATCATGCGGCTGTTCTCGCCGAGCCGCGTGAGCAGCATTTTCATTTGCATGGTCGTCGTGTTCTGCGCCTCGTCGAGAATGACGACCGCGTTCGACAAAGTGCGACCGCGCATGAAGGCGAGCGGCGCGATCTCGATTTCGGTGCTCTGCAGCGCACGCTCGACGATGCGCGCATCCATCATGTCATAGAGCGCGTCGTAGATAGGCCGCAGATAGGGATCGACTTTCTCGCGCATGTCGCCGGGCAGGAAGCCGAGCCGCTCGCCGGCTTCCACCGCCGGCCGCGATAGCACAATGCGATCGACTTCCTTGCGTTCGAACAGCTGCACGGCATGCGCGACGGCGAGCCACGTCTTGCCGGTACCGGCGGGGCCGGCGGAAAACACCAGCGCATGGCGCTTAAGCGCGCGGATATAGGCATCCTGCGCGGGGGTGCGCGCGCGCACGCGGCGTTTGCGCAGATTGATCTCTTCGAAATTCTCCCGCGACACCGCCGGATCAAAGTCGAACAGCGAGCCTTGCGATAAAGCAAGCCGAATGGTGCCGTCGACATCGCCTTGCGACAGCTCGTCTCCGGTCTTGAGCCGCTCATAGAGGCTTTCGAGCACGCGGCGCGCCTGATCGCAGGCCTCGCGCGGGCCTTCGACGGTGACCTGATTGCCACGCGAGTTGGCGACGATGCCGAGCCGGCGTTCGATCAGTGCGAGGTTTTGGCCGTATTGTCCGAACAGCGAGGAGGCGAGCCGGTTGTCGTCGAAAGTCAGAATTATCTGGGCCGTATTGTCCGGCGCGACGAAGATCGATTCTTCCGTCTCGGGTGTTCGCAATTCAGGCTCCTGCGCAAAGAAGAGCGGGTTCTCGTTCTGGCGTTGTTTCGGGTGTTCTTTCGGGTCTTTGCACCAGCGTGCCCAACAGGCTGTTGCCGACAGCTTCGGTGATGATGACGGGGGCAATCTTGCCGATGAGCGACTGGGGAGCGGCCACCGGCACCGGCTGCAAATAGGGCGAGCGGCCGACGATCTGGCCTTTATGCCGGCCCGGCTTTTCGAACAGGACATCGAAGCGCTTGCCAACGCAGCTTCGATTGAACGTTTCCTGCTGACGGTCGATGACGTCTTGCAGACGCTGCAGCCGCTCCGATTTCACATCTTCCGGCACCTGGTCGTCCATCTCGGCGCCCGGTGTGCCTGGCCGCCGCGAATACTTGAAAGAGAACGAGCCGGAGAACCCGACGTCGGCGACCAAGCTCAATGTTTCGGCGAAATCGCTCTCGGTTTCACCGGGAAAGCCGACGATGAAGTCAGATGTCAAAGCAAGATCGGGCCGCGCTTGGCGCAACCGCCGCACGATATCGAGATAATCGGCGCGGGTGTGGTGGCGGTTCATGGCCGCGAGAATTCGATCGGAGCCAGATTGGACTGGAAGATGCAGTTGCGGCATGAGCTCAGGCAAATCGCGATGTACCGCTATTAGATCGTCGTTCATGTCACGCGGATGACTGGTTGTGTAGCGCAGCCGGCCGACGCCATGGATTTGCGCGGCGCGTGCAAGCAGGCGCGGCAGCGTCCAGGTCCGTCCGTCCGGTCCATCGCCGTGATAGGCATTGACGTTCTGGCCGATCAGCGTGATTTCGCGGACGCCGGCCACCGCGAGATGCTCAATTTCAGCGAGGATCTTTGGCGCCGGCCGCGACACTTCGGCACCGCGCGTATAGGGCACGACGCAGAAGGTGCAGAATTTGTCGCAGCCCTCCTGCACGGTGACAAAAGCCGACACGCCGCGGGCGCGGATTGCAGCCGCGCTCGGCTGCGCCAGCTGATCGAACTTGTCGTCGGCGGGAAACTCGGTGTCGACGGCTTTGCCGTCGCGCGCGGTACGCGCCAAGAGCTCTGGCAGCCGGTGATAGCTCTGCGGACCGAAGACAAGATCGACCACCGGGGCGCGGCGGATGATCTCGCCGCCCTCGGCCTGCGCCACACAGCCTGCGACCGCGACGACAACGTTGCGGCCTGCGGCGGCTGCGGCGTCCTTCATCACGCGCACGCGGCCCAATTCGGAATAAACCTTCTCGGCGGCCCTCTCGCGGATATGGCAGGTATTGAGGATGATGAGGTCGGCGTCTTCGGCGGCGGCGGTCTCGACATAACCCTCCGGCGCCATAGTGTCCGCCATACGACGCGAGTCGTAGACATTCATCTGGCAACCAAAGGATTTGACGTAAAGTTTGCGCGGTTCTGTCATGCCGGTGGTTCGAGCCTAAGTCTTTGCTTCAGCTCGTAAATTCCGCTCCAGCGTACAGGCTCCGCTGCTGGCGGAGGCAGGCGGGGCGTGCCGCGTTATTGTCTTACCGGGATTCCGGCCAAAAAGAAATGCCGGCCGCCGCGTCGCCGCTTACCCTCAGTCCAATGCCTGCACATTGGCTTCCTTGATCACACCCGACCATTTGCCGACTTCGGCCTTGATATAGGCATCGAATTCCTCCGGGCCACTGCTGCGCGTGACCATGCCGAGGTCGAGGTAGCGCTTCTTGGTGTCGTCGCTTGCCAGCGCTTTCAGCGCTGCGGCGTTAAGCTTGGCGCGGATGTCATGCGGCGTGCCGGCCGGCGCGACAATGCCGAACCAGGTTTCGGAATCGAAACCTGGCAGCGCCGTCTCCGCGACGGTCGGAATTTCCGGCGCTGAGGGCGAACGTTGGGCGCTGGTCACCGCGAGCGCCCGCAGCGTGCCGGCTTTGACATTGCCCATCACCGCGGACAGGTTGGCGAACATCAGCGGAATCTGTCCGGCGAGGAGATCGTTGATCGCCGGCGCTTCGCCGCGATAGGCGACATGCACCATCCTGATGCCGGCAATGTACTGAAACAGTTCGGCGGTCATATGCGGTGTCGTACCAACGCCGCCGGTGCCGAAATTGATTTTGCCGGGCGAGGCCTTGGCCAAGGCGATGACGTCCGCGACTGAATGCGCCGCGAAATTTGGATTGACCACGAGCACCAGCGGCGAGGCGCCGGTGAGCGCGACGCCCGAGAAATCCTTGACCGGATCGACGGTGATCTTGTGATAAAGCGCCGGCGCGACCGCGCATGTTGTTTGGCTGCCCATCATCAGGGTGTAGCCGTCGGGATCCGATTTCATCAGGTCTTGTGCCGCAATCAGGCCGGAGGCGCCGGTGCGGTTTTCGACGACAACGCCCTGGCCGAGAATCTCCGACATTTTCTGCGCGATAACGCGAGCGGCGACATCGGTACCACCGCCGGCGGCAAAACCGACCAACATCTTGATGGGACGATTGGGGTAGTCGCTACTCTGTGCGCGAACGCTGCCGCCGCAAGCGATGAGCGCGAGTGCGAGCGCAATGCGCCAGCGTGCCGCCACTGTTGGCGCCATGGCCACTATTGGCGCCATGACAGTCTCCTCCCGTATGGCCCGATTTTTCGGGTCCGTGGCTATTCTAGATATTTTTGCGAGGCCGCGTCAGCTGAGATCGCGTCGCATGACCAGGGCCGTCGCGCCGCCTTCATAATAGCCTTGGCGCTTACCGATTTCGCGGAAGCCGGCGCGGCGATAGAGCCGCGTCGCCGGCGCATTATGCGCGCCGACTTCGAGAAACACCGCGCGGGTACCAAGCCCGGCCAGGTGGCGTAGATGCAGATCGAGCAACGGCCGCGCCATTTTTCGGCCGCGCCAGGACGGCGCGATCGCAACCGACAGGATTTCGGCTTCGCCGGCGGCGCGGCGCGACAGGATAAAGCCGATCAATTTGCCGCCGCTTGTGGCGCGATGCGCGACGACACTCTTTTCAATCAATAAGCCGTAGATTTCTTCCTCGCCCCAGCCGCGCTGGAACGAGGCGGCGTGGATCGCCGCAATGCCTGCGGCGTCGCGCGGCCGCGCGTCGGTGAAGACGGGTTCGCCGCGTTTGAACAGGCGTGACAGAAAGCCGATCATCGCCGCGGCAGGGAAGCGGCATATTGCGGCTGCGCATCCGGCGCGCGCAGATATTGCGGCTTTGGCGGCGCCTGTGCTTCAGCGACCGCAGCGCCGATCCGCGCGACCCAGCCGATATCGGGCGCTTCGCGGGCATCGACGATAATGGGTGCCGGAGCGGTTCCGGCGAGGCCCGCGGCGACGGCTTTGGCTGCCGTACCGACAATGCGTGTCGGAGCTTCCGAGGCCGCGCGGATTGCGTCGGCGAGTGGGGCGAGCCGCGGCGCGACCAGGGTCCGGCCGCCCGCGCCAAACACCTGCAAATAGACATGGTCGTGCCGTGCATCGATGGCGACGACGACAGGGATTTGATCGTCGGCGGCGAGGTAAGGCGCAGCGTAGGCCGACAAGGTCGTCACGCCGACCACCGGAATATCGGTGGCGACGCCGAGGCCGCGCGCCGCCGAAATGCCGACGCGCAAACCGGTGAAGCTGCCGGGCCCCGTCGTCACCACGACGCGTTCAAACTCGGCAAAGGCCACGCCGGATTTCTTCACCACCCGCTCAACGAGCGGCATCAGCGCTTCGGCGTGGCCGCGGGCCATTAAGAGGCTTTCGCTTGCGACAATGCCGACATTGCCGGTGTCGAGCACGGCGGCGGAGCAGGCCGCCAGCGCCGTATCAATGGCGAGCACGCGCATGAAGATCAGGACCTAGAAGATATCGGCACAGCCCCGCCCCATTAACCGCCGCCGTATTACATTGACGGCTAGACGGGCCGAACTTCAGTGACGTCGGGAATGAAATGACGCAGCAAATTCTGGATGCCATGCTGCAGCGTCGCTGTCGATGACGGGCAGCCTGCGCACGAGCCTTTCATATTCAGATAGACGACGCCGTCCTTGAAACCGCGGAAGGTGATGTCGCCGCCGTCATTGGCCACAGCCGGGCGCACCCGCGTTTCGATCAGCTCTTTGATCGTGGCCACGGTCTCGGCGTCGCCCTCGTCGAAGAACTCTTCGCCGTCAGTGGCTTCCGGCGCGGTTGTGGCGACAAGCGGTGCGCCCGACATGAAATGTTCCATGATGGCGCCGAGGATCATCGGCTTGAGCTGCTGCCATTCGCCGGCACTCTTGGTCACGGTGATGAAATCGGAGCCGAAGAACACCCCGCTGACACCGAGAATGCCGAACAGCCGTTCCGCCAGCGGCGATTGGGCCGCCTGGTCGGCATCGCGGATTTCAAGCGTTCCGTTGTCGAGAACCGGGCGCCCGGGCAGGAATTTCAGGGTCGCCGGATTCGGCGTCGCTTCGGTCTGGATGAACATGACGGAGCCTCCGGCGCTCAGCGCGTTAGTCCTGCGCTTGGGCAGCGCAAAGCCAGTCTAATACGTGGCGAATTGCAGTGGAAGTTCAAGGGCCAGATCACGGTTAAGTCCGCACAAAACCGACAATATCCTTCACCGCATTCATAGTTGGCCCGGCGAGCTTTCGGGCCCGCGCCGAGCCGTTGGCGAGGATGGCATCGATCGCCGCCGGATCCTGCATCAACCGTTTCATCTCTACCCCGATCGGCCCGAGCTTGGCGACCGAGAGGTCAACCAAAGCCGATTTAAAGGTCGAGAATTGCGCATTGCCGAATTCCTGGAGCACGCCTGAGCGGGTGGTGCCGGCGAGCGCCGCATAGATGCCGACCAGATTGTCGGCTTCGGGGCGGGTCTCGAGGCCTGTCTCTTCGCTTGGCAACGGCTCGGGATCGGTCTTGGCCTTGCGGATCTTTTGCGCGATGGCATCGGCATCGTCGGTGAGATTGATACGCGAATAATCCGAGGGATCGGACTTCGACATTTTCTTCGAACCGTCGCGCAGCGACATAACCCGCGTCGCCTCGCCGGTGATCAGCGGCTCGGGCAGCGGAAAGAAAACGTCGCCGAAGCCGTGGCTGCGAATCGACTCGCCGAAATCATTGTTGAATTTCTGCGCAATGTCGCGTGACAGTTCGAGGTGCTGCTTCTGGTCTTCGCCCACTGGCACATGGGTGGCGCGATAGACCAGAATGTCGGCAGCCATCAGCGCCGGATAGGCGTAGAGACCGACCGAGGCATTCTCGCGGTCCTTGCCGGCTTTCTCCTTAAACTGCGTCATGCGATTGAGCCAGCCGAGCCGGGCGACGCAGTTGAATACCCAGGCGAGTTCGGCATGCTCGGCCACCTGGCTCTGGTTGAACACGATGTGTTTCTTCGGGTCGATGCCGCAGGCGATGAAGGCCGCAGTGACTTCGCGGATCGCCTTGGGCAGTTCGGTGGGATCCTGCCACACCGTGATGGCGTGCAAATCGACCACGCAATAGATGCAGTCATAGCGATCCTGCAGCTCGACAAAGCGCTTGATGGCGCCGAGATAATTGCCGAGGTGCAGATTGCCGGTCGGCTGCACACCTGAAAAGACCAGTTCTTTGAATGCCATGTCTTTAAATGCCCTGCCGGCCTTCGCGCCGTGGGCGTGAAATGCCATGGCGGCGCCTTGCCCTGCAAGTCCCCGCCGTTATAGTGCGCGCCGGTCCGACCCCTATTTCTCCGCGAAAACACACCATGAAATCAGCCCGTTACGACGTCCTCGGTATTGGCAACGCGATTGTCGACGTGATCGCGCGCGCCGAAGAAGATTTTCTGCTCAAGCAGGGCATGACAAAAGGCGCGATGGCATTGATCGATGAGGCGCGTGCCGAAGCGATCTATGACGCCATGGGGCCTGCGGTTGAGACCTCCGGCGGCTCCGCGGCCAATACCATTGTCGGGCTCGCTTCGCTCGGCGCGCGCGCGGCGTTTGTCGGCAAGGTCAGGGACGATCAGCTCGGCCGCGCTTTCACCCACGATATCCGCGCCGCCGGCGTGGCGTTTAATACCGCGCCGGGGTCCGGCGGGCCTTCGACCGGACGCTGCTATGTGCTCGTGACGCCGGACGGCGAGCGCACCATGAACACGTTCCTCGGCGCCGCGCAGGATCTGCATCCCGCCGATATCGATGCCGACATGGTCGCGGCGAGCGCCGTGACGTATCTCGAAGGCTATTTATGGGATCCGAAGAACGCCAAGGACGCGTTTCTCAAGGCCGCGAAGATCGCGCATGATGCCGAGCGCAAAGTCGCGCTGTCGCTATCGGACGCATTCTGTGTCGACCGCTGGCGCGATGAGTTCTTGCAGCTGATGCGCTCGAATACGGTCGATCTGATCTTCGCCAACGAGGCCGAGCTTCGCAGCCTTTATCAGACAGCGGATTTCGGTGCCGCGGTATCGGCACTGCGCAAGGATATCGAGATCGCGGTCATTACGCGCAGCGAAAAGGGCTGTCTCGTCATCAGTCCCGACGGTGAAGAGGCAGTGCCGGCGTTTCCCGTTGAGCGTGTGATCGATACGACCGGCGCCGGCGATTTGTTCGCGGCCGGCTTCTTGTCCGGTCTCGCCCGCGGCGCCGATGATCGCACCTGCGGCCGGCTCGGCGCGCTCGCGGCCGGCGAGGTGATCGGGCATCTCGGCGCCCGCCCGGAAGCTTCCCTGAAGGATTTGGCGCGAGAAAATGGTCTTTTGGATTAGGGGCTTAGCTGCCGCCGCCGCTTCCTGCTGCCGCGGCAAAGGGAGCTTCGGGATGCGCTCGGTAACTAATTGCTAACCGAACGTGGTTAACGACTGGTTGTCCAGTAATCCCGGAGATCCGCCATGGCTGAGAGCCCGGACCACGCCGACGGCGAAAAGGTCGAACCTATCAATAACAATACGAACGACTCGTCTGCCACCCCGGAGACGGCAGGGGACGCCGGTGCCGCTTCCGGCGACGACCTGCGCGCGGGAGACTCGCACCGGAACTTGCCGATGGTTCTGTCGCCCAAGCTCGGCGCGGGCGAAGACGAGACTGTTGAAGAGACGGCCGCGAAGCCCGAGGAAGAATCGCCGGCCGCGTTCGCGTCACCGACACACTCGTCGCGCTTTTTGCAGCTTGCGGCGACGGTCGCTTTCATCGCCGCGTTCAGCTCGTTCGTCGGCTCGGTGTCGGGCGCCGGCTTCGCGCATTTCTATTATCCGACGGCGCCGGCCGCTGAGAACGTCCAGGTTTCCGCCGACACGACGCTGCAGCAGCTGAAGGGCGAGCTCGCCGCGCTCAAGGCCGAAGTCGATTCGACGATGCGCGGCACCAACGGCCAATACAGCAAGATCGCGGATCGTCTCGATCGCCTTGATCAGCATTTCGCCTCGGCCACCGACACGACGGGCTCCATCGCCTCGAGCACAGCGGCTGAATCGGCGCAGCCGAAAATCAACGACCGGATTTTGCAGGACTGGGCCGTGCGCGACGTGCAAAACGGCCGCGCCTTGGTCGAGAGCCGTTTCGGCGGCATCTTCGACGTCGGCGCCGGCAGCGTTCTTCCGGGTGTCGGGCGTGTCGACTCGATCAAGCGTCAGGATGGCCAATGGCTTGTCCTGACCGCGCGCGGCACGATCACGTCGGGCCACTGAGCCGCATCATTGCGGTTCAGCCCGCCGGCATGAACGGCACCAGCATCGGGACGCGGCGGCGGTAAGTGTCATAGACCTCGACGCCGAGTTCGGCTGTCAGAAAGCGTTCCTCGACCCGCGCCTTGATCCACAGGCCAAAAGCGACGAGCGCCGCGCCAAGGCAGCCGGTGACCGTCGCTTGCGCTGCCGCGGTGGCGAAAATGGCGAGTATCAGTCCGGTGTAAATCGGATGACGGACCAGGGCATACGGTCCGGTTTCGATGACGCGATGATCTTCTTTCCGGGTGATCGCGCTCGACCACAGCCGGCCGAGATGCAGGCGCGCCCACCACGCAAAGAGAATGCCGAGCAAGGTGATGCCGGCGAGCGCATAAGCGCCGTCGAAGCCGACATGCCAGAGGCGGGTTTCGCCCAAGAGCCGCCGCGTGGAATGAAACAGCAGGATCGCGCCGAGAACGAGGGCGGCGCGGGACAGCCAGGTCTCCCAGGTCGTTACGCGCTTCTCGGTGCGGGCGGACCAGAACGAGGCCACGATCCAGCTGATAATCCAGCCAATCCATACGATGCCGAAAACAATGCTTGGACGCATGATCCCATTCCCGGTCGCTTCACATGACAGCCACGCGATGGCGGTAGCGTTGCCGTCACATTCCAGGCCAAACTTCGCTTTTCTATGACTGCGCCGGGCGTGCAGGTCTTTGGACGCAAGTCTTCGGGTGCAAGGCTTCACTATGAGCGGCGTCTCGCGGCATCTACGCATCGTTGCCTTCGCGGCCGCCATTGCGGTTTTAGCATCGGCCAAACTGTTGCACGCGCAAACGGCCGAGGTGCCCGCGCCAAAGCAAGAGTCTCCAGCCGAGACGCCGTCACCGCTGCAGACACCGGAGAATTGTCCCGGACTGGTCGCGCGCGACCGGCGGCGCGTCATTCCTGCAGCTTTCGATGTTGCCGCACTCAACGCTGACCAAGTGCGGATCACCTTCGTTGGCCACGCCACGTTTCTGATCGAAAGCCCGCAACTTGTGCGCATTGCGACCGATTACAACGATTATGTGCGGCCGCCGATCCTGCCCGACATCATCACCATGAATCACGCCCATGACACGCACTACACGGATCATCCCGATCCGGCGATCAAATACGTGCTGCGCGGCTGGAGCGACACGCCAAACCAGCCGGCGCAATGGGATCTCACCTATCGCGATGTGCGGGTGCGCAATGTGCCGACCAATATCCGCGACTTTGAAGGCGGCACCGAGCGCTACGGCAATTCAATCTTTATTTTCGAAATCGCCAATCTGTGCATCGTTCATCTGAGCCACCTGCACCACACGCTGACACAACAGCAGCTCAACGAGATCGGCCACGCCGACGTGGTCATGGCGCCAGTCGACGGCTTCTATACGCTCGATCTCGACGGCATCATGGACGTGCTGACCGCGATGAAGCCGCAGATCATCATCCCGATGCATTATTTCGGGCCGTCCGTTCTCGAGCGCTTTCTCGACCGCGCGCGCAAATTATGGGACGTGCAGACGGCGGAAGTACCCTCGACTGTCATCTCAAAGACGACGCTGCCGAAGAGCCCTGAAGTTCTGGTACTGCCGGGGCACTAAAGCATGCTCCGGAAAAGCGGAAGCGGGTTTTCCGAAACGATCATGCTTCCATCAAAACAGGCTGCGCAGTTACACGTCCACGCTGGCCGCGAGCGCATGCGCTTCGATGAAGACGCGGCGCGGCTCGACTTTGTCGCCCATCAATTCGTCGAAGATCGTATTGGCCTCGTCGATCTCTTTGACGCTGACTTGCAGCATGGTGCGGGCATTGGTGTCGAGGGTGGTTTCCCAGAGCTGGCTGGGGTTCATTTCGCCGAGCCCTTTATAGCGCTGCAGCGACACGCCTTTGCGGCCGGCATCGGTCACCGCCTCGAACAGGCTGACTGGGCCGTGGATCGGGATGTCCTCGTCCTTCCGCCGCAGCATCGCCGGCGGCGTCGGCCGCGGGAACACTTTCTGCAGCGCCGGCGCGAACTCGTCGAGCTTGCGCGCATCGGCAGAGCCGAGCAGCGCCTGATCAAGCACCGCAACTTCTTTCACGCCACGCACGGTGCGCTCGAATTGGAAGCCTGAGCCTTCGGTGAATTGGCCTTGCCAGCCGCGCTCGGTCTCTTCCGACAGCGCGTCGAGGCGCTTGGCGATATAAGGCACCGCGGCCATGGCCTTTTGCGGATCGCCGAAGATCTCGCGATTGAGCACACTGAGGATCGCTGCCTGTTCGACGACCTGCCGGTTATACCGGCTGTGCAGGCCGCGCAGTAGATTGCGGATGGTGCGGGAATCCTCGACCAGCTTGCGCAGATCGTTGCCGGCAAGCGTCTCGCCCGACGATAGGCGCAACACGGCGTCTTCGATGCCGGTATCGATCAGATAATTTTCCAGCGCGCGCTCGTCCTTGAGATATTGCTCGGACTTGCCGCGGGCGATTTTGTAGAGCGGCGGCTGGGCGATGTAGAGATGACCGCCGTCGATGATCTCGCGCATCTGCCGATAGAAGAAGGTCAAGAGTAGCGTGCGGATATGGGCGCCGTCGACATCGGCGTCGGTCATGATGATGATCTTGTGATAGCGCAGCTTGTCGATGGCGAATTCGTCGGTGCCGATGCCGGTGCCGAGCGCTGTGATCAGGGTCCCGATCTGTTCGGACGACAGCATCTTGTCCATGCGCGCGCGTTCGACATTGAGGATTTTGCCGCGCAATGGCAACACGGCCTGGAATTCGCGATTGCGGCCCTGCTTGGCGCTGCCGCCGGCGCTATCGCCCTCGACGATGAAGAGCTCGGATTTCGCCGGATCGCGCTCCTGGCAATCGGCGAGCTTGCCGGGCAGCGAGGTGACGCCAAGTGCGCTTTTGCGCGTCATTTCGCGCGCCTTGCGCGCGGCCTCACGCGCTGCGGCCGCCTGGATCACTTTGCCGACGACGATCTTGGCTTCGCCCGGATGTTCTTCGAGCCAGGCCTTGAGCATGTCGTTGACGATGCCCTCGACCGCCGGCCGCACTTCGGAGGAAACGAGCTTGTCCTTGGTCTGCGAGGAGAATTTTGGATCCGCGACCTTGACCGAAAGCACGGCGGTCAGGCCTTCGCGGCAGTCGTCGCCGGTCAGCGCCACTTTCTCCTTGCGCGCGACGCCGCCGGATTCGGCATAGCCGGTGATTTGGCGCGTCAGCGCGCCGCGAAAGCCGGCCAGATGCGTGCCGCCGTCGCGTTGCGGAATGTTATTGGTGAAACAGAGCACGCTCTCGTGATAGCCGTCGTTCCACCACAGCGCGCATTCGATCGCGACGCCGTCGCGATCGGCCTTTATGACGATCGGCTGCGGAATGAGCGGCGTTTTGTTGCGGTCGAGATATTTCACGAAGGCCTCGACGCCGCCCTCGTAGATCAATTCCTCGCGATGCTCGACGGCGTGACGCATGTCGGAGAGCACGATCTTGACGCCGGAATTGAGGAAGGCGAGCTCGCGCAGCCGGTGCTCCAGCGTCGCGAAATCGAACTCCGTCATGGTGAAAGTTTCTTTCGACGGCAGAAACGAAACTTCGGTGCCGCGCCTGTCGCGCGCGGCGCCGACAACGGCGAGCGGAGCAACCGCGTCGCCGTGCCGAAATTCCATGGAGTTCTCCTGGCCATCGCGCCAGATCGTGAGCTTGAGCCAGGTCGACAGCGCGTTGACCACCGAGACGCCGACGCCGTGCAGGCCGCCTGAAACTTTGTAGGAGTTCTGGTCGAATTTCCCGCCGGCATGGAGCTGGGTCATGATGACCTCGGCCGCCGATACGCCTTCGCCTTTGTGGATGTCGGTAGGAATGCCGCGACCGTCATCGCGCACGGTGCAGGAACCGTCGGGATTGAGCGTGACCGTGACTTCCTTGGCATAGCCCGCGAGCGCTTCGTCGATCGCGTTATCGACGACCTCATAGACCATGTGGTGCAGGCCCGAGCCGTCGTCGGTGTCGCCGATATACATGCCCGGCCGCTTGCGCACGGCATCGAGCCCCTTGAGCACCTTGATCGATTCCGCATCGTAATCGGAGGATGCTTCGGGGGTTGGTTTGCGGACAGGTTCAGCCATGCGGAGAGCTCGCGAATCGCTTGCAAAAAACGCGTGTGAGACGACGATTCTTGTACACGAAAACGACGCCGCGTACAGGTCAAAGTCGATAGATGTAAGATATTGTCAAATAGCGGTTTTTCAAGGTTTTGCCGGCCGCGGAATCAAGCCCCGATTCGGCCTGGAAAGCGCCCTATCTGATAACAATTGGAAAGCACAAGATAGTCGCGCGCCGAGCGTTACGCGCGGTCAAGAACGGGCGCGGCGCGACGGTCGTTCGACGCCGGTTTTTAACAGATGCCGCTCACTCGGTTCGTATTCGGGGGCCGGTTGCTGGAAGCAACCTAAAGCGGCGGCCCACAGTTCCATGCGATCGAGGTCACCGCGCAGGCGCTCAAGCGACTCGAACAAATTACGAATGATGACGTCTTCTGCGGGTTCCGGCATGATTGCCTCTGTCGCGCCCGACACTGCCCGTGCCGCAGCGGCTCCGTCCCTTGTTAGTCGTCCGTCCCTCCTCTTCGTTTAAGAAGCTTCACGCGATCTTGTTCCCCGCTTGCCGGGCGAACCGAGCAAATTTGCCAATGACGCGAGTCATTTGCGACGGTCTCGCCGTGGCCGGGTTCCCGTCGTCAGCTCGATGCGGCCGGAATTGACTTCGACAAATGTGGCGTCCGGCTCGATTTCGGCAAAGAGCGCCGGATCGGCACCCGTCATCCATACTTGAGTACCAAGCTGCCGCAGTTCCCCTTGCAACGCGCCGCGCCGTCCCGGATCAAGATGCGCCACCACCTCGTCGAGCAACAAAATCGGCGCATGTCCGGTCATGTCCGCGATCAATCTGGCATGTGCCAGGACGAGCCCGATCAGCAGCGCTTTTTGTTCGCCGGTCGAGGCATCCGCCGCAGCGACCCCTTTGGGGGCATAGACGACTTTGAGATCGGTCAGATGCGGGCCGTCGAGCGTGCGTCCGGCGGCGGCGTCGCGGGCCCGGTTGTCGCGCAGCACTGCCCGATAGCGCTCCTCGATCTCGCGCGCGGGATGCGCCGGAAAAAGCCGTTCCATCCAGCCGTCGAGCGCGATCTCCGCCGCAGGAAAAGCGGAGCCTTTGCGGCTTGCCAGCACGGCTTCGAGACGATGCACGGTCTCGGCGCGCAGGCTGGCGACGGCGACGGCAAGCTCTGCCGTCTCGTGCTCGACGGCGTCGAGCCAGTGCGGGTCGGGCCGCGGCTCTTCCAGGAGCCGGTTGCGCGAGCGCAGCGAGCGGTCGAGCGAGTTGACGCGGCTGCCATGTTCGGCATCGACTGCAAGCACCAGCCGGTCGAGGAAGCGGCGGCGCTCCGATGGCGCGCCGGCAAACAGCCCATCCATCGCCGGTACCAGCCAAAGCAGGCGCAGATGATCGGCGAAGGCCGACGCCGAACTGACCGGCTCGCGATCGATCCGATATTTGCGTTGAACAGTGGCGTCGTCCGGCGGCCGGTCGATCCCGGTGCCAAGTGTCGCCAGCCCGAGCGCGCCCTCGATCTCCACGGCAACGGCCCATGAGCCGTCGCCCTCGCTGAAAGCGACTTCGTCGAGCGTGGCGCGATGCAGCCCGCGGCCCGGCGCCAGAAAGGAGATCGCCTCGATCAGATTGGTCTTGCCGGCGCCATTGGGCCCAATCAGGACGATGGTCGTCGCATCGGTTTCGAGCGATGCCGCGTGATAATTGCGGAAATTGGTGAGCCGGATTTGGCGGACGCGGGTAGGGGCCATGCGAGATTGTATGCCGTCGTCATGCCGGCCAAGTCATTGTCAAATTCATGCGCAAGGCATTGCCGCTCCGTGAGCGGCCTCGGTCCGGCAGGATCGACCCTACAGCGTTTTGCCGCCGGTCTATACCCGCATCGGCATCAGCACATAGAGCGCGCCGCGCGGATCTTTGTCTTGGATCAGTGTCGGCGAGCCGGGATCGGCCAGTTTGAGCACCGCCGCTTCGCTCTCGATCTGCGCGGCGATGTCGAGGAGATAACGTGAGTTGAAGCCGATATCGAGCGGGTCGGCCTCGTAGGTAACCTCGAGCTCTTCGTTGGCGCTGCCGGAATCGGGATTGGTCACCGACAGCAACAGCCGTCCGCCGGTGATCGATAGTTTCACGGCGCGGCCGCGCTCGCTCGACACCGTCGAGACGCGATCGACCGCCTCCTCGAATTCCTTCTTGTCGACCACCAGCTCTTTATCGTTATTCGCTGGAATGACGCGGCTATAATCCGGAAACGTGCCGTCAATCAGTTTCGAGGTCAAAATCGCCTGGCCGATGGTGAAGCGGATCTTGCCAGGCGAGAGCTCGATCAGAACTTCGGCGTCGCCGTCTTCCATCAGTCGCTGCACTTCGCTGACGGTCTTGCGCGGGATGATGACGCCCGGTATGCCCTCGGCGCCCTTCGGCAACTCCAATTCCATCTGCGCGAGCCGGTGCCCATCGGTGGCGACGGCACGGAGCGTCTGCGCTTTGCCGGAGCCGGCGGCGTGCAAATAGATGCCGTTGAGGTAGTAGCGCGTCTCTTCGGTCGAAATGGCGAACTGCGTCTTATCAATAAGCCGCTTCAGGTCGGCGGCCTTCAGGGTGAATTTGTGCGTCATCTCGCCCGGCGCCAGATCCGGAAAATCGCTCTCCGGCAGCGTCTGCAGGGTGAACCGTGAGCGGCCGGCGCGGATCGCCAGCGCCGCGCGGTCACCCGAGGATTCCAAAACGATTTGGGCGCCTTCCGGCAATTTGCGCACGATATCGAAGAACATATGCGCGGGCACCGTCGTCGATCCGCCGGGACCGACTTCGGCGGCGATCGCATCCGTGACTTCAACGTCGAGGTCGGTTGCCTTCAGCGACAGTTTCGATTTGTCGGCATGCAACAGCACATTGGCCAGGATAGGAATGGTGTTGCGGCGCTCCACCACGCGGTGGACATGGCCCAGCGACTTCAACAATTCGGAACGCTCTACTGTGACCTTCATCGCTTAATCCGTGGAGAAATGCGGACCGGAATCCCGGAGTCAAATGGTAGCGGACGACAAAAGTGGCGTGGTATGGCGGTTTCGGCAAGGCCGGGGACCGAGCGCCCCGGCGGTTTCGCGGCTTTTTCCCTGTATTTTTACGGACCTTTGGGGTGCCCGGTGCCTTCAGGAGCGGTCGCGGCCGGCGATTACGGGCTTTCGCGATCCGCCATCACTTCAGGTGTCGCGGCGGTTCAATCTTGCAGCTGGCGTTTGAGCCCCTCGATTTCGTCAGCTAAGGCGCTGTCACTGCTGGCGAGATTTTCGATCTTGCGGACCGCATGCAGGACCGTGGTGTGATCCCGGCCGCCAAAACGGCGACCGATTTCCGGCAGCGAACGCAGCGTCAGCACCTTCGCCAGGTACATCGCTACCTGCCGCGGCCGCACGACGTTTGCCGTACGCCGCGACGATAACAGGTCGGCGCGGCTCACATTGTACTGGCGGGCCACCACGCGCTGGATGTCCTCGATGCGCACGCGTTTCGGCTCGGCCGGCCGGATCAGGTCGCGCATTTCGCGCTCGGCCATTTCCAGCGTGACCGGCTGGCCGGTGAGCTTGCTATGGGCGAGCAGGCGGTTGACGGCGCCTTCGAGGTCACGGCCGTTATGGGTCACCGACTTGGCGATATAGGCCAGAACCTGCGGCGGCACTTCAAACCCGGGATGATGGGCACGCGCCGCGCAGATGCGGCTTTTGAGGATTTCAAGCCGCAATTCTTCGCCGAGCGAGCCGATCTCGACCACGAGCCCGCCGGCGAGCCGCGAACGCACGCGATCGTCCAGGCTCTCGAGATCGGCCGGCGGCCGGTCGCTCGCGATCACCACCTGGCGGCCGGCATCGATCAGGGTATTGAGGGTGTGGCAGAATTCGGCTTGGGTCGAACGGCCTTGCAGGAATTGCAGGTCGTCGATGACCAGCACGTCGATGGCCCGTACTGCTTCCTTGAAGGCCAAAGTGGTCTGCGTGCGGAGCGCCGAGACGAAGCCGTACATGAAGCGCTCGGCCGTCAAGTAGAGCATCTTGCGGTCGCCGGCGCCGTTGCCGGCCCAGGTGATCGCCTGCAGCAGATGGGTTTTGCCAAGCCCGACGGCGGCATGCACGTAGAGCGGATTGAACATCAAGGGCTCGCCGTGCTTGCTGGTCGCAACCTGCTTGGCGGCGGCATGGGCGAGCGTGTTCGAACGCCCGACGATGAAGCTGTCGAAGGTGAGGCGCGGATCGAGCGGCGAGCCACCGAGCGCCTCGTGCACCGTCATAAACGGCACGCTTGAACGGATCTCGCTACCATTGACGTAAGTGTCGCGCCCATTCTGTAGAGGTTGAACCGCCACGGGCATTTTCGGCTTGATGGCAATCGGGCGGATCGTGGCCGAGCGGACGCTCAGCTCCAGGCGCGTGACATCGGATTCCTCCGCCTGCCACCGGGTCAGCACTTTTTCGCTATAATGCGACTGAATCCAATTGCGCAGAAAGCGCGTCGGGACCGACAGGCGCACCACACCCTTGTCCACGCTGTCGAGCTCCATCCGCCCGAACCAGCTTGTGAACACGTCTTCCCCGAGTTCGGAACGCAACTGGTCTTTTACCCGCCGCCAGCGCTCCTGGTCCATGGTCTGCATTTTTCCCCGTCTTTCCCGAAGTAAATCGTTCCCCGAGCCGCAGGCGCAAAGCCAGCCGTGCCCGGCACCGCCGAGTCGCAACTCGTTTCCAAAAGAGTGGTTCAACTGCGCCGACAAATTCGCCGAAGCGAACGCGGCCTCGCATCGAGGGGAAGCGGCGTCAGCCGCTCGCTGCGGCTCTCGGCCAAAAGGGTCTGCTCAGAAAACTCTTACACACAAAGAGCTTGCGCAGTGCGCTGCGCGCAGCCGGTAATGGATCGCAGATTGCGGTCATCATGCCCCACCTCCATCGCTCCCAGATTCGATGGTCGTCTTAAGTCCGTCGTCCTACGCGGCTGCGGGCCTGTTCACCCTTGCATTCGAGCAACCTGACCCTCGGCGTCGACGGCTTGCAGATCTAGAACGCCAACGCCACGCCGTCAGTACGGCACCTCGAAGACAAAGCTCTCCCGCACCCATTCTTGATGAGTTCCCACTTGGACGCTTGTTGAAAACCTTCGATGTGAAGGGAAGGAAACCCTAGCACGCGATGCGCAGCCTGCAACCGTAAAAAAACTTCTAAAAACGCCGCACCTATCGCCGACTTTCACATCCGCGCGGTAGGCGATCGTGCGGTCCTGCGCTCAAAGCATTGAGTCAATTTGGCGATTCACAAATTTGTTACGGTACTGACATGCGCGAAATGCCGCGTCCAAGGACGCGGAGCAAACATCAGGCCGCGAAGCGGATTCTCAGTGATTCAAAGTCCAATACGAACTGTGCGTAATAACCCATTCATCGCAAATGAGTTCTCGTGATCGCTTTTGTCGGGTAGCCTTCCGCGACCAAAAAGCAAGCAAACAAACAGGAAAGGCGCCAGCGCAAGCCAACAGGTGCGCACAAATTTGCGCAACAGCCAGCATGGTCGTCATTGCAGATGGCAATGACGGCTGCACAACAGTTTGATGGCAATTCGCTATCCTAACGCGAGCGGCAGTGTATGACGTCGGGATCGACCGACGTTCGGCACGCTTCTTACTTGGCGAGTTTGGCGATCCGATGCGCAAGCCGCGACACTTTTCGGCGCGCAGCGTTGCGGTGCATGATATTTTTTTGCGCCGCACGGATGATTGCGGGCTCGGCCTCGGCCATTGCAGCGGCGGCGCGCGTACGATCGCCGGAGGCAATCGCCTCCTCGACCTTGCGCACGGCGGTGCGCACGCGCGAACGGCGCGCCTTGTTAACGGCGGTTCGGCGCACGGCCTGGCGGGCAGCCTTCTTGGCGGACTTGGTATTAGCCATCGTTGAACACAGTCAGTCGTGAATGAGAGCGGGGCTTATAGGGGTGTCGGGCGCCATCGTCAACGCCGGTGACATTCTACCGTAAAAGCGGCTCTGGCTCGAGAGCCGCTCCGTACGAATACATATGTAGGCCGCCAGAGTGGGGAGTAGGCCGCCAGAGCGGGGACTGCCGGTGGACCGCTAAGCAACGCGTTCGGCGCGGATCGCTTCGTATCCAGACACCACCGCTGCTCGGTCCGCTGCCGGGAACGCCGCGAGCGGCGGCTCCATTATCGCCCATTGCGGATCGTTGTGGATATGAGCCAGCAGCGCCTTGATGCCCGGGACGAGCGGCTTGCCGTTGAACAAATTCCTGATCGTGACGGCGTCCGCGAGTGCCGCCGCATCGCCGGTCTTGTAGGCGCGCCCGCACAGATCGGCATTGAGATTGGCGGTCGCCGAGATGCAGCCGGCGAATACGCCGGAGCGGGCCTCCGGCAGTGCAGCTTCGGTCGACGGAAACACCTTAAAGCGCGGCAGGATGCTCGCGGCCTCGCGCGCATAGGCCATGTCGCCGGATGAATCCTTCAAGCCGACAATGCGCTGGCCGAATGTATCGAGCAGGCGCCGGATCAGCGCGACATGCCACGGCAGGCCCGATTGCGCCGGGAAGTGATAGAGGTAAATCGGGATCGGCTTCGCCGCGGTCGCGGTCAGAACGGCATCGATATAGGCGACCAGCCCGTCGTCGTGCACGCCTTTGTAATAGAACGGCGGCAGCACCAGCGCGCCGGCAAAGCCGAGTTCGGCGGCATGCTTGGTCAGCGCGATCGCATCGGCGGGCGCGGCAGCTCCGGTCCCGACCATCATGCGGTCAAGCGGTAGCCCGCTCCGCGCATAGGCGGTCATCACCCGCTTGCGCTGATCCAGCGAAAACGAAGTCGCTTCGCCAGTCGTGCCGAGCACATTGAGCCCATCGCAGCCGGTCTCGAGCAGAAAGCGCGCCAGCGCGGTCGAGCGGGCACAATCGGGCTCGCCCTTGGCATCGACGGCGGTCGCGACGGCGGCGATCACGCCGTGAAGTGTCTTAGGTGCGCTCATCTCGGGCATGGAATTCATGGGAATAGTTACCTCTGCCGGGCCGATCGGGAGCGGCTTGCACCGGTCCGTGATCCAGTAAAGCATGAAGGGTTCGCGTTCAACAAAGCGCGCTCGATCGGGCGTCGAGGGAAGCCGGGACTGAAAATGCCGCAAAATTTCGATGTCATCATTGTCGGCGCCGGCGCTGCTGGCTGTGTGCTGGCCAACCGGCTGTCGGCGCGTTCAGGCTCAAGCGTTTTGCTGCTCGAGGCCGGGCGCGATGTGGTGGCCGGCGCCGAGCCGGCCGACGTGCTCGATTCCTATCCGCGCTCTTACTACAACGACGCCTATTTCTGGCCTGGCCTCAAAGTGCATTGGCGGCGCAAGGACAATTCGCCGCTGACCGGTTTCTCGCAAGGCCGGCTGGTCGGCGGCGGCTCGAATGTCATGGGCATGGTCGCCTATCGCGGCACGCCGGGTGACTACGCCGAGTGGCAGGCCCATGGCGCCACTGGCTGGGGCTGGGATGACGTGCTGCCTTACTACAAGAGACTCGAGAACGATTGGGATTTTGACGGCGCCTCACACGGCAAGGCCGGACCGGTACCGATCCGGCGGACCAAGGTCGAGGACTGGCCGCAATTATCGAAGGCGGTGGGCGCTTTCGCTGCCGAACGCCAGATTCCGTTCGTCGCCGACATGAACGCGGATTTTCGTGACGGCTACGGTCCGGTGCCGATGAGCAATTGGCCAGATAAGCGCGCCTCGGCGCAAACCTGCTATCTTGATGCGAGCGTCCGCGCCCGCAAAAATCTCACCGTGCTTGCGGAAGCGACTGTGACCGGCCTCGTATTCGAAGGACGGCGCGCCACCGGCGTCACTGTCGCGATGGGCGGCGAAACGCAAAAACTTTTTGGCCGCGAAATCATTGTCGCGCTTGGCGGCATCCATTCGCCGGCTTTTCTGATGCGCGCCGGCATCGGTCCGGCATCCGCTTTGCGCGCGCTTGGCATCGACGTGAAGGCTGATCGGCCGGGGGTCGGGCAAAATCTCTCCAATCACGCCATCATCTTTATTGGCCTTCTGCAAAAGCCGGGGACGCGGCAATCGGAAAAGATCCGGCCGCACCCGATGTCGGCATTCCGCTACTCCTCCGGCCTGCCCGGAGCCCCGCCCCAGGACATTTACATTAATGTGCAGTGCAAGACGTCCTGGAGCCCGCTCGGGCACCAGGTCGCCAATATCGCGCCTTCGCTGCTTAAGCCTTGCGCGCGCGGCCAGGTGTCGCTGGTTTCGGCGGATCCTGCGGCCTACCCGCTGGTCGAGTTCAATTTCACCGGCCACGAGCTCGATCTGGGCCGGTTTATGATGGGGTTCCGCCGTTGCGTCGAGATTCTCGGCCATCCGGCGGTGCGCGATACGGCGCGGCTGACCTTCCCGGTGAAATTCAACGACCGTCTGCGGCGGCTCAACCGCATCACCACGGGCAACAAGATCAAAAGCGCAGCGATCGCCGGCCTCATCGAGGCTGTGCCGCAGCTCGCCGAGCCGATCTTTGCCACGCTCGCCGATCGCCGGGTCGATCTTACGGCTTTAGTCCAGGACGACGATGCGCTCGCCGCTCATATCCAGGAAAACGTCGCCGGCACCTTCCATCCGGTCGGCACCTGCCGCATGGGCGCGGCGGAGGATCGTGACGCAGTGACCGATCCTTTCGGGCGGGTGCACGGCTTCGAGGCGCTTCGCGTCATCGATGCCTCGATCATGCCGACGATCACGCGCGGCAATACCAATATCCCGACCATCATGATCGCCGAGAAACTCGCCGACGCGATGTTGCAGCAAGCATGATCCGGAAAAGTGGGAACCGGTTTTCCGAAAAGATTATGCGCAAAAACTAATCCCGCACGCTAACGTAGATCTTGCCGTTGCGGACCGCGACCGGCACCGGCGTGAGCCGCACCGAAGCGTCGCCGGGATGGCAGCCGGTGGCGAGGTCGAATTCATAGCCGTGCCACGGGCAGACGATGTGGCGCTGCTTGCCGAAGCGCAGCCCCGCGCTCTTCTGGTCGGGCGTTATGATTTCTTCCACCTGATGAAAGATCTTGCCCTGGCAGACCGGGCCGCCCGCATGCGGGCAGACGTTCTCGTAGGCCAGCACTTTGCTGCCGGTGCGGAAAATGCCGACCTCGAGATTCTCCAGAGCGAACACGCGGTAATCGCCATCGGCAATGTCGGTCAGCTTGCCGACTGAGACTTCATCCATCGCGTTGCTCCATTCCCCGATGAATTTCACTCGATCCCCGGCGGGCGATGAAACCAGATCGCCACATCGAACATATTGAGGTCGGCGGCGCGGATCAGCCCGCACGCCGTCACCACCGTTTCGGTCGCCGTTACCGTGCCGCGCGGGAATGGCGCAACGTCATGGCCGCGCCGCTCGACCTTGGCCGCGTAGACTTTAACGGCTGCGGTCAGGACCTGTTGCAGCTCCCTGTCGGAGATCGCATCCGGCTCGCCGCGCTTGAGCGCGTCGCGGGCCACGGCACAAAAGTCGTTAGCTTTCCCGGCCGGCTTCCTCGCGCGGCGTGGTGCGTTGGCGCGGCTTGGTTTTGCGGCGCGGTTGGCTGCTTTCCGGACCTTCGGCATGAATTTCAGGCCGTCACCGGCACGCGTGGCCCCGGTGCCTTCTTGAGGTTGGGCCTGTTCAATTTGTGCCTGGGGACTTCGAGCTTGAACAAGCGTGCCGCATTCAGGCCGAGAATATTGCGCTTGGCCTGTTCGTTCAGGAACGGCAGCGAGGTGATCGCGGCCGGCAGGTCAAAGTCCCAATGCGGCCAGTCCGACGCAAACAGAAGCTGCGTCTCGGCCTTGATCGCATCGAAGGTCGCTTCGGTGAGCTTCAGGTTCGAGCGCTCGAGCGGCTGACTGGTGAAATACATGTCGGCGATATATTCGCTTGGCCGCCGTTTCAGGAGTGGTGCTTCCGAAGACCGCATCATGTACTCGGAATCCAGCCGCTGCATCAGGAACGGCACCCAGGCGAGCCCGCTTTCGATCCACAATACTTTCAGTTTTGGGAAACGTTCGGGCAAGCCGTTGATGATCCAATTCGTCAGATGGATAAGGTTGTAATAGACGAACGAGATCGCGTGCATCGAGATGAAGCGATTGCATTGCTGCATTGACTGGTCGCCCCAGTGGAAGCCGGAATGGAAGGCGAGCGGCTTGCCGGTCGCCTGGATCGCGGAATAAAGCGGCATGTAGCTGTCGTGATTGACGGCGCGGAAGCGGGTTGACGTGACCGAATAGCCGATCACGCCCGGCGTATTGGCATACATCTCGACCGCTCTCACGCAGGCCTCAGGGTGATTGAACGGCAGATACAGCATCGCCTTGATACGCGGATCCTGCGGCAGGATTTCTTCCGTCAGCCATTTGTTGAAGGCGTTGCCGATGACGACTTCCATCTCGATCTGCGGATGCATGCCGAGCACCAGCATCGGGGTGGGAAACACCACCATGTAATCGATGCCCATCGAATCCATGGCGCGCTGAACCAGCGTCACCTGGGCATGGGTACGGCCGCCGGGGACGGCTTCGCCGAGCCGCGCCTGATGCGGGATGCGGCCGAAGACGTCTTGGTAGAGCATGCCCGGCGTGGCGTTGAGCAAGCCCGCCGCGTTGCCGCGTTCTTTGAAGGCGCGCGCCATCTGCTTGTAGACGTCGCTCTCCATCCGATCGACGACTTCGGACCAGAACGCCGTCTCGGTGACATGGGCGTCGACGTCGACAATGAAATAATCGTGCTCTTTGGCGTCCTTGGCGGCGTGCGCGAGGATGTCACGGGTGTCGGTGAGATTATTGATCTTCGGCAGTTCGCTCACGGCCGGCGGTTTTTTGCCGTTCTTGCTCTTGCTGCCGTTCCTGCTGCCGTTTTTGCCGTTTCCGTTGCCCGGCGTTTTCTTCAGCATCGGCTTCCTCCGCTTTGAGAGCGGGCGCATTTGCGCCTTGTCGTTGCAGTGAAATCTAGCAGGAATTGGACGTGAAAACAGGCGTAGTCCTGCATTTGACCCGTCGTGAAGGCCGATGTTAGCGTTTCGCGTTCCTCTTCGTGGTTCGGACGGGATGCAACGAGCAGGGTGCGATGAAACTCCCGCCTTTCGCATATGCCTGCCCGACCAGCGTCTCCGAGGCTGTTGCTCTCCTTGCCGCGCATGACGGTGAAGCCAAGGCGCTTGCTGGCGGCCAGAGTCTTGTGCCGATGCTGGCGTTTCGCGTCGCTGCACCGGCGCTGCTGGTCGATCTGCGCAAGCTTTCGGAGCTGCAGCAAATCAAGCTCGGCCAAAACGGGGTGACGCTCGGCGCCATGGTGCGCTGGAGCGACATCCTCAAGGACGCGCGGCTGCGAGAGGCGCATCCGCTCATGGTCGCGGCGATTGGGCATGTCGCGCATTATCAGATCCGCAACCGCGGCACCGTCGGCGGCAGTCTCGCGCATGCCGATCCGGCGGCCGAAATGCCGGGTATTGTCGTCACCTGCGAGGCCGAGATCGCCGTGATCGGCAAAGCCGGCGCGCGCGTCATTGCAGCCAGGGATTTTTTCCACGGCCCGCTGATGACCGCGCTCAAAGCCGATGAGATAATTACCGAGGTACGCTTTCCGCCTTGGCCTCTAGGCCGGCGCTTTGGCTTTTGCGAATTCGCCCGCCGCCGCGGCGATTTCGCTTTGGCGGCCGCCGCTTTGTTCTATGACCGGGACGGCAAGGGCAGGGCGCAGAACGCGCATGTCGGCGCCATCGGGGTCGCCGACATGCCGTTGCGACTATCTGCCGTGGAGAATGTCCTCAGCGGCCAGAAGATCGACCAGGCGACGATTGCGAAGGCGGAAGCCGCCGCGTCGGCTGCCGTCGATCCGGCCGACGACATCCATGCGACGGGCGCCTACCGCAAAACTCTGATCGGGGTCATGGTCGAACGGGCGCTGCGCGAAAGCCTCGCTTGAACCGGGACCGCCCGCCACACGACTATCGGACCATGCCTCATCAAGCCGCGCTAGGCGGATACCTTATTGCAGCCGCGCTGGCGGCGCCGTTGCTCTTGCCGTCGATCCAGGCTGCGATAGCGGCGGAGCCGAGTTTCTCGTGCACCGGCCCTGCAACGCCGGCCGAAGCCGCCATCTGCAAAGACGACGATCTGGCGGCACTCGACCGCACCCTGGCCGCGGCCTTCAAAAGCAAGCTCGATGCGATTGCCGCCGGAACGGCCCGTGCGGACGATGACGACCGCGACGCTGTCGTGGTCACGCAGAAGGCCTGGATTGCCCATCGCAATGAGTGCGGCAGCGACAAAGCCTGCATCCGCAAGGCCTATGGGGTGCGCACCGGCGCGCTGACGGCCGGGCCGAATACACCCTATACGCCGTGCCGCGATACCGTCGGCGCCAAGCAGGCCGCCGTCTATGTCAAACAGTGCTTGCAGGTGGCCACCGCCACACACCCGCCTTGCAATGCAGAGAACAGCTGCGAGCTGATCATCTCGCATAATATCGATCGATGCGGCTTCCTCGGCGACGGCAACGAAGTGCCGAAGTTCTGCGCCGCTTTGCCGAAGCCCTAATGACCCCGCGCAAAGTGACCGGCCCGGCCAGAACCTAGCCAGAGGTCGACACGAACAGTTTCTCGACCGGGATGTTTTCCGGGATCAGGCCCTGCTCGACCATATAGGTCACCAGCGCCTCGAGCGTCGGCCGGTTCGGCTCGACCCCATAGGGCCAGCAATCGCCGCCGAACAGTTCGTCGATCTCGGCGATATCGTCGGGCAGCCACGGCAGCATGTAACGCAGCGTTCCGGAGAAGCGCATTTTCTCCCAGGCCCTGTCTTTGGCCGCGTTGAAGGCATTGTAGAGGCTGGTCGCGACGAATGGATTGCGCTCATAGACGTCGTTGCGGACGACGATCAGGTGCATGATCGGGAAAATCCTGGTGCGGCGGAAATAGTCCTGCTCGCGCGCCCGGTAATCGGGGAACAGCCGCACCACGTCCGGGTGGCGATTGAGCGCCTTCGGCAGGTTCGAGCCGATAATGGCCTGGATCTCGCCGCTCTCCAGGAGCTCGCTCAGCGACTTGCCGCTCTGGTTCGGGGTGATTTTGACCGGCTTGAGCATGGGCATGACGGACGGATTGCCGTAGGCGCCCGGCTCGTTCACCGCGCCCTGCACCCATTCGATGCCGGAAAGGTCGACCCCGAGATCGTGCTGCATCAGGCCGCGGACGAACAAAGCCGCGGTCTGGGTATAGAGCGGCACGCCGATCCGCTTGCCGGCGAGGTCCTTGATCGAGGTCACGTGCTTGCGGTTCACCACGATGAAGCCGTGGCGGAACACGCGCGAGACAAAGACCGGCAGCGCCACATAGGGCAGCTTCTTGGCGGCGTAGCGGCTGATGAATTCCGAGCTCGACATCTCGCAGGCGTCGAATTCGAGGTGATTGTTCATGCGGTCGAAAATCTGCCGCGGATTGTCCATGACCAAAAAGTTAAGATCGATGCCGTCAGGCTTGATCTCGCCGGTTTGCAGCGCGAGCACGCGGTCGTAGAGGCTGCAGGCGAAGGTGATTGGCAAAGCGGGCATTGGGCACCTATGCGGGGAGTTACGGGAGGAGTTCGCTGCGGAGGCCGCGCAGCTATCACACAGCCTGGCACTCGCGTCATCAAGGGCACGCGGCGCGGCGCGAGCGCACCGGAGGTGTCAGCGCGCGGTGCTCGGCGTGTCTCGCCGCGCTTGCGCGCACTCTCCGCGCGGCGCGCCGCCAAGATTTTCAAAATTTTTTAAGCTCACGTGTCGTTTTTTCTTGCAATGCATTTCCAATGCGCCTATTTGCCGCTCGCCCAAATTCGCACGTGCCTGTGGCCGTGTGTCGATCGGTAGGCATCCGGACAAGAGGCCGGACAGTCGCCTGAGGTTGAAGCCGGACGTTCTAGGCTTCCAACTTCACTACGTGATCGGCAGCCGGAGGCGAAACCGGCGCACCCCGCGCTCAACGGGGGACGCGGCTTAAAGCAACGACGGAGCGGGCTTTTTTGGTCTCGTTGGCTGTCCAAAGGTCAACACCGAAGAGGCTTGTCCATCTTGTCTTGCCGGCCGTGCGGAACGGGTTCTCCCGCTCCAATCCAAGGCAGCATCTACGGCTCAAGAGCCGCGCGCCTGCTCCGTGTCCCCAACGCACGGCTCGGCGCCAAGCTCCTTAGCCGTTGACGCCGGACGTGTGCGCGCGAGCGCAGGCGGCCGATTTGCAACGCTGGGCCAAACCAAAGCTCGCCAGAGCTTGGCGGAGCCCCCGAACCTGGATGAAGGAGCGACTCCAATGACCGAGCGCATCCAAGATTTTCTGCGCCGCCGCCGCGAAGCCGGTCAGGACGATGGGCCCTGCCTTGTCGTCGATCTCGACGTCGTGCGCGAGAACTATCAGACCTTCGCCAGAGCGCTCCCGGACAGCCGGGTGTTCTACGCGGTGAAGGCCAATCCGGCGCCGGAGCTGCTCTCGCTCCTGGCCGCGCTTGGCTCCTGCTTCGACACCGCCTCGGTCGCCGAGATCGAGATGGTGCTCGCGGCCGGCGCCACGGCGGACCGCATCTCCTTCGGCAACACCATCAAGAAGGAGCGCGACATCGCGCGCGCTTTTGCGCTCGGCGTCCGCCTCTTCGCAGTCGACTGCAAGGCCGAGGTCGAGAAGATCAGCCGCGCCGCACCCGGCGCCAAGGTGTTCTGCCGCTTCCTGTTCGGCTGCGCCGGCGCCGAATGGCCGTTGTCACGCAAATTCGGCTGCGATCCCGAAATGGCGGTCGATGTGCTGGACCATGCCCAGAAGCTCGGGCTTGAGCCCTGCGGTGTGTCGTTCCATGTCGGCTCGCAGCAGCGCCGCACCGCGGCCTGGGACGAGGCGCTGAAGACGGCGGCGGCGATTTTCCGCGTCTGCGCCGAACGCGGCATGAACCTGACCATGGTCAATCTCGGCGGCGGCTTCCCGACCAAGTATCTGCGGGAAGTGCCGGCGATGCAGTCCTATGGCCGCTCGATCTTCAAGGCGCTCCGTAAGCATTTCGGCAACCGTATCCCGGAAACCATCATCGAGCCGGGCCGCGGCATGGTCGGCAATGCCGGCGTGATCGAGGCCGAGGTCGTGCTCGTCTCGAAGAAGAGCGAGCAGGACCCGGCGCGCTGGGTCTATCTAGACATCGGCAAGTTCGGCGGTCTCGCCGAAACCATGAGCGAGTCGATCCGCTACCCGATCAAGACGCCGCGCGACGGCGACGAGGTCGGTCCGTGCGTGCTCGCAGGCCCGACCTGCGACAGTGCCGACGTGCTCTACGAGAAGCGGCCTTACGATCTGCCGATCAGCCTTGAGATCGGCGACAAGGTGCTGATCGAAGGCACCGGCGCTTATACCGCGACCTACGCGGCGGTGGCCTTCAACGGCTTCGCACCGCTGCGCACTTTCCACATCTGACCCCTCTGGCTCCGGCGCACGCTTCGGCTTCGCGCCGGAGCGCAACGCCGACAAGGAGCGGATCAATGGTGGCCATTCGGGAAGAAAAGATCGCGGACGCCGCGGCGCAACGGCCCTAAGGAGCGGATCATGGTGACCATCCGGGAAGAAAAGTTCGCTGATGTCGCGGCGCGCGAGGCCTTGCTGGACGAGGCCTATGGCGCCGTTCGTTTCACCAAGACCTCGGAGCGGCTGCGTGAAGGCCGCCGTCCGGCGGAGGGGCTGTCGCTGGTCGCCGTCGAGCGCGGCCAGGTCGTCGGCACAGTACGGCTGTGGCATGTCGCGGCCGGCCCGGGGCGTGCCGCGCTCTTGCTCGGCCCGCTCGCGGTTCATCCGGATTACCGCA
>DATHPQ010000094.1:0-20836 GCA_035483735.1 Xanthobacteraceae bacterium | reverse complement strand
GATGACGATCGAGGATTCCGTCGTCACCAGCAAAGTCTCGCCGTCAGGATCGGCCTTGGCGACGTAAGCCGTGCCGATGCGCCCCGCGGCGCCCGAACGGTTCTCGATCACAAAAGGCTCGCCGAGCAGGCCTTGCAGCGGCGAAGCAAGCAGCCGCGAATTCAGATCGGCGCCGCCGCCGGGCGGAAACGGCACGATGATATGCACCGGCCGATCCGGCCAATCCGCACGCGCCCATCGCGGCAGCAGCACCGCGCCGGCCACGCCACCCAAAGCGGCAGTCACAAATCGGCGGCGTGTGTTCATTCCACTTTCTCAGTTGGGACTTTCGCTTTGCGCTCGGTCGCCGCAATCTCCTCCAGGAATTTCAACAGGTGGCTGGCGCAGAGGTCCGGTTCGGCGGCGGCGATGTGATAGCAGTCGCCAGGCAGCACGACCACACGCGCATCGGGAATTTGTCTCGCATAGGTCTCCACCGCCGCAACCGATTGCAAGCCGCTTTCCTGGGTCGTCACAATCAGCGTCGGACAGCCAATGCGCGGCAGATGCTGCTCGAGCTCCATATCGATGCGCGCCGAAGATGCGCCAAACGCCGCGCGCGGATTGGTCTTGCCCATCAACTCGTCGGTCCACCAGGCGATCTGCGCCGCCGAAGCGCCGGAGCCGAGCCGCGCCCGCTGCGTCGCGGCCGCCCAGCCACGCACGCCGAGATCGCGGATCTTGTCGGCATTGCCGGTGCCGCTGCCGCGCACCGGCGAACCGAACAGCGCCAGCGAATGCAGTCGATCCGAATGATCGATGGCATATTGCATCACGACCGACCCGCCATATTTGGCGCCGACCAAATGACACTTGGCGATGTTCAAGGCATCGAGGAAACGGCCGAGATCGGAGGCCAGCTCATCCACCTGCCACGCGTAAGCCGGCGGTTCGGGCGATGCGCCAAAGCCCGGCATATCCGGGCGTACCACGCGATACTTGCCAACGAGATGCGGCACGAATCCGGTCCAGGCGTGCGAGGATTCGGCATTGCCGTGCGCCATCACGACGGTCTGCGGCGATGACCAGGGCGGTGCGAAGCAGTGGTCCTCGTAGGCCATCGAGACGCCGGGGCGGATTTCCAGGCTTTTCATTTGGCGATGCGCCCTCCCCCAGCCGTGCTGATGCGGCTTTGTTGGACGTGGTCGTAGCAGGCGGACGCGAGCCGAGGCAATTGACAACTTCCCCGTCATTGCCGGGCCGGATTCTGCCGCCAAACGCGTCCGACCCGTCATGCCGCAACTCGGCATGGATACGCGGCTCCAGCCCGCGTATGACGAGGACAAATAGCGGAAGCGCCCACCATGCCCAATCTCGACATCATCGACGCTCACCATCACATCTGGCGCCACGCCGACCAGCCGTGGCTGAACGGACCGACGGTGCCGCGCATTTTCGGAGCTTATGACGCGATCCGGCGCGACTATCCGATCTCCGAATATCTTGCCGACATCAAAGACAACGGTGTTGTCGCCTCAGTCTACGTTCAGACCAATTGGGACCCCTCGCGCTGCATCGAGGAGATCGCGTGGGTGCAGTCGATTGCCGACGCGCACGGTTTTCCGCATGCCATCACCGGCTTCGCCGATCTTGCCAAGCCGGATGTGGCGGCGACGCTCGACGCCATGCGGCCCTATACGCGCCTCAAGGGCATCCGCCAGCAGGTACATTGGCATGAAAATCCGAGCTACCGTTTCGCGCCGCGGCCCGATGTGATCGCCGGCGCGGATTGGCGGCGCGGTCTGGCGCAACTCGCGCCGCGTGGTCTCCTGTTCGAGCTGCAGGTCTTCACCTCGCAAATGGCGTCCGGCGCCGAGCTTGCGCACGCCTTCCCGCAGACGAAATTCGTGCTCCAGCATGCCGGCATGCTGGAAGATACCAGCGACGCCGGCCGCGCGGCGTGGCGAAAAGGGATGCAGCAGCTTGCCGATTGTCCCAATGTATTCGTCAAGCTCTCGGCGCTCGGCACTTTCGTGCATCGCGCAACGCTCGCCGACATCCAGCCGATCGTCAGCGACACCGTCACGCCGTTCGGCGCCGAGCGCTGCCTGTGGGGCTCGAATTTCCCGATCGAGAAAATCTGGACCGATTATGCCACCCTCGCCGGTAATATCCGCCAGGCGGTTGCGCACCTGTCCGTCGGCGAACAGCGGCAGATTTTGTCCGAAACCGCAGCGCGCTTGTATCGCCTGTAGCCGAGGCATCGGCCTAAACAACTCGATGCAACGCACCCAACGCATGGGTTATATTGATCAGATGAATTCCGCAGTCCGCGATAATAAGGCTTTGTCCCGCTTCGAGATCGACGTCAACGGCGTCACGGCATTCGCCAATTACAGGCTCGACGACGGTGTCATCACGATCCTTCATACCGAAACTCCGGTGGAGGCGCGCGGACAGGGCATTGCTTCAAAACTCGTCGCCGGCGCACTCGATATCGCCCGCAAGCGCGGCCTCAAGGTGATACCGCGCTGTCCGTTCGTGCGCGCTTACGTCGCCAAACACCCGGAAGTGAGCGATATCCTGGCATGAGCTCCGCTGCGGCCGCGCACGGGTGAAGCGCGGCCTGGCTCACAGCTTCATCATCGGCCGCTTGCCTTTGGCCGCTTTCTCGCTCGGCACTTTAACCAGCGCTTCGCCGTCAAGCACCACTTCGCCGCCGACCGCGCAGACGCATGACAAGCGCGCCCGCGATTTTTCCGGCAGCAGCTCCTGCACTGTAACCGTAACGACGACGGTGTCGCCGATCTTCACCGGCGCGCGGAAGTTCAGCGTCTGCGAAATGTAGATTGCGCCCGGGCCCGGCAGGCGGGTGCCGAGCACCGCCGAGATCAGGCTCGCGGTATAGAGCCCGTGCGCAATGCGCTTGCCGAACGACGTGCGGGCGGCGAAGTGCTCGGAGAGGTGGATCGGATTGCGGTCGCCGGTGAGCTGG
This sequence comes from Xanthobacteraceae bacterium, assembly GCA_035483735.1. Taxonomy (GTDB): domain Bacteria; phylum Pseudomonadota; class Alphaproteobacteria; order Rhizobiales; family Xanthobacteraceae; genus BOG-931. Next base: position 17,862 of record DATHPQ010000094.1, on the reverse strand, counting down.
GCGAAGCCGACGACGTCGGACGAGGATACGGTCTTCTCCAGGGTTTCGGCCATGCCGACCGAAAGATCCTCGAAGAACAGCGTGCGCAAGGGCGGCAGGTTCATGCCGCGAGTTCTCCCCGGAGCTCAATCGCAAAAAGCGGAAGCCGGTCTTTAGAAAAGATCATGCTTCCTTGGAATGCTATCTTACTGCTTCGGCGGCGGTGCCGCAGCCGACGCTGGCGCGCCGGCGCCGGGTCCCCGCGGATCGTTGTGATTGGACATGCACTTCTTCAGGAACGCATTGCGTGAGGCACCCTGGAGCTTTTGGTCATCGGCGCCGAAGGTGCACGTTGCCAACTTGTCCTTGGCGCTCACCGCGAAGGACGGCTTACTCGGCAACATCGCAACCGGCATTGCGATCAGTATCGCGGAAATGAAGGCGTATCGACGCATCATTCGGTCCCCTGACTGGCCCCAGCAGCAGTCTAGCATCTAACCCCGCCGGCGAGAAAAGTCCCGGCGTCACAGGTCCATTCAGCTACGCGAAACATGCAAAATGTCGGCTCGAAATCCCGCAAAACGGCGCTATAAGGTGGAATGACAAATCCTCCTCCCGCTGGGGCGCCCGCTAAAATCAGCCCCATTCTGGCCCAGATCAAACCGGGCCTCGCCGGCACGACTGAAATCGTGGTCGGGCACGAGCACACCGCGCCCTTTGTCGGCTCGGGCCGGATCGAGGTGCTGGCGACGCCGGTGATGATCAATCTGTTCGAGGCTGCGGCGCTGGCGGCGATCGAAAGCCTATTGCCTCCCGGGCACCAAAGCCTGGGCATTCATCTTGACGTCAGCCACACCGCCGCGACCCCGGTCGGCTTGCGCGTGACCGCCAGTGCCGAAGTCATTCACGTCGAGGGCCGCACCGTAACATTCAAGGTTGCGGCCCATGACGAGTTCGAAGAGATCGGCGGCGGCACGCATCAGCGCGTTGTCGTCAGCGTCGCGCGCTTTGACGAACGCGTGCAGCGCAAGGTACACGCGAAATAGCGGCTACGCTGTATCGTCACTCTCAGCTGCGGCCGACGAACTTCCCGATGCCGAGCAACACGACGGCTGCGACCACAGCGGCGATGCCGTGGGTGGTGTGAACGTGCGTCGAACCTTCGAGGTAACCCGGCATGAAGGTCGGCAATTGACCGGCCGGCATGACGAAATACATCACCGCGGCAATGGCGCAAATAATGGCCAGAAGGTAAGCGATCATTTTCATTGCAGTTTTTCCCCCGTCACTGCGCAAGCAGCACCGGCGGTGACCTAGCATGATCGCTTGAGCTTTGGCGAGCCGCTTGTTTTTACCGCCGCGACCGGCAATCATCGCGTTCAAAATATAAGGGGAGGAAAACCATGCCGGCTGGTAGATCCAAATCAATTTGTTTTTTGATAATTGCCGCCGCGTTGGGTGTCGTCGTTATGGGCACGCAACCGGCGCGCGCGCAATCGCTCGATGACCTCTACGCCAGGGCCAAAGGCGAAGGCGAATTCGCGTTCTATGTCGGCGGCCCGACCGCGCCTTGGGAAGCCCGCGCCAAGATCTTCGAGGAGCGCTATCCGGGCATCAAAGTGACGATCGGCGGCGGCTTCTCCAACGTACTCGACCAGAAGATTGACACGCAGCTTGCCACGGGCAAGCTCGAAGTCGATGCCGCGATCCTGCAGACCGCCGCCGATTATGTCCGCTGGAAGAAAGAAGGCCGCCTGATCGCATTCGAGCCGCCCGGCTTCGACAAGATGGACGCGAATTTCAAGGACGCCGACGGCACGTTCTGGGCGACCATGGTGAACGTCGTGCCCTACATGTACAACACCGAGAAAGTCGCCACCGCCGACGTGCCGAATTCGGCGATGGATTTTCTCAAGCCCCAGTTCCAGGGCAAGATCGTCACCGCCTATCCGGCCGACGACGACGTCACGCTCTGGGTATTCTATCATATCGTGCAGAAATACGGCTGGGGCTACATGGACAAATACATGGCCGCCAAGCCGAACTTCATTCAGGGCCATCTCGGCGAACAGCGCAGCATCGGCTCCGGACAGAACCTCGCCACCTTCGATTCGATTCTCGACATCACCGGTGAATTGAAGCGGCAGGGCCAGCCTGTCGACTCGCATATTCCGGCTGTCGACGCGTTACCGATCTGGCCGTTGAGCGGCGCGATCTTCAAAGGTGCGCCGCATCCGAACGCGGCGAAGCTGTTCATATCCTGGCTGCTCGAGCCCGAACAGCAGGCGAAGCTGCCGACCTGGTCGCCGCGCAGCGACGTACCACCGCCAGCCGGCTACAAGCCGATTCTGTCCTATCAAGTCGCCAACGATTATCGCGTTTTCCTCACCGACCAGCCGAAAGTGGCGGAGCTGCGCAAGCGCTTCGAAGACTATAGCGGGCCCATCGTGAACGCCGGCGGCGTGCGCTAGGCGCGATAGAGACCCACTTGCGGTTACGCCGATTTTACGCGGCGCTGCGGTCTGCGCCCGCGCAGGTCGCGTTTTTGCTGCATCGCCCTCGTCTCGTCCAAATCCCACCTCAAGGTCGCCGCCGGGGTCATTCACTTTGCATTTACCAATTCAGCCAATCTTGGGCTGATGCGATCCGGGACTATCGGCGTGACAAATTGGCGGCGGCGCGGCGTGATCCTCACCGCAGCAATTGCAATCGTCGTCGCTGCGCTGGCGATGGTATCGCCCGCCTCGTTGGCGCGGCCGAGTATGAGCACGGAAGTCCGCAGCGTCATCGCCCGCGATATAGATCCCATGGCGGCGGCGAGTGGCGCCGGCGGCGTGGCCGTTGCCGTCCGCATGAACGGCCGCACGCTGTTCTTCAATTATGGGTATGCCGACCAGGTCGAGAAGCGGCCGATCACTTCGGATGAGCTGTTCAATGTCGGCTCGGTGCGCAAGGTTTTCGAAGCGACGCTGGTCGCCGAAGGCGTGCGGCGCGGCGAGTTCAGCCTCGACGATCCGGTCAATAAATACGTCACCGAACTGCACGGCGATTACATCAGCCGTGTCACCATCGGTCAGCTCGCGACCCACACATCGGGACTGTCGCTGCCGACCGATCATCCGCCATGGCCGACGCAGCATTACTCGCTTGCCGGCTTCTACGACGCGCTGAATGCCTTTACGCCGCATGACGGCGAGGCCCCTGGCAAGCAGCACATCTACTCTCATGCCGGCTATATTTTGCTGCAGCTCGTGCTCGAGCGCCGCTACGGCAAGCCGATCAGCGCATTGATTGAAACCGGCGTTGCCAAGCCGCTGGGCATGAAATCGACTGTCGTGCCCGAGCGCGGCGCCGACGGCCGCGCCATGATGAGCCCGGAATTGCTGGCGCGCACGGTGCAAGGCTATTCGCAGTCTGGCGTACCGATCGGGCTCCCGGGCGATCAACAGGGCTATTTCGATTTTTCCGGCACCGGCCAGATGTTCTCGACCGCGCGCGATCTGTCGATCCTGCTCGCAGCCTGTCTCGACGACGGCGCGGTCGATCCGCAAGTGTGGGACGCGCTGCAAATGACGCAGCGCGAAGCATTTCGCGTCGGCCCACAAGCCGGACAGGCGATGGCCTGGGAAACCATCGGCACCGATGGCCCGACCATCGTCGATAAACCGGGCGGCCTGAACAATGCCTCGGCCTATATCGGCCTCGTTCCGGAGCGCAAGATCGGCATCGTCATCCTCGCCAACCGGGGCGACGTGCATCCGTTCGAAGCGGCCCGCAGCACCATCCTGCCGGCGCTGTCGCGGATGTGGGTCAGCGGGCTCTAAATCTTCTTATTCCGCCGCGACGGCATGCGGCGCCGCAAGCGAGGGATGAGCCGCCTCACCGCTCGCCAGCGCCGCCTCGATGCGCGCGATCAGCGCGCGCGCCGAGTCGGCACTGAGTTCGATAGCGACACGATCGCGACCGCCCTCGCCTTCATTGGTGAAGTCGATGGCGAGCACGTGATCGAGCGTCGAGTAATACGGATGATCGAAATAGACGTTCGCGGTGTCGATCCGCATCCAGCCCTTGCGGCCTTTGGCGCTGCCGACGAGTGCGGCCTTCTCGACGATATAGGAGCACATGGCGACCTCCTTTATTCGGCGGCGACGCTCGCGGCCGGGGCCACGAGATAACGGCGGTAGAAGTCGAACACTTTGCGCCAGCCGTCGGCGGCCTGTTCGGGGCGATAGGCGTCGCGCGCCCAATTGAAGAAGGCGTGGCCGGCGCCGTCATAGCGGTGGAACTCGTAATTCTTGCCGAACTTCTTGAGCACCGCCTCGGTGCGGTTGACCTGGTCGGCGGTCGGATTGGCGTCGTCATTGCCGAAAACGCCGAGCAACGGACAGCTCAGCTTTTCCGTCAGGTCGATCGGCGCGACCGGGCGCTTGTCGTTGAGGTCCTTAGGATTGTCGACGACCACATTGCCACCCCAGCAATCGACCGCGGCATCGATCCCCGGCAGCGTGCAGGCGGCGAGATAGGTATGACGGCCGCCGGAGCAGAAGCCGATGACGCCGATTTTGCCGGTGGCGTTGGGCTGGGCGCGCAGCCAGGCCATGGCGCCCGCGGTGTCGCCCATGACCTGCGCGTCGGCAACGCCGCCGGCGGCACGGACGCGGGCGCCGATATCGTCCGGACTGCCGTTGCCCTCGCGGAAATAGAGATGATGCGAGATCGCGGCGTAGCCGTGATGAGCGAATTTGCGCACCACTTCCATGATCCATTCATCCCAGCCCGGCAGATGATGGATGACGACGACGCCCGGGAATTTTCCAGCGCGCGTCGGGCGCGCGTAATAGGCTTCGCCTTGGTCGCCATTGTGGCCGCGAAACGTCACCGTCTCCGCCTGCAGACCTTGGTAGTAGCTCATGATTCAACTCCTTATTCCGAACCGAAAGCCGCTGAAGCGCGGCGCGTCATGCAGAAGAACATCAGAATATCAAAGCGAGTTCTCGATAGGATTCATTTGATCCTCACCCGTTGTGTACAAGCGCGGTGACGATGCCGGCGACCGCGCCGAGGAGCAGGAGCAGACAGACGGCCCCCTGGATGATGAAGCCCAGTTCGCGCTTTGCGGCGGCTTTGCTATAACCGACTATGTAAACGACGCGACCGACGCACCAGGCGATCCCGAGAATAGCCGCGCCGCGATCGCTGACATAGTAAGCGAACAGCCAGAGTAACGGCAGGAAGATCGGCATCCATTCGAGCGTATTCATTTGCACCCGGAACACCCGCTCGAAATCCGGATTGCCGATGGTCGCCGGCGCCGCCACGCCGTATTTTTGCCGCGCCCGCACCACGAGATATCCGCTGGAAAAGTAGACCAGGACGGCGAGCACCGTCACGAGCGCGGTCCAATGCAGCATGGCGCAATTCCTCTTAGGGGGTAAGTAGCGCGATATTTATTCGCAGTCGCGAAGCCGCCATTTATTTCGGGCAGCGGTAGAGCACGGCTTTATACGTCGAATCCCGGTCGACAAATTCGATCGTGTTGTCGGGACGCCGCGTGAAGGTGATATCGCCCATCAGTGGCCCGCTGGGAAACTTGCACTCGACATGAGCAAAGATGCTGTTGTCGTTGTGCTTGGTATCGAGAATGGTGCAGACGCCGATATTGGAGACGATCTCCTGCGGCGAAATCTTCACTTTCGCGGTCTCGGCATCGGTACCGTCACCCTTGCAGGCGACATTCTGCGTATAGTCTCCGGTCAGCGGAAAATCGTCATCGGCAACGGCGGCAGTGGCAAGGGCGAGCGCCGCAAGCACAAGGATTCCGCATCCGGCGGCCGGACGTATTATCTTGGACACGCGCACTCTCAGAGTTTTGCCCAACGCCTCGCAAACGGCGTTGGAGCCGATGGCCCGTCGAGGCGAATGTAGCGAATGTCGCGGCAGCGGCCAATATGGTTGCGGCGCGATACCGCAAATCGAACGGAACAGGCCGCCGAGGATTTAGCGAAAGCCCTTGCTGATGAATTCCGTGCGGGCGGCGGACGAGTTCTTGGGCTGGTTTTTCGACAAATCAGCGACCGCGCGGGTGCAATCGACGCGGCCGTTGTCGGAGAACTGGCCGTCCTGGTTATTGAAATACAATTGGTGACAGGTGTTTCCGGTGTCCGGGTAAAACAGGATGGACCCGAGATAGGTCTGGTCGCCGCCGGCCGCCTCGTCGGCCAGCGCCACGTCGCGGTGCGTCAGGAACGCGTCGGTTCCGGCCACGCCAAGCGTCACGCAAGCGACAAGCGCCAGCACGGCAATGAAGACCTGGCGGAGCGTGCTAGAGGAACGACGGTGGCGGCGGGGAGGACGAGGAAACTTGGGTGCGAAATTCGGCTTTCCCGGCGCAACTCGGGTTATTAAGCCGGCCGTACGGCCGGGATAGAGGTGTGCAATCGCTGGATGGGAAGGACTGGCCATGGCGGGAACATACACGGCGGGGGACGCGAATAGCTCAGCCACGCGCGGGCATAGCTAAAGGACTGATAATGCTAGGTAACCTCGCGAAACCCAATAAAAAGGCGGCGCCGGATGGGCGCCGCCCGCAATTGTAACGATCGCGTTTAGTGGGCGGTAAGCCCGGAGGAATCTTCCTCAACCGCGGCGTCGGGAACGTCGACAGGTTTCGCGGTCGCCTCCTCCCACACGATCGGCTCTGGCTTGCGCACCAGCGCCCTGGCCAGCACTTCATCCATGCGCGAAACCGGGATGATATCGAGGCCGCTCTTGATGCTGTCGTTGATCTCGACGAGATCCTTGGCGTTCTCTTCCGGAATGAGCACGGTCTTGATGCCACCGCGGTGCGCTGCGAGCAGCTTTTCCTTTAGGCCGCCGATCGGCAACACGCGGCCGCGCAGCGTGATCTCGCCGGTCATCGCCACATCGCGGTGCACCGCAATACCGGTCATCACCGAAACGATGGCCGTGACCATCGCGACGCCCGCCGACGGACCATCCTTCGGTGTCGCGCCTTCCGGCACGTGCACGTGGATGTCGCGCTTGTCGAAGGCCGGCGGCTCGATGCCGAAGGCTACCGCACGCATGCGGACATAAGACGCCGCGGCCGAGATCGATTCCTTCATCACGTCGCGCAGATTGCCGGTGACGGTCATCTTGCCTTTGCCGGGCATCATGGCCGACTCTATGGTGAGCAACTCGCCGCCGACATCGGTCCAGGCCAAGCCAGTGACGACGCCGACCTGATCCTCGTCCTCGACCTCGCCATACCGGAACTTCGGCACGCCGAGGAAATCCGGCAGCGTCTTGTCGGTGACTTCGACCGACGTCTTCTTCGTGATCGTGAGATCCTTCACCGCCTTGCGGATCAGGGTCGAGAGCTCGCGCTCGAGATTGCGGACGCCCGCTTCGCGGGTATAGCGGCGAATGAGCGTCAGCAAGGCGTCGTCGTCGATCGACCATTCCTTGGGCTCAAGACCGTGCTTGACGATCGCGTGCGGAATGAGATGCTTGCGCGCGATCTCAACCTTCTCGTCCTCGGTATAGCCGGCGATCCGGATGATCTCCATGCGGTCCATCAGGGGCGGCGGAATGTTCAGCGTATTCGCCGTGGTGATGAACATGACATGCGAGAGATCGTAGTCGACCTCGAGATAGTGGTCGTTGAACGTATGGTTCTGCTCGGGGTCGAGCACTTCCAGCAAGGCCGACGACGGATCGCCGCGGAAATCGGCGCCCATCTTGTCGATCTCGTCCAAGAGGAACAGCGGGTTTGAGGACTTCGCCTTGCGCATCGACTGGATAATCTTGCCGGGCATCGAGCCGATATAGGTGCGGCGATGGCCGCGAATCTCGGCTTCGTCACGCACGCCGCCGAGCGACACGCGCACGAACTCGCGGCCGGTCGCCTTCGCGATCGACTTGCCGAGCGAGGTCTTGCCGACACCGGGAGGCCCGACCAGGCACAGGATCGGCCCGGTCAGCTTATTGGCGCGCTGCTGCACGGCGAGATACTCGACGATGCGTTCCTTGACCTTTTCGAGACCATAGTGATCGGCATCGAGGATCTGCTGGGCGAGCGGCAGGTCCTTCTTGATCTTGGACTTCTTGCCCCACGGGATCGACAGCAGCCAGTCGAGATAGTTGCGCACAACGGTGGCTTCCGCCGACATCGGCGACATCTGCCGCAGCTTCTTGAGCTCGTGCTGCGCCTTCTCGCGCGCTTCCTTGGAGAGCTTGGTGCGCTTGATCTTCTCTTCGAGTTCGGCGAGTTCATCCTTGCCGTCCTCGTCACCCAGCTCCTTCTGGATCGCCTTCATCTGCTCGTTGAGATAATACTCGCGCTGCGTCTTCTCCATCTGCCGCTTGACGCGGGTGCGGATGCGCTTCTCGACCTGCAGCACAGAGATCTCGCTCTCCATCAGGCCCAGCACTTTTTCCAAGCGCTCGGTGACGGTTGGTATCTCCAGGATCGTCTGCTTGTCGGGAATCTTCACGGCGAGATGCGAAGCCACCGTATCGGCGAGCTTGGCATAGTCCTCGATCTGCTGGACCACGCCGACGACTTCCGGCGACACTTTCTTGTTGAGCTTCACATAACCTTCGAACTCGTTGACGACCGAGCGCGCCAGCGCTTCGGCCTCAACCTGATCGCCCGAAGCATCGGCGATCACCACCGCTTCGGCTTCGAAGTAATCTTCGCGATCGGTATATTTCTTGACCTCGGCGCGCGCGGCGCCTTCGACCAGCACCTTGACGGTGCCGTCGGGCAGCTTGAGGAGCTGCAGCACGCTCGCCAGCGTGCCGATCGAGAAAATGGCGTCGGTCGCCGGCTCATCGTCCGAGGCATTCTTCTGCGTCGCGAGCAGGATGAACGTGTCCGAACGCATCACTTCTTCGAGCGCCTTGATGGATTTCTCGCGGCCGACGAACAGCGGAACGATCATGTGCGGGAAGACAACGATGTCCCGCAGTGGCAGCACGGGATAGGCCCGGCTTTCACCTGCTGTCAGAACCGGCTTGGCTTTGGCGGCGCTTGTCATGGCCCCATTTCCTTATTGTTGTGCACCTCCTTCATGACCCGCAGAATGCGCTGTCACGAAAGACTGCGTTGGCCGGCAGGGGAGTCACGGATGAACACTCATCCGCGCCCATTTGGCGGTACCGCTGGGGCGGGTACGAGACCCTGACCGGTTTAACTACGCGATTCCTCGTACGCTTTTTTCGTTCCAACACTATAGGTGGCGCTCGTGTGCCACCCTGTCAAGAAAGGCCGATTGTTCGCGTAAAACAGCGCGTTGCGAAGGCGGAAAATTGGGCCGCGCACCGAATCGAAGGTGCTGGATTCCGGCACCCGTTAGGCGCTCGCTCCGCCGGCATCGCCGGCGCGATCCGACCGATCGGCGTAGATGTAAAGCGGCCTGGCGCTGCCTTCCACCACTTCACGCGAGATCACGACCTCTTCCACGCCCTCGAGGCTCGGCAGTTCGAACATGGTGTCGAGCAGAATGGTCTCCATGATCGAGCGCAGGCCGCGTGCGCCGGTCTTGCGATCGATCGCCTTGCGCGCGATCGCCGACAAAGCCTCGTCGGCGAGCGTGAGATCGACGGTTTCCATCTCGAACATGCGCTGGTACTGCTTCACCAGGGCGTTCTTCGGTTCCATCAGGATGCGCTTGAGCGACGGCTCGTCGAGGTCTTCCAGCGTCGCGACGACGGGAAGCCGGCCGACGAATTCCGGGATGAGACCGTATTTGAGCAAATCCTCAGGCTCGACCTCACGGAAAATCTCGCCCTGCTTGCGATCCTCCGGCGCCGCGACCCGCGCGCCGAAGCCGATAGAGGTGGACCGGCCGCGCGCCGAGATGATCTTTTCGAGGCCCGAGAAAGCGCCGCCGCACACGAACAGGATATTCGTCGTGTCGACCTGCAGAAATTCCTGCTGCGGATGCTTGCGGCCACCCTGCGGCGGAACGCTCGCAACTGTGCCTTCCATGATCTTCAGCAGCGCCTGCTGGACGCCCTCGCCAGACACGTCGCGGGTGATCGAGGGATTGTCCGACTTGCGCGAGATCTTGTCGATTTCGTCGATATAGACGATGCCGCGCTGCGCGCGCTCGACATTATAGTCGGCCGACTGCAACAGCTTCAGAATGATGTTCTCGACGTCCTCGCCGACATAGCCGGCTTCCGTCAGCGTGGTCGCATCCGCCATCGTGAACGGCACGTCGAGGATGCGCGCCAGCGTCTGCGCCAAGAGCGTCTTGCCCGAGCCGGTCGGACCGATCAGCAGGATGTTCGACTTCGCGAGCTCGACGTCGTTGTGCTTCGACTGATGATTGAGCCGCTTGTAGTGATTGTGGACAGCGACCGAGAGCACCTTCTTGGCGTGATCCTGGCCGATGACATAGTCGTCGAGAACCTTGCGGATCTCCCGCGGGGTCGGAATGCCGTCGCGCGACTTCACCAGCGAGGACTTGTTCTCCTCGCGGATGATGTCCATGCACAGTTCGACGCATTCGTCGCAAATGAAGACGGTCGGCCCGGCAATGAGCTTCCGCACCTCGTGCTGGCTCTTGCCGCAGAACGAGCAATAAAGCGTGTTCTTGGAATCGCCGCCGCCAACTTTGCTCATTCCATTCTCCGTCTTCGCCAGCGCAACACTTCACCGCAACTGCCCAGTCTAGGATCCAGTGCGCTAAGATTTCGTAGCCGTAACCGCGTCCTGCCCTCTAGCCTGCCACCTACCCCTAGCCCTGTCACTGAGGTGACAATACGAAGCACTCCAGCACAAGCTGACATGCTAGGGGCGTGCCAATCAATATTCCATTAACGATACCGCGACATCGAACCACAAGGTATTTCCGCATTTCGTGTTTTTTGGATCACACCGCCGAGGACGTATCGACTCGAGGGCCTGCCACGATCGGACACAAAACCGGCTCCGAACCGGTCCTGAATACCGCTTTGGACCGAGGAATCGGCCCATTTCATGGCAACAGCCCGTCGACCCGCGGCCCAACAAACCTGGCCGTGTAACCTAGCTCTGGCCGGCACCGCGTTCCGGCCGCAGCCCACTAGGTCACCCCCTTCAGAACCGGTTCCGTCTTCAGGCTCGGTTCCTCCGGCCGCTTCTCAATGACCTTATCGATCAGGCCGAAATCCTTGGCCATTTCGGAGGTCAGAAATGTGTCGCGCTCCAGCGCTTCCTCGATCTTCTTCAGCGGCTGGCCGGTATGCTTGACGTAGATTTCGTTCAATCGACGCTTCAGGTTCAGGATTTCTTGGGCATGCAGCATGATATCGGTGACCTGCCCCTGAAAACCGCCGGACGGCTGGTGCACCATGATGCGCGCGTTCGGCAGCGCGAAACGCAGATCCTTGGCGCCGGCGGCCAATAGCAGCGAGCCCATCGAAGCCGCCTGACCCGTGCACAGCGTCGACACCGCCGGCCGGATGAATTGCATCGTGTCGTAGATCGCCAAGCCCGACGTCACGACCCCGCCCGGCGAGTTGATGTACATCGAGATCTCTTTCTTGGGGTTGTCCGCCTCAAGAAACAGAAGCTGCGCCACGACGAGTGACGCCATGCCATCTTCCACCGGACCGGTGATGAAGATGATCCGCTCCTTCAACAGGCGCGAATAGATGTCGTAAGCCCGCTCACCGCGGTTGGTCTGCTCGACCACCATGGGAACGAGATAATTCATGTATGTTTGGTTCGGATCGCGCATCGCTCACCCAATCTGGTCAATTCGTCCCGGTATCCCGTTCGGGCGTCACATCCGCCTGGCACTGCCACCGAGATCAGTTCCAAGCCCGTTCAAATCCATTTCGGCCCACAGCCTTGATATAGTCACTCGGGCCAGCCTTACACAGACATCTACCCAGTTGCGTCCGCCGCGGTCGCGCCGACCGTCTATTCGCCCAATGTGGCTTGAGTCGGTCGCCCTTGTCGAAGCCGGCATTGACGCTTAACCGGCTGCGAACAGGACGCCGCGAGCCGCACTACACCGGCCTCGCCGCGCTACGGCTCTGCCGTCACAATCGGGAAGATATGCCTGAAATGGTGCGGCTATAGCTAAGACGCGCCGGTGGTATTCGCAAGCCGCCCGTCAAGGCCGCCCTATTCCTCGTCTTCCTTGAACAGTTCCTCGCGCGACACCTGCTTGTCGGTGACATCCACAAGCTCGAGCAGGAAGTCGACCACCTTGTCCTCGAAAATCGGAGCCCGCAGCGCCGCAAGAGCTCCCGGATTATTACGATAATAATCCCAAATCTTCTGTTCCTGGCCGGGCATCATGCGCGCCTGCGCCACCACGGCTTGCGTGAGTTGGTCTTCGCTGACCTTGATGCCGTTCTTCTCGCCGATCTCCGCGATCACGAGACCAAGTCGGACCCGGCGCTCGGCAATACCGCGGTACTCCTCGCGTGCCTTCTCTTCGGTCGTCCCCTCGTCGGCGAAGGTGCGGCCCTGCTGCTTGAGGTCGTTCTCGACCGTTGCCCAGACGCTGTTGAACTCTTCCTCGACCAGCGTCGGCGGCGGATCGAATTTGTGCTTGGCATCGAGCTGGTCAAGCAGCGCGCGCTTGAGCTTTTGCCGCGACGTCGCCGCGTACTCGCGCTCGACCCGCTCACGCACCACTTCGCGCAGCTTGGCGAGCGATTCCAGTCCAAGGGTCTTGGCGAAATCGTCGTCAAGCGTGACCGGGCCCGGCGCTTCGACGGTTTTCACCGTGACGGCAAAGCTTGCATCTTTGCCGGCGACCGCAGGCGCCTGGTAATTTTCAGGGAATTTCACATTCACGGTCCGGCTTTCGTCGGCTTTCGCGCCGATGAGCTGATCTTCGAAACCCGGAATGAACTGGCCGGCGCCGAGCACGACCGGGACATCGTCACCGGAGCCGCCCTCGAAGGTCTGACCGTCCATGGTGCCGACGAACGACACCGTGACGCGATCGCCCTTCTCCGCGCCGCCGTCCTTGGCGGCGAAGGGCTTGTTCTGATCGGCGATGGTCTGCACCGCTTGATCGACTTCCGTATCTTCCACCGGTGCGGTCAGCCGGTCGATCTTGATGGTCTTGAAATCGGCGAGCGTGATCGGCGGCACGATCTCCATTTCGACCGTGTAGGCGAGATCGGTCTTGCCTTCGATGACACCCTCGATAGCGCCCTCTTCGGTGGGCAGCACGACCTTGGGCTCGGTCGCAAGCTTGAGTCCATTGTCAGTGACGATCTTGCTATTGGCCTCGCGCACCGTGGCCTCGACCACTTCGGCCATGGCCGACTTGCCATAGAGGCGCTTGAGATGGGCCGTCGGCACCTTGCCGGGCCGGAAGCCGCGCAGTTGCACACGGTCCTTGAGCTCGTCGAGTCGCTCGGTGACCTTTTCAGCGAGTTCGGTCAGTGGAACCACGACGCGATATTCTCGCTTCAATCCGGCGGCAGCGGTTTCAGTCACTTGCATCGGCACTACTCTATCCAGGCTCGATAACGAGCCATTCCGGCCGCGACCTGCTGGCCAATGTCTGGAAAAACCGCCCCGCTGGTGCGGGCGGAGGGGCTCGAACCCCCACGTCTTGCGACACGGGAACCTAAATCCCGCGCGTCTACCAATTCCGCCACGCCCGCGACACGCAGGGCGGTCCGGTCGCGCGGCTTATATCATGCGCCGCGCGAGCGCCACTATAAAAATAGCCCATTTCCAAGGCTCGGTAAAAGCCAGGTTTTATTGGGCTAATGAATCAGCTAGCTCCCAGCCTATCGGCCCCCTCGACGCCCTGAGGCAGTCAGCTGAAACCACCCCCGCTGCTTACGCGCCGTCGCCTGGTCATCGGCTCGCTGGCGACGTCGCTTTGCGCCCGATCCGGCTTCGCCGAGCCGGCTGAGAGCGCGCGTGTCCTGCGCGTGCAGAAAGCCGGCTATGACGGCATCACCCCGGGTCCTAGTCTGCGGGCGAGGCGCGGCGAACAATTTGCGGTTCGCGTCGTCAGTGAACTCGACGAGCCGACTGCCATACACTGGCACGGCGTCCGCCTGACCAACACCATGGACGGGGCGCCCCCGCTGACACAAGCCGCGATCGCACCGGGGGCGAGCTTTGACTATCGCTTTGTCGCTCCCGATGCGGGCACCTTCTGGTATCACCCAGCGGCTCCGAATACCCATGGCCTCAACGGCGCTCTCGTTGTGGAAGAGACAGAGCCGGTCGATGTCGATCACGACGTCACGCTGATCTATGCGGAATCGAGCCAAGAAGCGCGGCTCAAAGTGAATGGCCTCGACGCGTACGCTATTCCCGCTTCAGCCAATCAGCGCGTGCGGCTTCGCCTTATCAATGCGACTACCGCACAAATTCTCAAGCTGCGCATGGAACAGCTTCGCACCTTCATTATGGCGATCGACGGCCAACCTGCGCAGCCGTTTGTCGCGCGCGAAGGCGAACTGACACTCGGCCCGGGCAATCGGATCGATGCGTTCGTCGACTGCACACTGGCGCCGAGCAATGCCGCGTCGTTGACAATTGAAGGCGCCGACCGCCAGCGCGGCGTCGTTGTCCAAATTCGATGTGACCCGAACGCGCGGGGCCGGTCTTCGCGTCGCGACGATCCGAAGTCTTTGCCGCCCAATCCGCTTCCTGAACGTATGGACTTTCACGACTCCCTCCGGTTCGATGCGGCAATCGGGCATACGAAGAACGACGCTCCATTATTCACCGTCAGGCGCGGCCGCACGATTACGCTCGGGCTTTCGAATCCCGCGACAGAAAACGGCTTTATCCATCTGCATGGACACAGCTTTCGTCTCCTCGACGTCCTCGACGACGGCTGGAAACCTTTCTGGCTCGACACCATGCCGATTGCGCCGGGCGGCAAGGCGCGAATTGCCTTCGTCGCCGACAATCCCGGGAAATGGCTGATCGAGGGCTTGGATGGCGCCAATGCCTGGTTCGAAGTGACTTGAATTCAGCCGAGCAAGGCCCTGTACACGCGAGGCAAAGTCTCCGGCAGGTCTTCGGCGATCAAGCCCGGCCCGAACAGCGCCGCAGCCTCGCCATGCAGCCAGACCGCGGCGGAAGCAGCTTCGAAGGCCGGCATGCCCTGCGCCAAGAGGCCCGCTGTGATTCCCGTCAGCACATCGCCCGCGCCGGCCGTGGCGAGGAAAGCCGGTGCGTTGCCGGCAATTGCGGCGCGGCCATCGGGCGCCGCGACCACCGTGTCGGCGCCTTTGATGAGTACGACCGCGCCGGAGATCGCGGCCGCGAGCCTCGCCCGTTCAAGTTTCGAGCCGGCTTTAGTCTTGCTGTCCAACGCACCGAAATAACGGGCGAACTCACCCTCGTGCGGTGTCAGCACGCTCGCCTGTTGCTGTCGGTTTTTCAGCGCCTGCACGAGCCGCCGCGGCTCGCCGGCAAAACTTGTGATCGCGTCGGCGTCGAGCACGACCGCGCGCTCACCATCAAGCGCGGCGAGCACGAGTTCGCTGGTCGCTTCATTGACGCCAAGCCCCGGACCGAGAGCGACCGCATTGAGCCTGCGATCAGAGAGGAACGTCGTGAGTTCGCCGGCGTCGTCGACGGGCCGCACCATGATCGCGAGGTTCGTTGCGGCATTCACCGTGAGCGCCTCGCGCGGCGAAGCGATGGTCACGAGCCCCGCGCCCGCGCGCAGCGCACCGCGCGCCGCAAGCCGCGCCGCGCCCGTCGACCACGACGGACCCGAGACGACGACCGCGTGCCCGCGATCGTATTTGTGCCCGTCGTAACGAGGCGCCGGAAAATGCGCGCGCCAGAGCTTTGGCACGTTCTCGAATGTGCGCGGCGCGATCCGCGCGAGTACGTTTTCCGGAATGCCGATATCGGCGACGGAGATCTCGCCGCAATGAAGCCGTCCGGGAATCAAAAGGTGCGCGGGCTTTTTGCGAAAGAACGTGATCGTCGCTCTCGCCTTTACCGCAGCTCCCATCACCGCGCCTGACGTGCCGTTGATGCCGCTTGGCAGATCGACCGCGACGACAGGCGCCGGTTGCGCGGTCATCGCGTCGATCATCGCACGCGCAAGTCCTTCCACCGGCCGGTCAAGGCCGGCGCCGAACAGCGCATCGACTACGATGTCGGCGCCGTTCAGGCCATGCGGCTGCGCTGACGAAACCCGCCCGGACCATTTCTTCGCCGCGAGCGCTGCATCGCCCTTGAGCCGCGCCATCTCGCCGACGAGCAGAACTTCGACCCGGTAGCCGCGCTCGGCCAGAAGCCGTGCCGCGACAAAGCCGTCGCCGCCATTGTTGCCCGGCCCGGCGACGACAGCGACGCGGCTGCCTGAGGCTCTTTGCCGGGCGGCGCCTTCGGCGACGGCGCGACCGGCATTTTCCATGAGCTCGATGCCGGGAACCCCGCCCGCGATCGTCAGCCGATCGGCCTCCGCCATTTCGGCAGCGCTGAGAATTTCGGTCATGCCGCGCAAACAATAGCCAAAGCGCGGAGCATGGTCCCGAAAAGTGGAGGCCGGTTTTCGGAAAAGATCATGCTCTCTCAAAGAATCCGGCCCTGCACAGATACCGCGCTACCGAGCGGATTGATTTTACACCCTTGTCCATATAATAGGCAGCGTGCCTAATTGAGCAGCGAAGCTTTGCCGCGAGCCTCCGCATCGGCCGTGAAGTTTCGTCGGAACCCCTTGAAGTAAGGCCCCTTTTCGAGTGCGCACAGCCTTGGCACGGGACCTGCTAACCAACGCTCGGTTCCTGGGATGACTCTGTGCATCTTGGAGCCGGGAGATGAGACGCGATGAAAAAAATTGAGGCAGTCATCAAGCCGTTCAAACTTGATGAGGTGAAGGAGGCACTCCAGGAAGTCGGCCTGCAAGGCATAACGGTCACCGAGGCGAAGGGATTCGGACGCCAGAAAGGGCATACCGAGCTCTACCGCGGCGCCGAGTACGTGGTCGATTTTCTCCCGAAGGTGAAGATCGAGATTGTGCTTGGCGATGACATGGTCGAAAAGGCCATCGAGGCGATCCGTCGCGCTGCCCAAACCGGGCGGATCGGCGACGGCAAGATTTTCGTCTCGAACATCGAAGAAGCCATCCGGATCAGAACCGGGGAATCCGGCATCGACGCCATCTGAATATGAATAGCCGGCCCGACGCTTACGCCCGCCAGCCGTAAGCGTAACCGGGCCGGCGCGAGGCATTAAACAGCACCACGAAAGGGTACGCATTCCATGACGACGCCAAAGAATGTCATGAAGACGATCAAGGATAGCGACGTGAAATACGTCGATTTCCGATTCACCGATCCCCGGGGCAAATGGCAGCACGTCACGTTCGACGTCACCATGATCGAAGAAGAGACCTTTGCTGAAGGCATGATGTTCGACGGTTCGTCGATCGCCGGCTGGAAGGCGATCAACGAATCCGACATGTGCCTGATGCCTGATCCGGCCACCGCGACGATCGATCCGTTCTTCGCCGAGACCACGATGTCGCTGATCTGCGACGTGCTCGAGCCGACGACCGGCGAGCCGTATAATCGCGACCCGCGCGGCATCGCCAAGAAGGCCGAAGGCATGGTCAAATCGTCCGGCGTCGGCGACACCGTTTTCTTCGGCCCGGAAGCCGAATTCTTCGTGTTCGACGACGTGAAGTACAAGGTCGATCCCTACAATACCGGCTTCAAGCTCGACTCCGTCGAATTGCCGTCGAACTCGGACATGGATTACGAGGGCGGCAATCTCGGCCACCGCGTCGGCACCAAGAAGGGCTACTTCCCGGTCCCGCCGCAGGATTCGGCACAGGACATGCGCTCGGAAATGCTCGCGGCGATGGCCAAAATGGGCTGCGTGGTCGAGAAGCATCACCACGAAGTGGCGTCGGCGCAGCACGAGCT